>CACHBR010000003.1 GCA_902578115.1 uncultured Pelagibacteraceae bacterium | reverse complement strand
ATTTCCTGGTTTAGGCATCGGCATAATTTGAGCTTCACCAAGAATTCTAGATACTCTTAAAGTTGGTTTTGCACCTTTACTAATCCAATGTTTAACCCTCTCAGCCTCAATTGTAATCCTTTCCTTTTTTTCTTTAGGCAATAGTGGATTGAATAATCCAACCTTTTCAATAAATCTCCCGTCTCGCGGAAATCTACTGTCTGCGATTACAATTTTATAAATTGGTCTTTTTTTTGCACCAATCATTGATAGTCTTATTTTTAACATTCTTCCCTTTCTTTATTTCAGTTGATTAAAAAGTTCAGGTGGCATTCCATTTTGTGGTCCGCCTCCTTTTGACATCTTTTTCATCATTTTAGACATCATTTTAAACTGTTTAAGCAATCTATTTATCGTTTGCACATCAGTTCCGGATCCTAAAGAAATTCTCTTTCTTCTTGATCCACTTATAATATCAGGATTTGATCTTTCCTTTTTTGTCATTGATAAAATTATTGCCTCATTAGAAGATAATAATTTTTCATCAATATTTGCATTTTGCATTTGCTCTTTTACTTTACCAACACCAGGTAAAAGAGAAAGCACCCCTTCCATACCACCCATTTTTTTCATTTGCCTTAATTGAAGTAGGTAGTCATCAAAGGTAAAATTTCCTTTTTTAATTTTTTCTTCAGTTAATTTTATTTTTTCTTCATCAAGGTCTTGAGAAGCTTTTTCTACAAGAGAAACGATATCTCCCATTCCAAGAATTCTGTTTGCCAACCTGTCAGGATGAAAAGACTCAAGATCAGCTATCTTTTCACCAACACCAAGAAATTTTATAGGTTTTCCAGTAGTTTGCTTCATACTTAAAGCAGCACCACCACGACCATCTCCGTCGACTCTAGTTAAAATTATACTCGTTAAATTTACTGCTTTATCAAATTCTGAGGCAAGATTTACAGCGATTTGACCTGTTAAAGAGTCTGCTACAAGCATTGTTTCAACAGGTTTAACTGCGTCTTTGATATTTTTAATTTCTGACATCATGCTTAAGTCTATTTGAGTTCGACCTGCTGTATCAAAAATTATGACGTCTGTTCCAGCAAGATTAGCTGCGTTTAAAGCTCTTTGGGCAATATCAAGTGGTACTTGATCTTTTATTATAGGAAGTACATTTAAACTATTTTTTTCACAAAGGACTTTTAATTGTTCTTGTGCGGCTGGCCTATAAATATCCAAGCTTACAAGTAGGATTTTTTTATTTAGACTTTTTTCAAGATTTTTTGCTAATTTAACTGCTGTGGTAGTTTTACCAGATCCTTGTAAACCAACTAAAAGGATAGAGGCTGGGGGTACAGCCTTTAAATTTATTTCTTCAGTTTTACCGCCTAATACCTCTACTAATTGATCATAAACTATCTTCACTAACATTTGGCCAGGTGATGTTGATCTAATAATTTCTTGGCCAATTGCTTTTGGTTTAATATCTTCGATAAATTTTTTAACTACAGGTAAAGCTACATCGGCGGCCAGTAAAGCCTGTCTAATTTCTTTAAGGCCAGTTTCGACCTGTGCCTCACTTAATGAAGGAGCTTTCTTTAATTTTTTAAAGATCCCTTCTAATTTATTTGTCAAATTTTCAAACATTTTTCTTTTTTCCAACACCTATCGCACTAGTGGGCGAACCCTCGCTGACTAGTGTCGATCCCTTTATTTCTAAAGGCACCGCAAAATCTAACATTTGCGGAAGTGAAGAGAAGCTACAATTAAGGGTTTTAAAAGTCAATGAATAAAGATACTAATCAATTTATGGCACAAATTAACGCTTACAGAATGGATGGTCTCGGAAATAATTTTATAATTATTGATAGAAGATTGGATAATTTTGAATTAGATAAAAATAAAATCACTAACCTATCAAATAAAAAGGCTATCCCGTTTGACCAGTTAATTACTATTGAAAAAAATGATGGTAAAGAATATCCAATAAAAATTTTCAATTCTGATGGAATTGAAGTTTCTGCTTGTGGAAATGGTGTAAGATGTATTGCATATTTGATTTCACAAGAAAACAAAGAAAAAAGAATTAAAATAAAAACTAATGAAAGAGCTTTGTTTGCTGAGATAGTCAGTGAAAAAAATGTAAAAATCAATATGGGTAAACCTAAATTTAATTGGAATGAAATTCCTTTAAGCCAAAAAATGAATACACAAGAAGTTATTATTGATTTTTTAGAAAAAGATTATGGGCTTGGTTTCTGTGTAAATGTAGGAAATCCACATATAATTTATTTTGTAGATGAATGTACAAGCATTGATATTAAAGAATTAGGTAGTAGGGTGGAAAATTATAAATTTTTTCCAGAGAGAATAAATGTAACTTTTGCACAGGTTTTGGATAAAAAAAATATTAAAGTTAATGTTTGGGAAAGAGGAGCTGGACTTACAAAGGCATGTGGTACAGCAGCCTGCGCTACAGCAGTTGCGGCATCTAAAAAAGGGCTAGTTGGCGAAAATTCGATAATACATTTTAAAGATGGTAATCTTCAAATTGATTATAAAGATGAAATATTTATGACGGGGCCAGTTTCTGATATTAAAAAAATTAATCTAAAAATTTAATGAAATTTTTTGAAAATTTAAATTTTAGTAAATTATTCAGCAAAAAAAAGATAGATGATAACTTACTTGATAAATTTGAAGAACTATTAATTGAGTCAGATGTAGGAACAGAAATAGCTTCCGAGCTGAAGGAGAAATTCAAAAAAGAAAAAATTGGTAAAGAAATTAAAGATGAAAAAGAAATATTTGAATTTTTAGGAAATCAAATATCTAAAATATTAGAACCGCACGAACGAAAATTTGATGATCTTAATAAGAATTCGCCATCAATAATAGTTGTTGCTGGAGTAAATGGGGTTGGAAAGACTACTACGATTGGTAAATTAGGCAGGCTATTTAAAGATAATGGAAAAAAAATAGTTTTTGGTGCTGCAGATACTTTCAGGGCTGCAGCGATTGATCAACTCGAGCTTTGGTCCAAAAAAATTGGGGCAGAGTTTATTAAATCTGATTTAGGAACAGATCCTGCATCTGTTGGATATAAAACTGCAAAATTTGCAGAAGAAAATAAATTAGATATAGCATTTATTGATACGGCAGGAAGATTACAAAATAAAAAAAATCTTATGGAAGAATATAAGAAAATATTTACAGTTTTAAAAAAAATAAATCCTGAATATCCACATGAAACTATTTTAGTTTTAGATGCAACAACAGGTCAAAATGCAATAAATCAAGTTGAGGAATTTAAAAAAATTTCTAACTTAACAGGCTTAATTATTACTAAGATGGATACTTCTGCGAAAGGTGGAATTTTATTAGCAATAAGTAAAAAATTTAGCCTACCAATTATTGCAATTGGAATGGGTGAAAAAGATTCTGACCTTCATCCATTTAGTTCAAATAATTTTTCAAAAATATTAGTTAATAATAAATGAAAATAAAAAAAAATTTTGAACCTTTAATATCTGGAATATCTGCTGCAATAGTTATAGGTATTCTCGCTTTTCTAACTTTAAGAACTTCAGCTGGAGTATGGTTAATGTTTTCATTTGGAGCAACTGTTTTTCTTGTTTTTGCTCTTTACGATTTAGAGACAGCTCAGCCAAAAAATATTTTTTGGGGTCATTTGGTTTCAGTTTTAGTTGGAATTATTTTTAATGAGACTATCGGATTTTCGTTTTATTCACTTGGTTTATCAGTTGGTGTTGCTGTAGCACTAATGGTTTACTTAAAAATTATGCATCCTCCTGCTGCATCAAATCCAATAGTAGTTTTATTTACAGACGTATCTTTCGAGTACATATTGTTTCCAGTAATATTTGGTACAATAGCCATAATTCTAATGTCAATTTTTATAAATAAAATAATTTTAAAAAGAAAATATCCAAAAAAGAGAAATTGGTTATATTGATTTTAAGAATTTATTTAAAGCTTCTAATAAATTTTCATTATATTCCATCATGTGATCGTCTTCTTTAGGAAAATACGAGTATTTAGGCTCATTAGCTTCTAAAAAAACTTTTTTACCCATATTAAATGGAACTATTTTATCTTTTTTCCCGTGCATAACTAAAATTGGAATTCTAATATTTTTTAACTTTTTTATAGTTTCGTATCTATCTTTAAGTAAAAAAGAAACTGGCAGATAAAAATAATAATGTTTGCCGGCATCAACCATTGATGTGAAAGGAGATTCTAAAATAACCCCAGCAAAATTTTTATTTTGTGCAATTTCAGCAGAAACGCCAGTGCCAAGTGACTCTCCATAAATAATAATTTGTTCATCCTTAATTTCTTGTTTATTTAACCAGTCTAAAGCTGATCTTGCATCCTGGTACAAACCTTCCTCTGTTGGGCTACCTTCATTACCACTAAATCCACGATAAGCTACTATTAAAAAATTTATGTCAAAATTTTTAATCAAATTTAGTTTATATATTCTGTTACTTAAGTTTCCAGCATTACCATGAAAAAATAATAAAGTTTTTTTTTGTTTTGTATTTTTTTTATGAAACCAAGCTTTTAATTTTTTACCGTCAGAAGTAGGAATAAAAACCTCTTCATACGAAAAATTTATTTTCTCTGAGGTGTAATTATTTTCAGATGGATGATAAAGTAGATTTCTTTGGTAAAAAAATACAAAAATTATTATCAGTAAGTAACATAAAATAATTATAGTTGCTGTAGTAAGCATATATTTAAGTTTTCTTTGCAAAATACACCCCAAGTAAAACTAATGCGCCACCTAAATAATGAGACATAAAAAGTTCTTCGTTAAAGAAAAATATTCCATAAAATGCTCCATAAACAACGAATAAGTATAATGTAAACCCTGTAATTGATGCCCCTAAATACTTTTGGATTTTACTATAAAGAATAAAAGCTATTATACCTGGGGATATTGCTGCAATTATAATCCATAGGATGGGTATAAGCTCCAAATTCAATTTATCTCCTAAATAAAATACTTCATAAAGGTAGAAAGGAAATAAAGAGAGAGAACCAAAAAAAGCTATTAGTGTAAATTTTGTAAAAAGATTAAATTTAGATTTCCAATGTAAAACATAAACTGAATATAAAGCCCATGATATAGCTGCACCTAAGATCCAAATATCTCCTTCAACAAAATTTAAATTTAACAAGGTAGATAATTTTCCATTTGAAATTACAACTAATACTCCAACAAATGCTAATAAAAAACCAATGCTTTGAACTAAATTAATTTTTTCTTTGTAAAAAAAGGTGGATAAAATAACTATAAAAATTGAAGAAGAAGTATAAATAAGTGACATGTTTAAAACAGTTGTAGTTTTTCCTGCAACGTACGGGAATATGCTACACAGACAACATCCGGTAAAACCTAAAAAAAAGAGTTTAAAAAACTCTGACTTTAAATGTTTAAAATTTTTTCTTATTGGTTGGTAAAAAAATGGCAATAATAAAATAAATACAAGTGTCCACCTCCAAAACCCTAAAGAAACTGGTGGAACAAATGGAACTGCCCCTCTAGCAATGGCTAAATTACTTGCCATAAAAATTGGCTGTATCAAAAGTAAAATAAATGGAAAAAAAGATGTTTTATTTTTTTTGGAAGAAGGCTTCATAAATCATCATGCATATTACCAAGCCCATAAGAATATAAACTGGAAGAACGTCGGTAAAGCCAATCATCATTGATCTTGTTAATGTGGTAGCCAATCCAATCAAGAAGGCAATTGCTATAGAACATCCAACTATACTTGTTAATTTATTCATTTTCTTTATCCTTACACTTTTGTTCTAACCAATTTGCAACCCCTAAAAATCTTAAATCATCAAGTTTATTGCCAACTAGCTGAACTCCTAATGGTAAATTATTTTCACCTGTAAGTAAAGGTAGTGATACTGATGGTAAACCCATATACGTCCAGATAGTACAGAACTCGGGACTCCCAGTAAATTTCAATCCTTTATCTGCTACACCAGTAGACGCTGGTGTAATTACTCCATGATAATCATCAAAAACTTCACTATAAGATCTATAGCTTTGCTCCATAAAATCTTTTGCTTCAGTATATTGGCCAGCAGAATATTTATTCCCGCGTTCTATAGCTTCTACAAGTTTTTTTCCTAATTTATTTTTTGAATTTTTATAATACTTTTGAAAACTATTCGCCATGTCAGTTTCGTGAACCACTTGTTGAAACTTATGTATATCTTTAAAATAAGATGGTTCATCAAATACTTCTATATGTTTTTTTAGTTTTTTTATTAAAAATTGAAAAGCTTTTTGTGATTCTTTGTCTATATTTTTCCAATTAGAGGTTTTATAGAATATAAATTTAGGATCAAAGTGAGGACCTTTTCTACATTCTTCCAACATTTTTTCTGCTGAGTAGTGAACTGTATCTTTATCGTATAAATCTTTTTTAATAAGAGATTTTGTAATCAAAGCTACATCTTCAACACTTTTGCCAAAAACTCCTACATGATCAAGTTTTGATGACTGCTTTAAAACTCCATTTCTTGATATTAAACCAAATGAAGGTTTGTAGCCTACGACACCACAATATGAAGCTGGTCGAATAATTGAACCTTTGGTTTGTGTCCCTAAAGATAATGGTGCCATGTGTGCTGCAACAACAGCTGCTGATCCACTTGAAGATCCACCTGGCGTTCTAGTTTTATCGTGTGGATTAGTTGTTTTGCCAGGATCAAAGTAAGCAAGTTCAGTCGTAACTGTTTTGCCCATGATTATTGCACCTGAAATTTTTAATAAATTAACTACCTCAGCGTCTGCACTTTCTGACATACCTTTTCTTAATACAGTTCCGCATTCTGTTGGCATATCTTGCGTTCCAATAATATCTTTTATCCCTATTGGTAATCCATGAAGTGGTCCTAAAGGTTTGCCTGATTTTCTATACTCATCTTTTTCTTCTGCTTTCTCTAGAAGAAGTTTTTTATCAAAGAAGGCCCAAGCTTTAACATCTTTTTCAAATTTATCTATTCTGCCTATATACTCTTTACAAGCATCAACACATGAAATCTCACCACTTTTTAATTTTTCAGCTAACTCAATAGCTGTCATTGAAAAGATTTTGCTCATAATTTAGATTTAGTTTGCAAAAAGTAAGTCGGGCAACCAAAGTGCAATACCAGGAAACATGTACATTAGAAACATTGCAAAAATGACAATCAACAAGAATGGCATAATGCCACTAAAAATTTCTAACAATTCTACATTTTTAGTTTGTACTCCTTTTAAGTAATAAGCGGACATGGCCATGGGCGGCGTTAAAAAAGAGGTTTGGAGGTTCAAGGCTATTAGCATTGCAAAAAAGTAAGGGTTTACTCCAAAAAATTCTACAAGAGGTAAAAATATTGGTACAAATATGATTAATATCTCAGTCCACTCTAAAGGCCATCCGAGAAGGAAAATAATTATTTGGGTAATGATTAAAAATTGCCAAGGCTGTAAATTCATTGATTTAAAAAAATGTTCAAATACTTCATGACCACCTAGGTAAGAAAATACAGATGCAAACGTCCAAGATCCGATAAATAACCACATAATCATTGCAGTAGTTTTAGCAGTTAAAAAAACTGACTCTTTGAAATTTTTCCATTTTAAGGTTTTGTAAAAATAAGATAGCACTAAAGCGCCAAATGCTCCTACAGCTGCTGCCTCGGCTGGAGTTGCAAGACCTCCAAGAATAGTTCCTAGCACCAATATTATTAATGAAAATAATGGAAGAAATGAAACCAAAACCTCTTTTAAAATAACTGAACGAGGCGGTATATCTTCCGCAGGTGGTTTGGGAGCAATTGAGGGATTTAAATATGCTCTTGTGACAGCATACAAGATATATAATCCTGCAAGCATTATCCCCGGCAATATTGCAGCAGCAAATAATCTTAAAGGCGATAGCTGAGCAATAACTGAATAAACTATAAGCATAATACTTGGAGGTATTAATATTCCAAGACATCCACCAGAACAAATAACACCAGACGCAAATTTTTTGTCATAGCCTGCTTTTATCATTGCTGGCCAAGCTAAAAGCCCCATTAAAGTAACAACAGCTCCGATAATTCCAGTAGCTGTAGAAAATAGAGCACAAGTAATCAAAGCTGCCACTGCCATAGATGCCGGTAACCCATGAGATGCTAAACGAATAGCAAAGAATAATCTTGAAACAATTCCAGCTCTTTCAACAAGGTAACCCATAAACAAAAACAAAGGGACAGCTGTAAGAACGGTGTTATCCATTACAGTGTAGGTGTTTTGTACAAATAATTGAAATATCCTATTATCTAATAGGTGTTCCATTCTTGTTGGATCATAGTAAGCGTAATAACCAAACCCCACACCCATTGCCATTAAAGTAAATGCAATAGGAAATCCTAAAAGTACGGCAAAAAGAAATATTGCCATCATAAGAATAGCTATTTCTGGATTTGTTAAACTAAATAACATCTTTTTGATCCTCGTCTTGTGAAGTTCTCATTAATATTTTTTCTGTTTCTTCTGCAACAACCATTCTTGCTGGCCAGTGACCTGTTTTTATACAAATGATTGATCTAAAAACTTCACTAATTCCTTGAATAATCAATAGAACACCTGCTGCAGGTATTAAAGATTTTGCCATATAAATTTGTATTTGTGCTGGGCTATTCCAACTAGTTTCTTTTATTTTCCATGCTAAAGCTGCGTATTCATATCCATAAAATGCTAAAGCAAATACACCTGGAAAGAAAAAGATAAAATATAAAACTAGATCTATATACCCTTGAGTTCTGGGTTTAAATAATCTGTAAATTACGTCTCCTCTTACATGAGCTTCGGTAGATAAAGTGTAGGCTCCCGCCATCATGAATATTGCACCGTACATTTGTAAACTAAAATCAAAATTCCATAGCGTTGGTGCATTAAAAGCATATGCCATTATAACTTCATAGCAAGTTCCTCCCATCAAAATAACTATGCACCACGAAAAAGCCTTACCAACTGATGTGCTTAGATGATCTGCGAAAACGATAAATTCCCTCATAGTTAATGTTAGTCCAATTAAATTTAAATTTCCATAAAAAAAGGGGGCTACAAAAAGCCCCCTTTAATTTTTTAAAAGCTACTAAATTTTAACTTTAGCTATATTACCGAACTCATTTTCGTAAGCCAATTTATAATTTGGCTGATTCATGAGTAGGTACTTCATAACTCTTTTAGCGTAAGCTTTTTGAGAAGCAACAATTTTAGCAAAGAATGCATCTTTTTTAACAAAGTCACCTATAACTTTGTCCCATCCTTTTAATTGTTGAGCTAAGATTTCATCTGAAGTTTGATAAACATTAACTTTATGTTGGTTCATCAATTTAGATAAGTCAGCTGAGTATCTCACTAATGCTTTAAAGTAGTTGTCTGTATTCGCAGCGGCCGCAGCATTTTTTAGAATAGCCTGGTGTTGTGGGCTTAATCCATTAAATGTTTTTTGTGTTCACAGGAATTTCAAACATCTCTTGAGATTGGTGGAAGCTACCTAAGTGATAATGCTTAGATACGTCTTGCATACCAAACTGTGAGTCTGATGTTGGGTTGTTAAACTCCGCAGCTTCGATCAAACCAGTTTTCATTGCTGGCTGAATTTCTCCACCTGGAAGTTGTCTTACAACCATTCCCATAGCTGTTAATACGTTAGTCGCTAGACCAACTGTTCTATATTTCATACCTTTAACATCAGACACTTTAGTTACGTTCTTTTTGAACCAACCAAATGGCTGTGCTGGCATTGGCATATGGAAAAGACCAACATAGTTGAAGCCAACTTTAGAAAGAGTTTCTTCGTAAAGTTTTCTTCCTCCACCGTACTCAATCCATCCCATAACTTCTTGAGATGACATTCCGTACGAAGGTCCTGTTCCAAACAATGATGCTGCTGGATTTTTTCCGTACCAGTATGCAGTTACCCAGTGTCCCATATCAAGAACTCCTGAACTTACCGCTTGACCGATTTCAGATGTTTTAACAACAGCTCCAACTGGTTGAAGATCAATCTTCAATTCACCATTAGACATGTCGCCTACCATTTTTGCAAAGTCGCCAGCCATTTCGAAGAATATATTAGCTCCAGAAGGCCAAGCTGCTTGCATCTTTAAAGTTTTAGGAGCACCAAATGCTACATTCGGCATTGCTATAGTTGCTGCCGCTGCTGCACCAGTTGCTGCTGCTGCTTTAAAGAACTTACGTCTAGAAGGAGTTTTAACTCTCTTCAGCGTTTTTTCTTTTTTTGACATATTTGTCTCCCTTAGTTAATTAACTAGTTGAATTATTTAAGCACAAATAGATTTGAGAGTCTCGAGCAGAATTAATAAAGTTTTGAACGATTCAATTTGTGATTGTGCTAATTAACTTTATTTTTAGCCATTCCTGTTTTGAAATACTCATCAATGTTATCAATAGCAAGGTCTGCCATTGCAGTTCTGGTTTTTTTAGTCGCGCTACCAAGATGTGGTAATATAAATGCAGTAGGTTGCTTTAGATATTCTGGATGAATTTTTGGCTCACCTTTATAAACATCCAATCCTATGGCGTAAATTTTACGACTTACCAAAGCTTGAACCATGGCTTCGTCATCTATCATGTCTCCCCTTGCAACATTTGTTATAATTGCACCGGTTGGAAAATACTCCAAAGTTTCTTTATTAATTATGTCTTTAGTTTCTTTTGTAGCCGGACAACAAATTGATAATACATCTGAAACAGAAAATAGACTTTTAATATTGTCATGAAAAGTTGCCCCAATTTCTTTATCGTTACTTAATTTAGTTCTATTTCTATAATGTATTTCCATACCAAAACTTTTTGCTATTTTTGCTAAGGCTCTTCCAATTCTACCCATACCTAGAATACCAAGTCTCGATCCTGTGAGTTGCTTACCAATTAAAAAATCTGCTGACCATTTCCAGTTTTCTTTTTTGACCCAATCTATTCCTTCACTTGCTCTTCTGCATGCGCCAAGAATTAATAACATAGCAATTTCGGCGGTAGCATCGGTTAAAACATCAGGTGTATTAGTAACTATTATATTTCTTTTTTTTGCTGCCTCGATATCAATATTTCCAAAACCAACAGCAAAATTAGATATTATCTTTACTGTTTCAGGAAGTTTCTCGATAGTTTCCTTATCTATTTTATCTGTAAGTGATGACAGAATACCATCACAGCCTTTTGATAATTCAATTAGTTTTTTTTGAGAATATAATTCATCATTTGAGTTAAAATGAGGATTAAATAATTTAGAAGCTTTATCCTCGCAAGATCTCAATAATTTTCTAGTTACAAGAACTTTTTTCATTTTGATTTTAATTCAAATCGAAAATTTTACCCGGGTTCATTATATTGTTTGGGTCAAGTGTTCTTTTTATAGATTTCATAATTGGAATATTGTCTCCATGTTCTTTTATAAGATATTCTTTTTTATGAAGACCTATCCCGTGCTCTCCAGTGATTGTTCCATTTAATTCCAACGTTTTTTTAATTAGTAAATCACTAAACTCTCTTATCTTTTTATAGGTCTCTTTTTTTTGTGGATCATAAGGCAAAACGACATGAAAATTTCCGTCACCTAAGTGGCCAACCATTGGAGCTCTAAGACCAAATTTTTTTGTGACATCCTCTGCAAATTTCACACACTCAACTATTTTTGAAATTGGAAGACATACATCTGTAGAATAAACTCTTCCGTTTTTAATTAATGCTTTCACAGAATAATATATATCCCAACGAGCTTGCCATAATTTATTTCTTTCTTCTAAATCTTTCGCCCATTTAAAGGCGCTTCCTTTATTCTCTTTAGATATTTCTTCAACTATTTTGATATTTTCTTTATTAGACGACTCTGATCCGTGAAATTCAAAAAATAATGTTGGTAAAACTTTCATGTCTTTTAACTTTGAATAATTAATACTTATATCCATTTGTTCTTTATTAAGCATTTCAATTCGGGCTATCGGTACACCATATTGAATAACTTGTTGTGCTGCTTGAACTGCATCCTCTAAAGACTGAAAATGACAAACTGCACTCATAATACTTTCTGGGATTGGAGATAATCTCAATTGTATCTCTGTAATTATTCCAAGTGTTCCCTCTGAACCGATGAATAAATTAGTCAGGTTATAACCAGCAGAAGTTTTTTTTGTTCTACTTCCAGTTTTTATAATATCACCATTAGGAAGTACTACTGTAAGACCAGTTATTACAGTTTTCATTGTCCCATATTTTACAGCCATAGTTCCTGATGCTGATGTTGATGCCATACCACCTATTGCTGCATTTGCTCCAGGATCTATTGGAAAAAAAACTCCATCCTCCCTTAAATAATCATTTAATTGTTCTTTGGTGACACAAGCCTGCACTCTGCAATCAAAGTCTTCCACATTCACGCTTAGGACCTTGTTCATTTTTTCTAAAGATATCGTTATGCCTTTATCATTCCCTACAACATTACCCTCCAAAGATGTCCCAGTCCCAAATGGAACAACAGGAACTTTGTGGTCATTACAAAGTTTAAGAATTTTGGAAACCTCCTCGTTAGTTTCTGGAAAAACTACAGCTTTTGACAATACCGGATCATATGTATCCTCACCTCTAGCGTAGTTGGTTCTAGTGGAAACTGAGGTAGAAAATCTACCATTAAAAATTTTCTTTAATTCTGATTGTATTTGTTCGTTCATTTTTTTTCTATAATGTTATTAAATTCTATAGAAAAAATATACCTTAATTAACCAAGCATCTTTTTGATTTTTTCTAAAGCTTGTGAGATATTATCGCTAGAAGCTGCAAAACTAAATCTAACATAATCTTGAGCTGTTTTCCCAAATGCTGTTCCTGGAACAATAGCTACACCTGCCTCATGCATACATTTTTTAGCAAATTCAGCGCCATTCATTCCTGTTCCTATGACTTTTGGAAAAGCATAAAATGCTCCTCCAGGTAAACTACATTCTACTCCTGGTAAATTATTTAAACCTTCGTGAATAAGTTTTCTTCTTATTGTAAATTTTCTCATCATTTCATTTATTGAGTCATCTGGACCGTCTAAAGCAGCAATACCTGCGAACTGAGCAGCTGCGTTTACACATGAAACACTATTTATTACTAATTTATTTACATGTTCTATGAGATTTTTTGGCCAAAAACTCCAGCCCAATCTCCATCCTGTCATTGAATAAGCTTTGCTCCAACCTTCAAGAACAATTAATCTTTCTCTTAATTCTGGATAATTAAAAAAAGTAGGCATTTCTTTGTTATCAAAGATTTGTCTACTATAAATTTCATCACTTAAAATTGTTACATGAGGATGTTTTTTTAATCCTTCTGCTAAAACATCGATATCTGATTTATCTACAAAACTACCAGTTGGATTATTTGGATTAATTAAAACTAATAATTTTGTTTTATCAGTTATCAAGGATAAGATTTTCTCGGGGTTAAATTTTAAATCTTTATCTTCGGTTAAATCGTACGGAACAGGTTTAGCACCAGTAAAATTGATCATAGACTCATAGATTGGAAATGCAGGTGTTGGGTGAATTATTTCTACACCGGGTTCGCCAAAACACTGAATTGCATAACTCATTGTAGGTTTTCCACCTGGCATAATAATTATTCTTTCGGGATCAATGTCTTGATTGTAAAGTTTTTTAATTTTTCTTGTGACTGATTGTCTGCATTCAAGAATTCCATTGGATAAAACATAGCCATGATGTCCATCATCCAAGGCTTTTTTTGCAGCATCAACGATATGTTTTGGAGTTTTAAAATCTGGCTGGCCTAATCCGAGATGTATCATTGGTTTACCTTTGGCTTCTAATTTTTTTGCTTCTGCAAGAACACTAAAAGCAGTTTCTGTTCCTAATCTATTTAAACTTTTTGCTAGTTTCATAATTTGAGTTTTTTTCTTTATTTCTTATTTCTATAAATTAATTTTGAACTATTCAACTCTTTTAAATTTTTACACCCCATCAAAACCATATTTCTATTAATTTCATCGTGCATGTTTTGTAACAAATGTTCAACACCTTTTTGACCTCCTGCAGCCAAAGAAAATAAAAACATTTTACCAAAACTGCAAGCTTTTGCTCCTGCAGCAATAGCTTTTAAAACGTGCGTTCCCCTTCTAACACCTCCATCTAAAATAATCTCCAACTTATCACCAACAGCATCAGAAATTGCTTTTATTTGATCGAAGGGAGATCTAGATCCATCAAGTTGACGTCCTCCATGATTGGATATCATGATTGCTGTACATCCAATATCAATTGCTCTTTTTGCATCTTCAACAGACATAACTCCCTTTAATGCAAAAGGCCCATTCCATTTTTTTGCACAATACTCTGCATCTTTCCAGCCCATTGCTGGATCGTATTGTTCATTGATATATTCAATTACAGATTTTGCTATATTTGTTCCTTTGTCAGTTTTCTTTTTAACATTGGCTAGTTCAAATTTTTTACCAGTTAAATAATTAAAAACCCACTGAGGTCGCATTGCAAAACTCATTAAACTTTCAAGTGTTAGTTTCGGTGGAGTTGTAAATCCTGTTCTATGATCTTTCTCTCTATTGCCTGCTACTAAAGTATCTACCGTTAAACACATTGCATCAAACCCAGATCTTCTTGATCTATCAATTAAATCATCAGAGATTGACCTGTCTTTGTGAACATAAAGTTGAAACAGCTTTGGTCCACCAGAAATATTTGCGACCTCTTCTATAGTATTATTCCCCATAGAAGACATACTGTAGAAAGTATTGAATTTTTCTGCTGCTCTTGCTGAAGCTCTGTCTCCATCTGGATGATACAGTCTCTGCATCGCTGCAGGTGATAGGAAAATTGGCATATCAATTTTTCTTCCGAATAAAGTAGTTGATAGATCAGGTTTTCCAACACTAGCCAGAACATTAGGAACCAAATCGCAATCATTAAAAGAGTCAGTATTTCTTCTTAAAGTAGATTCATCATCAGACCCGCCATCAATGTAATGAAAAATTGGAGAAGGTAATTTTTTTTTGGCTAGTTTTCTAAAATCCTCAAAATTATAACAATCTTTTAAACTCATACTTTTCTAAATCTTAAGTTCTTTCTATTTAAATCACTAATCTTTGTGCATCCCATAAGTTTCATATCTCTCTGTAATTCTACTTTGTACTGATTTAAAGCTCTTTCAACACCGGCTTGACCTGCAGCTGCTAGTGCGTAAAGATATAGTCTCCCACCTGCACAAGCTTTAGCTCCCATTGATAAAGCTTTAAGCATATGTGTTCCTCTTTGAATTCCTCCTTCGCAAATTACATCTATTTTATCTCCAACAGCGTCAATAATTTCTGCTAATTGATCGAAAGGAGATCTAGCCCCATCTAGTTGTCTTCCTCCATGATTTGAAACCATAATTCCAGAACATCCAATATCAACTGCTCTTTTTGCATCTTCAACACTCATAACACCTTTAAGAGCAAAATGTCCTCCCCACTTGGAACAAAGATTTTCAGCATCTTTCCAGTTCATTGATTGATCTAGCATTGTTGAAAAATAATTTCCGACAGATGTAGCAGTACTAGTTCCCTCTTTTACGTGATCTTGAAGATGGGGTAACTCGAATTTTCCTCTGGTAACATAATTTATTCCCCACATTGGTTTCATTGCAAAACTAATCAAGCTTGAAAGTGTAAGTTTAGGTGGTGATGTAAACCCGGTTCTTAGATCTCTTTCTCTATTACCTCCAGTTATCGTATCTACGGTAAGTGCCATAACATCAAATTTCGCAGCTTTAACTCTTTCGACGATTGCATTGTTTAGTCCTTTATCTTTATGATAATAAAACTGAAATAGTTTTGGAGTATTAACAAGTGACGAAATTTCCTCTACGCTTACAGTTGCCAATGATGAAACACCAAACATTGTGTTAAACTTTTGTGCTGCTTGTCCAACAGCTCTTTCTCCTTGATAATGAAATAGTCTCTGTAAAGCTGTAGGCGAACAATAAAAAGGTAAATCTAATTTTTTGCCGAATATAGTAGTTGAAAGATCGACATGTTCAACACCTCTCAAAACATTAGGCACTAAGTCAACATCATTGAATGCTTCTGTATTTCTTTTGTATGTTACTTCATCATCTGCTGCGCCATCAATATAGTGAAATATCGGTGACGGTAATTTCCTTTTTGCAAGTTTTCTGAAGTCACTAAAGTTGTGGCAATCTTTTAGTCCCATTATTTAAATATTAAAATTTTTTTAGAAAATTGAACATGTAACTATTAGCCCCAGGATTTTTATCGCCTAAACTAGCGTTAGATACATGGTTATAAGACATTCCAAAATTTGTAGTGTCTCCTAAATCCATTGAAAGTTGAACCTCGCTTTTAAATTCTAATGGGTGCCCCAAATCTTTTCCATCACCCTGACTATAAAGACCAGGTGCAAAACTTGGAGTAAATTTAAATGGACCTAAATCATAATTTGCTTCAATACCAGTATAAATATATGCGGCGGCATCTTGTGTAATCATCATTCCTGTGATGGGAGATACTCTTCCTATCATAGTATCTCGGTATAAATTTTCATTTTGATGTTCGATACCAAACAAAGTAGAACTTTTTTTGTCATCACTAAAATCAAACGTTCCGCTATAAAAGTTTATACCTGATCTTGCATCATCAGCGAAAGAATAGTTTAGACTGTTTAGTGCAAGTACAGATGAAAAAATAAAAGTTTTAAGTCTCATATATATAAAGTTACAATTTAAAAAAACCTTTGTATAGAGTTTTATTATTTAAGTCTAATTTTTGGTTTTTTTAATAAAAAAAATAAAAGTATAATACCTAAAATAAATAGTAAATAAGGTAAAAACCATAGTAGATAGCTATTTTTCTTAAATGGAGGATTTAATAATATCCAATCTCCATACTTTTCAGATAAAAATTTATAAATTTCTTTTTCATTGTTTCCCTCTTTTATTTTGTCTTTAACAACACTCTTAATTATTAGTGCAAATTCTGAATTTGAGTCCTGAACTGTCTGACCTTGACAAACTAAACATCTGAGATTTTTCAAAATTTTATTATTTAAATTTTCGTTAGCTTGACTATTTGATGTGATAAAAAAAAATAGCAGCAAAATATTAATTATATTTTTCATTCTTTTACTAATTTTCTTATTTCGTTTACTTCTTTAATATTTAAAGGTCCAATATATTTTTTTAAGATCTTTAATTCGGAGTCAATTAAAATTGTTTCTGGAATACCGTAAACTCCAAAATTAACAGAATTTTTACCATTTTTATCTTCAGCTAAAATATCAAAAGGATTGCCATTTTCTTTTAGAAAATTTTTTGCATTTTCCACATTATCTTTAAAATTTACACCTACAAGTTTGATATTTTTAATTTTAGATAATCTGACTAAATTTGGGTGTTCTTTCCTGCAAGGAGCACACCACGAAGCCCAAAAATTTAAAATAGTAAACTCATTATTAATGAATTCTTTTGTATTGATAGTTTCATTGGATTGAAACAGATTAATTTCTACCTGTGATATTTTTTTTCCAATTAAATCTTTTGTATTATAAACCCTCTCATTATCCAAACTAGAATAGAGAATAATAAAAAGAAAAGAAAATAATATAGATATAATAATATAATTAATTTTTCTCATTTTTGTTTCTACTTAAAAAGTTGAGTAGTCCGCCTAAAGATAACAGTAAAACCGAGAACCAAATAAAATTCATAAAAGGTTTTACTTGGAATTTAATATTAAATATATCCGTTTCAGATATATTACTCATAGTTAAATATGTGTCGGAGAATAAATTAGAGTCTATAGAGGCTTCATAAGTAATTGTAATGGGCCTATCATAAACTCTGATTTCAGGTTTAAGTTCTTTTGTCTTAGAAGTTTTTTTATCTGAAATATTAAAATATCCAACTATAGATTTATAGTTTTTGACAGATTTTTCCTCTAAATTTTCAAACTTTATTATATACTGATCTGTTTTTTTTATTTCACCTAATTTTAAATTGAAATTATTTTCTTGTGAAAATATGTGATTTATATAAATAAAGAATATCAATAGCCCAAAACCTAAATGAGATATTATTCTAGAAATATTTACATTTCTTTTTTTAAAGCTTTCATAAAAGTCAAAAAGTGTTTGTGTAATTAAATAAATGGAAAAAAATAATATTAAGTTTAATAAAAAACTATTATTTTTAATTATAAAAAAAGTAATTAAAAATAATAATACGGATAAAACCAATACTACATCGAAGAATGATTTTGTCTCATACGATATCCATTTATAATTAGGACCTGATGTCATCAAGAATAAGAGTGGTATTAAAAAAGGTGCCAAAACCAAATTATAATAAGGAGGACCAACGGATATCTTAGATCCAGTAATTGTATCTAGAAATACGGGATAAAGTGTACCAATTAAAACTACTCCTAAAAAAAATATCATGAACCAATTGTTTGCAATAATAAAAGTTTCTTTTGAGAATATTGCGTATTTTTTATTCTCGGTGGGCGCAAATTTGAAAAAAATATACGTTGAGAAAAAAACCATGGATATTAAAAAACTTAAAATGAAAAGACCTCTTGATGGATCACTTGCAAAAGTATGAACAGAATTTAGTATGCCAGATCTAACTAAAAATGTTCCAGTAACACTCATAGTAAAAGTTAAAATACTGAGTACAATTACCCAAGAGTAAAGTCCTATTCTTCTTTCTAAAACTAATATTGAGTGGAGAAGAGCTGTCATTACAAACCATGGCATCAAAGATGAATTTTCCACCGGATCCCAAAACCAATACCCGCCCCATCCTAATTCATAGTATGCCCAGATAGAACCAACTAATATTCCAACAGTTTGAAAAAACCAAGATACTAGAACCCAAGGTTTAATAGATACAGCTAGTGTTCGTGAGTCAATTTTTGATATTAAAGCTGCAAGAGCAGCTGAAAAATAAATAGACGAGCCAACAAAACCTACATAAAGTAAAGGTGGATGTATTGCCAAAGCTGGGTCTTGCAAAATTGGATTCAAGCCAAGACCTTCTAACGGGATTGGAAATAATTTAGAAAATGGGTTCGAATTACTTAATAAAAAAATAAGAAAAATAACAATAAGTATATTTTGGAATAATAAAGTTAAAATTTTGAAATTTTTATCTCTGTTTTTATTAATAAACAAAAATAAGGATGAAAATAAAACTAAGATATTTATCCATAATAATAAACTACCCTCATGATTTCCCCATGTTCCAGATATTTTATAAAATAAGGGTTTATTTGTATGTGAATTTTCATAAACATTTACTAAAGAGAAATCAGAAATGATATAAGCTATCAAAAGTATTATAAAACTCGAAATAGAAAAAAATAATTGAAGTAAAGAAAATTTAAAAATTTTTCCTGGTATTAAATTGTTATTAGTTTTGAATTCTCTTAAAGAAAAAAAAATTAATAAAAAACTTATTAATAATGCTATAATTACAAATATAGTTCCTAAATTACTTAGCATCTTTATTTAAACTTTGTTTTGCTTCTGGAGGCATATAATTTTCATCGTGTTTTGCTAAAATTCTTTTTGCGATAAAAAATTTCTTATCTTTTAAATTACCTTCGGCAACTACACCTTTTCCTTCTGCAAATAGAGCCGGGACTGTTCCTGAATAACTTACTATTATTTCATTTTTTAAATCTGTTACTATAAATTTTATATCTCTTTCATTACTTTGTATTGATCCTTTTTTAACCATGCCACCTATTCTAATCTTTTTTTTTAAATTTATATCGTCACTATTTTTAATTTCCGAAGGAGAATAGAAATATAAAACGTTATCTTCTAAAACTTTAAATAATAAAAAAATTGCTAATACACTTAAAACTGATAGGGTTAGTAAGATTGATAATCTAATTTTTACCTTTTTTAAGAGCATTTCAGAAATGCTAGGTTAACTTCTTGAATGTGAAATTAAAATTTCCTTAGCAATTTTTTGATTTTTAATATCTTCAAACTGATCCTCAGAAAGATTATTGGCTTCTTTAATGAAATCTTTTTCCAATTTTTTGAGAGTTTTTCTTGTTCTGATGTATAAAAACAAACAGACTATAAATGTGAAGGCAAACGCAGACCATACGTAGATACCAAATCCATTCATTATAAAAAATTCGAAGTTCATAGTTTTTTAAACCCTTTTCTCTTAATTCTAATTGTTTCTATCCTATATTTCATTAGAAAAATTACCGCAACATACATAAAAAGCGCAAATACCATCAATCCTAAAGGAATTAACATTGAAAAATGTACCGTGGTTTCCTTGGCAAGACTAATACTTGAGGGTTGATGTAAAGTTGACCACCATTCAACAGAATATTTTATAATAATGATATTTATTAAACCCAAGACAGAAATAAGTGTACAAGCTTTAATTGATCTATCTGGACTTTTTATAAATTTGTATGAAAATATAAACGCTATATAAAAAAACATTAAAACAAGCATTGATGTAAGTCTCGCGTCCCAAGCCCACCAAGTACCCCATGTTGGTTGTCCCCAAAGAGATCCGGTAACAATTGCTACAATATTGAAAGTTAGTCCAATTGGCGCAAGACTTTTATAAATTAAAGTCACATTTTTTAGTTTAAACAAAAAGTTTAAAATACAAAAAAAACTAATTGCAGCAAAACCAAATAAAGAAATCCAAGCAGAAGGAACATGAATATACATAATTCTAACAGAGTCACCTTGGATATAATCTTCAGGTGATAAAAATAATGAAAAAATTAAACCAATAGCCACTAATGGAATTAATAAGGTTTTAAAAAGGTTTAAAAGTTTACCTGAAATTTTAAAAACATAGCTTGGATTTAAGTATTTAATCATCCTATTTATTTATATGATTTTGATTAATTTTTGAATGGTACATTTTGTTGGTCTAGCCGAAGTCTGAGGGAGATAAGGAAGTAAGAATTGACCTCAACTAGACACTAACAATAAATAAGTAATTTAAGTTTTGGACAGAGTTTTGAGTGAATCTTGTTAACTTTGTGGCAGAAAGAACTAATTAGAAGGTTTATAATAAACTGATCCTCTTTTTTCAGAAAAAAACTCATCTACTAGAGGATGTCTGATTGGCTCTTTTGAGGTATCAGTTATTAAGTTTTGCTCTGAGACATATGCCTCATAAGTAATTTCATTATTTTCGGCAAGCAAATGGTAAAAGGGTTGATCTTTTCTTGGTCTTACATCTTTGGGTATCGATTGGTACCATTCTTCTGAATTATTAAATTCAAAATCAACATCATAAATTACACCCCTGAAATTAAAGTGTCTGTGTTTAACAATATTGCCGATAGAAAACTTAGCTTTTTTAGAACTCATAATTAACAAGATAATAACATTTTATTTAAAATCAACATATTAAATTTCAATTAAATTTCTTTTATGGTAGCTTTTTCTTGTGAATAAATCTTTTATTAAGCTGCTTACAGACTTTGGTCCATTAATTATTTTTTTCACAGTATACTATAAAGGAGGAAAAAATTTAGAAACCGCAATTCCTCCATTAATTATCGCAACTATTTTCGCAGTTATAATCATATACTATTTAGATAAGAAAATACCGTACGTTCCTTTAATAGGTGCAATTTTAATTACTATTTTTGGTGGACTTACAATTTTTTTCAAAAACCCTATATTTATTTATTTAAAACCAACAATAATTAACATTTTATTTGCAATTGGACTACTTTTTGGGAAAATAATACTTAAAAAAAATTTCTTACAATTATTTTTACAAGGCTCGATTAAGTTAGAAGAAATAGGTTGGAATAAGCTGATGTATAGATGGATATTATTTTTTATTTTTCTTGCAGCTCTAAATGAATTTGTTTGGAGAACTCAGTCAGAGGAATTTTGGATCAATTTTAAAGTTTGGGGTATATTACCAATTACTTTTATATTTACAGCTTTCCAGATACCATTAATAAAAAATTATAAATTAAATGAGAAGTAAATTAAAATTAGTTGTAAATAATAAGTTTAAGAAAAAAGAAAAATTTTTTGTTAAAAATGAGCTTAGGTCAATATTAAATCTATACGCAAAAAAAGTTTCTGCTGGAGATTGGAAAGATTACGGACTGTCAATAAATAAAAAAGAAATTTCATTTGATATATATCAAAGAGCTTCTGAAAAACCTATTTATAGAATATCAAAAAATCTCAGTCCCAAACGACAAGATGAAAGATTTTATATTTTAGATAGAAATGGAAAGATTGTTAAAAAATCTGACAACCTAGAAAATCTAATTAAAAGAGTTGAATGGACGAGGTTAAAATTAGTAAAATAAAGTTATCTTCTTTGACCGAAAAGTCTTAGAAGCATAATAAATAAATTAATGAAATCTAAGTATAGAGTTAGAGCGCCCATTACTGCTTTCTTCCCTGAGATCTCGCTGTTATCACTTTCAAGATACATATTTTTTATCTTTTGAGTATCATAAGCAGTAAGACCAACAAAAATTAAAACACCTAAGATTGATATCACAAAATACATCATTGAAGATTTCATGAATATATTAACGATTGATGCAATAATTATTCCAATTAAACCCATCATTAAAAATGATCCTAGTTTAGTTAGATCTCTTTTTGTCGTGTATCCATAAATACTCATTGCGCCGAATGTCCCTGCAGTTATGAAGAATACTCTTGTAATAGAAGTTCCTGTGTATACTAAAAAAATTGACGACAGAGATAACCCCATTAATGCTGCGAAAATCCAAAATGTTGTTTGTGCTTTAGAAACACTCATTTTTCTGATTCCAAAACTCATATAGAGAACAACACCAAGTGGAGCTAACATTACAATCCAGGCTAAGCCGGAATTGTAAAGTGAATTTCCTAATGGAGTTAAGCTTAAAGGTGATAAAGAAACTACTGAAAATTTAAAAGTTAATAATGCTACTATACCTGTAACTAGTAGAGCTGATCCCATGTAATTGTAAACTCTTAACATGTAAGCTCTTAAACCTTGGTCAATTATTGCTTGTGAAGCCGAAGATCTTGTTGCAGTTGTTTGTTTATTAAATACCATAAATTTAATATATGATTTTTTATTCACTTTTCAATAGACAATAATTGCTTTAAAAAAATCAATAAAATAAGGATTTAATGAAATTTAAAAAACTTGGTGGAACTGATTTGAAAGTAAGTCTCATTTGCTTAGGCACAATGACTTGGGGCGAGCAAAATACTCAAGAAGAAGGATTTAAACAAATGGACTATGCTTTAGAAAAAGGTGTAAATTTTTTTGATACTGCTGAACTTTATGCAATACCACCGAAAGCTAAAACTTACGGTAAAACTGAGGAAATTATTGGTAACTGGTTCAAACTCAGAAAAAATAGGCAAAAAGTAATTCTAGCAAGTAAAATTGCTGGTCCAGGTTTAAAGTGGATTAGGGGTGGAGGATCGCAATATTCCCCGAAGAGTATTGAGGAAGCATTAAATAAAAGCCTAGAAAGATTACAAACAGATTATATTGATTTATATCAACTCCACTGGCCTGAAAGAAATACAAACTATTTCGGTGATTTGGATTATGAACACGATATACATGAAAAATCTTGGAATAGTTTTGAGAGTATTTTAAAAACTTTAAAAAAATTTATTTCTCAGGGTAAAATAAAATATATAGGTTTATCAAATGAAACTCCTTGGGGGTTTTCAAAATTTTTAGAGATTTCTAAAGAACAAAATTTACCTAGAGTAGTTTCTGTTCAAAATCCATATAGTTTGGTAAATAGATCCTATGAAGTTGGAATGTCTGAAATTTCAATGAGAGAAAAAGCTGGATTGTTAGCATATTCACCCCTGGCAGTAGGTTATCTAACAGGAAAATATAGAAATAAAAATATCCCTAAAAATTCAAGACTAGATTTATTTTATGAAAACTATCCCAGATATCATAATCAAAGAACTTTTGATGCAGTAGATGAATACTATAAAGTTGCAGAAAAATATAAGATATCTTTATCACAGCTTTCTCTTGCATTTGTGAATTCGAGAGACTTCGTGACAAGCAACATTATTGGAGCAACAACTATGGAACAGCTTAAAGAAAACATTGATAGTGTAGATATTACGTTGGAAGAAAGTATTTTGAATGAAATAAACTTAATACATGAAAAGATTCCTAATCCTGCACCTTGATCAAACAACTATTGAAAAGATCTGAAATTTGTATAAATTGACTTTATCAAGAAAAATTCGAAATGAAAAAATTTTTAATCACATTTTTACTATTTGTTTTTGTTTATTCTTCTAATGCTTTTGGTAATCAACCAAAAAGTATTGGTAAATATAAGAGTTGGGAAGCTTTCACCTATAGTGGTAATAAAGGAAAAATTTGTTTTGCTCAAACCGTACCTTTGGAAAGAGCTCCTAAAAGTTTAAAAAGGGATCCATCCAGATTATTTGTGACTTTTAGAAAAGATGAAAAAATTAAAAATGAGCTTAGTGTTACAAGTGGTCATATGTATAAAAAATCTTCTGTAATTGCAAAATCAGGAAAAAATGAATTTTTATTTTTTTCACAAGGAAATTTTGCCTGGTTAATTGATGGAGAAGAGGAATTTAATTTAATTAAAACTATGAAAAAAGCCTCTAAACTTTCTGTGACTGCAAGAACGAGCACCGGTACAGAAACAAAAGACATGTATTCTATGATGGGCTTCACTAAAGCTTACAATACCGCTAGAAAAAGTTGTGCCTAAAAAAAAGAATAAAATTGTTTTAGCTTACTCTGGAGGGCTAGACACCTCTATAATTTTAAAATGGCTTCAAGAAAATTACAATTCAGAAATTATTGCTTACACTGCTGACATTGGACAAGAGATAAACAAAAGCAAAATTATAAAAAATGCAAAAAGATTGGGTGTAAAAAACATAATTATTGAGGATTTAAAAAATACTTTCGTTAAAGATTATGTTTACCCAATGATTAGAGGTCATGCGTTGTATGAAGGCGTTTATTTATTAGGAACGTCTATAGCGAGACCTTTGATTGCTAAAAGACAGATCGCTATTGCTAAAAAATTTAAAGCATTTGCTGTATCACACGGTTCAACAGGAAAAGGAAACGATCAAGTAAGATTTGAGCTTGGATATTATTACTTTGGACCAAATATAAAAGTAATTGCCCCTTGGAGAATTTGGAAATTAAAATCTAGAACTGATTTAATAAAATACGCAAAAAAACATAACATACCTATACCGAAGGATAAAAAGGGGGCACCACCTTTTTCTGTTGATGATAATCTCTATCACACTTCAACAGAGGGTAAGGTGTTGGAAGACCCAAGAAAACAGGCACCAGAATATATTTTTCAAAGAACCGTTTCACCTGAAAAAGCACCTAGTAAACCATCTTATGTAACTATAGGATTTAAAAAAGGTGACCCTGTTTCTGTAAATAATAAAAAATTACCTCCAGCAAAACTACTTCAAAAATTAAATTTAATTGCTGGTAAGAATGGAGTCGGAAGAGTTGATTTAGTTGAAAATAGATTTATAGGAATAAAGTCAAGAGGAGTATACGAAACTCCAGGAGGAACTCTTTTGATGGTAGCACATAGAGCTATAGAGTCTGTAACTTTAGATAAAAAAACTATGCATGATAAAGATGAAATTATGCCGAAATACGCCGAGCTGATTTATAATGGTTTTTGGTTTTCAAAATCTAGAATTAAATTACAGAAAAAAGTTGATCTTAAAAGAAATCAAGTAAATGGAAATATTAAACTTAAGTTATACAAAGGAAATGTTACAATTTTATCAAGACAAAGTAACAGTAAAGCATACTCTATTGATAAAGTGTCTTTTGAAGAAAATAAAAGTTTCAAAAAGTCAAAAGTTGAGAGATTTATATTGGGTGCGGCAAGAAAGCTTAGGGTTTAAGTATAATTAAAAATATAAAAAACTTCTATGAGTATGAACATTATAATCAGAAATATTCAGCTAGTTGCTGTAATATTTATTTTGGTCGGAACTGTGTTGGCTTTTGGTTTTGAAATCAACGAAATGTATAAAAATGGTCGTGTAACTTTAGCAGACCTTCTTTTGATGTTTATCTATATTGAAGTTATCGGAATGATCGGAGTTTTCTGGGCTAGTAAAACAATAAGGATTACTTACCCTGTATTAATTGCAATCACAGCATTAGCTAGACTAATAATTTTGCAAGACAAAGATAGTGCCTCAGTAAATTTAATTTATCAGGGTGCTGCTATTCTATTATTAGCTTTATCAGTTTTTTTCTTAACTTTGAGATACAGCAAAAAACTTGGAATGGATAAAAAAAATCCTGGTGAGGAAGCTTAATTAAAATGAAACAACTAGTAGCAATTGTTGCATATTACATGTTTGGATATCTTATTTTTTGGACTTTTCTTCACGAGACAGACTTATTTCCAAAAGTTTGGGTACAAGATAATTTTAGCATAGCAATTTATTTATGGGTTTTCTTTTTTATAGTTCCACTTTTTCTAATTGCTCTTGGAACAGAATATATTAAAAGACGAATTGCTGATTTTAAATCACTAGGACAAGGTTCGAGATGGCCACTTTATATTTTATTATTTGGTGTTTGGGACCTAATGATTGGTTTTGCTTATTTACTGTTCTCCTATTTCGAAATCACACATGTAACTATGATAATTGCTAACGGATTATTCATTACTGGAACTTATTTAACATTTTTGAGTTTTGGGATAGCAAGGAAATTGCAATTGAGTAAAAATAATTAAATATATGGCTAATAAAATTTTAATATTTGGTGCTACTGGGGCTGTTGGAAGTTCTCTTGCCAAATTAATGCAAAGTGGATCAACCGAATGTCATCTTATAGGAAAAAGTCAGGATGAAGTTTCAAGACTGTCAGATGAAACTGGTCATAGCTTTAGTGTTGCTGATGTATTAGAAGAAGGTTTTTTAGATAAAGTTGATAGTGATCTTGCTGAGACTGAAATTAAAGGTATTGCTTATTGCGTAGGATCTATAGACCTTAAACCAATAAATTTAATTTCAAAAAAAGATGTAATGAAATCATTTTCACTAAATTTATTTCCTATTTACGACATTATAAAAAAATTTCATCAAAGTTTAAAAAATAATAAAGGATCAATAGTTTTGTTTTCAACAGTTGCTGCTAATCAAGGTTTCCCTAATCATGGAATTATCTCGCCAGTAAAAGCATCTTTGGAGGGTCTTACTATTTCTTTGGCAGCGGAATTTTCGCCAAACGTAAGAGTTAATTGTATAGCTCCAAGTATGAGTAACTCAAAAATGGCTAGTAAAATTTTAAAAAATCCAAAAATTGCAGAGGGTATTGCAAAAATGCATCCGCTCAAAAGGCTTGGCGAAGGAAAAGATTCGGCAGCACTCGCAAAGTTTCTTCTATCTGATGAAAGCTCATGGATTACTGGTCAAATTATTGGAGTTGATGGTGGAAGATCAAACGTTGGTTAATAATTCTCAACACTACCGATATAATTAAGATTTTTATCAACTACAACAATTTCACCAGAGGATACTGTTTTGTTCAAACTTTCTAAAATTACTACATAATGAGTTATTAAAATTAAATTTTTATTACTTTCCCAGTTATTTAAAAATTTATTTAAATCTTTCATTTGTTTTTCTTTATTTTCTTTAAATTTTGAAGAAAAAAAAGAGTTCAGAGCATTAAAAGTCTCATAATCTTTAAAAGCAAATTTAGCCGTATCTTTACAACGGCACCATTCACTGGATAACACCTGGTCTATAGGAATATTATTTTGTTGAAAAAATAAACCCATTTTTTTTGATTGTTCAATACCTTGACTATCTAAATTCCTCTGAGTTGAACAATCATCCAATCTAAAATTTTCTGGGTCACCACCGCCAGGCGCAATCGCATGTCTTATAAATACAATATTACCACCTTTTTTTAATTGTTTGATTACAATCTCATCAGATTTTACGTTCGTTAGAAGTAAAGTAAAAATTGATAAAATAATTAGAAGTTTTTTATGCATGTGCTTAAATAGATAATATCAAATAACTGTGAAAAATATTATCTAAAGTTTTAATAAACTATGATATTTGAAACAACACGAGATGGTGCACTAAAGAAATTAGATGATTTCATTGAAAACGAAATTATCAACTATAATTCCAAAAGAAATTTTGATTTTGGACCTAAAGAAAGAAAAAATGTTTCATGTCTATCTCCATATATTACTCACCGACTAATAACTGAATATGAAACTGTTGAAAGGGTTTTAAGAAAGCGACCTTATCAAAAAGTTGAAAAATATGTTCAAGAAATTTTTTGGCGAGTATATTGGAAAGGATGGTTGGAATTGAGACCAAAAGTTTGGACAGATTTTACTGAAGATCTAAAAAATATAAAAGATGATGAAAAGATACAGCAAGCTATAAATGGAAAAACCCAAATTGCATGCTTTAATGATTGGGTAAACGAGATAAAAGAATTTAATTATCTTCATAACCATACAAGAATGTGGTTTGCGAGTATTTGGATATTTACATTAAAATTACCTTGGCAGAAAGGTGCTGAATTTTTTTTAAAGTATCTTTTAGATGGTGATGCTGCATCAAATACTCTGAGCTGGAGATGGGTAGCTGGTCTTCAAACTAAAGGAAAAAATTATTCTGCACAATCTTGGAATATTGAAAAGTTTACAAATAATAAATACAAAAATATAAGATTAGTTGAAAATCCAATACCATTACAGGACAAACGTGAATACAAATTGACTGAGATTGAAAATTTTAATGATTATGAAAAAGTAAAAAATCTTATTTTTTTTGAGAATGATTTAAATTTAGAAAATTATAATTTAGACAATTATCAAAATATTTATTGCTTATTAATAGAAAATGATAAAAGGAAAATTAAACTTGATCAAAAAGTTTTAGATTTTAAAAAAATAATTATAAAAAACCACTTGAAGACATTGACTAAAAATATAAAATTTTTAGAAAACTCACAAAGTTTAAATATATTAGATGGAGTAAAAGAGCTTGATGTTATTTATCCCTCAATAGGAGAGAATTTATCTTTTATAAAGCGTTTAAATAAAACAAAAGATATTAAATGTAGATTTTTAAAAAATGAAAAAGACTTATTTTGTTGGAATTTTTCTAATAAAGGTTATTTCAATTTTAAGTCTAATATTCCAAAAATAATAACAAAATTTAAATTATCTTAGTTTTGAGCATTTTTTCGAGCAATATTTAACCTTGTCCCAGTTAAGTCTCCACTTCTTTCTCCAGGTGTATGGTCTTTTACAAACCATACATATTTTAGAAGGTAAATTTTCTTTTTTAATCACTTAAATAGTATTTTGTTTTATAAATTTTTGTGCAGCGTTTAAAATTAATTTTTTTCTTTCTGACTTCATTTTATCAAAGATTCTGACCATCATTGACAGTCTTGGATTTTTAGAAAAAAATTTTCTATTTTTATTTATAAAATTCCAGTAGAGACCATCCATAATGTTACACCATTCCCCTTTTTTAAAATCCATCATTTTTAAAAAGTAACTAGAGCCACATATGTATGGCTTTGTAGCAAATATTCCACCGTCACTAAAAAGTCCCATACCGTAAACATTTGGTGCCATTACCCAATCTGAAGAGTCAACAAACATTTCCATAAACCATTTATAAACTTGCTTAGGATGGATCTGACAAAGGTTCATAATATTCGCTAAGATCATTAACCTCTCGATATGGTGAGACCAACCATAACTCACAGCATTTTTAATTGAAAAATCCAAAGGGTCAAGACCAGTTGTTCCACTGTACCAAGAAGATTTCATTTTATTTTTGTGATTGAAAAAATTTGTGCTTTCAAGTCGTTCATCATAATTTTGATAAATACCTCTCATAAACTCTCTCCAACCAATAATTTGTCTAACGTAACCCTCTAAAGAATTAATTCTTGTTTTATTTTCTACTTTTTTTACTTTTTCTAATATCTCAGCAGGTGTTATTAAACCAATATTTATTAATGGGCTTAATGCGCTGTGAAATAAAATATTTGATTTTTTGCTTACAGCATCCTCATAATCTCCAAACAAATTAATTTTTGATTTAAGAAATTGATCAAAAAGTTTCTGTGTTTGATCTCTAGTCGTTGGAAACCAGAAATTTCTTGTTGTTCCAGGATGATTTTTAAAATTTAATTCAATAAATTTTTTTAATTCTTCTGTATGAGAAGTATTTTGAAATTTTAATTGTTTAGGTACATCAACTTTATCGGGTAACTTTTTCCTATTATCTTCATCAAAACTCCATTTTCCTCCTTTTGGTGTTCCATCTTTATTCATTAATATATTAAATTTTGATCTATTTATTTTATAGAAGTTAGCCATGAATGGTTTTTTCGTGCCATTTAAGTATTTTTTGAACTCATCTCTAGATGTAAGAAACATAGGAGACTTCAATTCATTAAATTTTATATTTTTCTTTTTAAATAAAGTTTTTAATCGTTTTTCAAAAAAAATGTCTTCTATTTCAAAAAAACTTATCTCTGTAACTCTTTTGTCTTTAATTATTTTTTCAAGTTTTTTCTCATAAGAATTTTTGAAGTCTTTGTTGCAATCATTATAGACAACTTTAAACTTCTTAGATTTGAGTTCATCTCTGTAAGATCGCATTGATGATAAAAAAAGTAATATCTTTAATTTGTGATGCTTTTGGAACGTACATAATCCAAAATCTTCTGCCATATAAAATGTGTGCTCAGAAAATTCTTTTAAATACTTTGGATTGAAAAGTTGATTTCCAAGAATTAAAAACAATTTCATTAACGCAAAATATATAATTTATTAATTATTAAGAATTAGCTCTTTTGAAGCACTCGACTGTATTCCTTAATAAACAAGCTATAGTCATTGGTCCAACACCTCCGGGAACGGGTGTTATTGCTTTAGCAACTTTTGAGACCTCATTAAAATCTACATCACCTACAATGCCATCTGTAGTTTTATTGATACCCACATCAATTACTATTGCATTTTTTTTTACCCAATCACCTTTCACAAGTTTAGGTTTTCCAACAGCTGCGATAATTATATCAGCTTTATTACATTGAGATTTTAAGTCTTTTGTTTTTGAATGTGTGATTGTGACAGTACAGTTTTCCTTTAATAGTAGTTGTGCCATTGGTTTTCCGTTTAAATTAGATCTTCCTATAACTACAGCATGTTTACCACTTAAGTTTTTCTCAACTTCTTTTAGTAATAGAAAACATCCTAATGGAGTACATGGTATTTTACTGTCATATCCTGAGGATAAATTTCCTACGTTTATTGGATGAAAACCGTCAACATCCTTTTCAGGAAGAATAGTTTCAATCACTTTTTGTTTATTTATATGCTTTGGCAAAGGTAATTGAACTAGAATGCCAGAAACCTTTTTATTTTTATTTAGTTCAATAATTTTACTTAAAACTTCTTTTTCCTCAATATTTTCAGGATACTTTATCACTTCAGAATTTATTCCAATTTCTTTTGAGAATTTTTCTTTATTTCTGACGTAAATCTTACTTGCTGGATCCTCTCCTACTAAAATTACAGTCAAACCAGGTGCAGATTTAAAACTTGACTTGATTTCTACAATCTCTTTTTTTAATTTTTGTCTTAAAGTTTCAGCTATTTTTTTTCCATCTATTATCATATTCAAAACATTGAAGGTGCCAAAAACTCAAAAGCTAAATTTCTAATAAACATTAAAAGTAAGATAAGAATCACAGGTGAAATATCTATTCCTCCAAGATTAGGTAAAAAATTTCTAATTGGCCTTAAAAGTGGATCTGTCATTTTATAACTTATATCAAGAAGGGAGTAGACCAGTCTATTTGAAGTATTTAAAACATTGAAGGCTATTAACCAACTAAGTAATGCATTAATAATTAAAATCCAAATATAAATACTAACCAAACTATCAATTAAAATTAAAACTGATTTCATTTTTTATTTTTTTTCTACGTAAATTGATTGACTTGGGAATGCAAAAGAGGCTTTGTTTCTCTCAACAATTTCTTTTATAGCTATTGCTAATCTTTCTTTAACTTTTAACCATTCAGACCATCTGTTTGTATTTGTAAAACATCTTACATACATATCTATTGAACTATCTGAAAACTTATCAATCCTTACTGCATGAGTTGTGTTCTCGCTTATCTTGTAATCTTTTGAAGTTGTAATGTATTTGTCAATTTCGTCTCGGATTTTTTTTAATTGATCAACTGTGGTATCGTATTGCAGAGTAATTATCCAATTAATTCGCCAGTTTGTTGTCTCACTAATGTTTATCACTGCGTTCTCAGCAAATTGAAAGTTGGGAATTACAGCAACTGATTTATCAAATTTTCTTACTACCGTCGATCTAAACCCAATCTTTTCTACAATTCCTTCAATAATATTCTCAACTAAAATCCAATCTCCAACTTTAAATCTTTTTTCGACTAAAACCAAAATACCAGAAATTAAATTTTTAAATAAATCTTGGGCACCTAACGCTACAGCCACACCGAACAAACCTAATCCAGCTATTATAGGGCCTATCTTGATACCCCAAAGTTCTAAAACTGCAGCCGCTCCAAGAATTAAAATTAAGATTTTAAATGCTTTTATTATCCAGTTTAAAAGATCTTTAGATAGAAGATCTTCTACAGTTTTTATTAAAACTGATATTGGGCCAATAATTTGGTGCAGTGACCAAAAAATTAAAATCGTAATAAGTGTTCTGTTTGCGTTATCTATAAAGTTTTCAGTGCTATCACCTAAGGATACATAGCTTGTTGCAACAAAAAAACCTATAACGATAGGAAAAAATTTCGTTGGGCCTTTTAAAGATTCTACTAGGGTATTGTCAAATTTATTTGAGGTTTTGGAAACATACTTTTCAAGACGTTTAATAATAAATTTTGCAAATAATCCTCTAAGAAAAAGAAATAAGAAGAAAATAAGGAGAGCGATAATAATTTCTGAAATATTTATTCCTGAAATTCCATTCTTCCAAACATCAATAAACAATTCTATAAATTCTTCCGTTTTATCCATTTTTAATTTGTTCTATTTTTAAAAGTTCTTCTCCAGGATTAAAAGTTTCTGTTTTTTTCCAACCTTTTGATTTTAAAAATTCTTCAATTTTTTTACTTATACACATAACTGTGCATTGTGTCATCAATTCTGAAAGGGAGTATTTCCTTGCTATCTCATCAAAACTTTCTGCACTTCTTTTAGAATAAATAAGTGTTACATCTGGAGGGTATTTTTTAATTAAATCCAAGCTTTCACTGTTTAGATTTGTTATTTTACTTGAAGTATAATTTATTATTTTTTTAATTTTAAATCCAGAAAGTTTGAGATCTTTATCCAGATCATAAGAGACAACATCTCCACATAAATATGCTAGATTTTTTATTTTTTTTTCAGAGTTTAAAATTATATTTTTAAGAGCGTTAACTGTGCCTGATGCGGCAACTGTATTAGTAAAACCTTTTAATCTTAAAGATCTCTCAGTTATATTACCAACACAAAAACATTTTATATTTTTTTCATCATTTTTTAATTGTAAAAATCTTACTGCATTAGCACTAGTAAAAATTAAACCGTCAAATTCTTTAACATTAATTGGTTCCATGTTTGCAGAGGTAATACTTAAAGTTGGCAAATGTATCACTTTATAGTTTGATGAAAAAAAGTTTGTCATCAAATCCTCAGCATCTATTAAAGGTCTTGTAAAAATAATATTCATCTTTTTTTAATAAAATTTTTTCCGGCTTTTTTTAAAATTTCCTCACCTGCAACTTTGCCTAGACTTTGAGGATCAGTTGATTTTCCAGATTTAATTACATTGTATACTTCTTTACCATCATCTGAAAAAAGTTGAGCTTCTAAATCAATGTCATTTCCTTTGAGAACAGCTGAGCAACCAACCGCTGTATCACAGTCTCCTCCTAATGTTTTTAAAAAACTTCTTTCAGCTAACGCACATATTTCTGTATTAATATGATTAATCTTTTTTAAAATTTTTTTAGTATCCTCATCATTTTCTCTACATTGTACAGCGATAATCCCTTGCCCAGCCGTTGGAATAAATTCTTTTAGAGAAAATATTTGTTTAATATGATTTTTTAAATTTAATGTTTTTAAACCTGCTAATGCCAGAATCACACCATCGTATTCTCCTTTTTCTATTTTTTCAATTCTTGTGTCTACGTTACCTCTTATGCTTTCAACTTTGATGTCTTTATTTAAAAGTTTTATTTGAAGTTCACGTCTCTTAGAACTTGAACCAATTTTACCTTCTTTTATGTCTGATATTTTATTAAAACTTTTCGAAACAAATGTTTCTCTCGCATCATTTCTCTCTAAGTAGGCATGAATAGTTAAACCTTTAGTTTCTTCTGAGTCCATATCTTTAAGAGAGTGGACTGCTATATCAATTTCTTTTTTAATTAATTTTTCTTCTATTTCTTTACAAAATAAATCTTTTCCGCCAATTTCAGAAATTTTTTTATTCTGAAATAAATCACCTGATGTTTTAATTGTTTTAATTATAATTTCTTTATCGATTCCCGGTACTTGACTAAGAATATTGCTTCTAACTTTATTAGCATAAGCCAAAGACAGTTTGCTACCCCTGGCACCTATAGTAATTTTGTTGTCCATTTATAAATAAAGATTTATATTTTATAATATCTAATTTAATGAAAAAAAAACTTACTTTTTTAGGAATTGAAACGAGCTGTGACGAAACTGCTGCAGCAATAGTTCAGGAAAATGGCGATAGCACTGCAAATGTATTATCAAATATCGTCTCTAGTCAAATTAAAGAGCATAAAAAATTTGGTGGAGTTGTTCCTGAAATAGCAGCGAGATCACATATTGAAAATATTGATTTTATTATTGAAAAAGCTCTTCAAAAAAGTAAAAAAAAAATTAAAGACCTAGATGGTATTGCGGCAACAGCTGGGCCAGGTTTAGTAGTATGTTTGCATGTAGGTTTTAACATTGGAAAAAGTATTGCTGCTTTTGGAAATAAATTATTTTTTCCCATAAATCATTTGGAGGGACACGCACTTAGTCCTAGTATTGAAAATAAAATATCTTTTCCGTATTTATTGCTTTTGGTTTCAGGCGGTCACTCTCAGTATTTAATTGTAAACGGCGTAAATAATTATAAACAAATTGGTACCACAATTGATGACGCTGTCGGTGAAGCTTTTGATAAAACTGCAAAAATCCTGAATTTAGGCTATCCTGGTGGACCAAACGTTGAAAAATTTTCCAAATTAGGAATAAAAGATAGTTTTATTTTACCCCAGCCAATTATAAATAGAGCAGGATGTAATTTATCCCTGGCTGGTCTGAAAACAGACGTACTGAGGAAGTCAAAAAACTTAAAATCAAACAAAGAAAGATATAATCTAGCTGCATCATTTCAAGAAACTGTAAATAAAATTTTGAAGAAAAAAACAGAAGTAGCAATGAAACAGTTTGGAAATGAAATTATTGATAAATCTTTAAAATATTTTGTAGTTGCGGGTGGAGTAGCTGCTAACGAAACAATTAGAAAAGGTTTAAAAGAAGTTTCGTTAAAAATGAATTTTAAACCAATTTTCCCCTCTAAAGAATTTTGCGGTGATAATGCTGCTATGATTGCATGGGCTGGAATTCAAAGATGTAAAAAGAAGTTATTCCATAAAAAATATGAGACGGTAAAGTCTAGATGGCCTCTAGATGTTAAAGCACCTTTTTTAAAAGGTCCGGGCTTAAAATTTTAATGAATTATTGGTTATTAAAATCAGAACCTGATGTTTGGTCAATTGAACAACAAAAAGATGCTGGGAGTGAAGGTGTAGCTTGGGATGGTGTAAGAAATTATCAAGCTGCAAATAATTTAAGATCTATGAAAACAGGTGATCTTTGCTTTTTCTATCATTCTAATATTGGCAAAGAAATTGTCGGAATAGTAGAGGTTATTAAAGAAGCTTTTCCAGATAAAACTGATAAGAAAAAAAAGTTTGTTGCTGTTCAAGTCAGGTTTATTCAAAAGTTGAAATTTCCTATTTCTTTGGTAAAAATTAAAAAAACTAAGGCTATTTCTCATTTACCGCTAATTAAACAAAGCCGATTATCGGTGATGCCTATAGACTATAAAAGCTGGAAAATTATTTGTAAGATGGGTAAAATAATTTAAATATTACATTTTGAGGATATATGGCAAAACGAAGTAAAAAGAAAAAAAGAAAATCAAAATCTAAGAAAAAGAAAAGTTTTAAAAGAAAAAAGAAAAAAATTCTTAGAAAAAAGAAAAAGAAAATTTCATCGAAAAAGAAGGGCTCAAGGCAAATAGAAGATTCCGATGGGAATATAGTATTTAAAGTGCCTCCTACTTGGGAAAAACAGGCTTATGTTAATCAATCCCAATATTCGAAAAAATATAAATTATCATTAAAAGATAACGAAGGTTTCTGGGCAAAAGAAGGAAAAAGAATTGCCTGGATGAAACCATATACTAAAATTAAAGATGTAAAGTACAGCAAAGAGGATGTTAGTATTAAATGGTATTACGATGGTACATTAAACGCATCAGCGAATTGTATTGATAGACATTTAGAGAAAAAAGGAAATAAAACTGCAATTATATGGGTTGGTGATGACCCAAGTGACTCCAAAAAAATATCATATAAAGAACTTCATAAAAATGTTTGCAAAGCAGCAAACGGATTAAAAAGCATAGGAATTCAAAAAGGAGATAGGGTAACGATTTATCTTACTATGATACCTGAGCTTGCGTACACTATGTTAGCTTGCGCCAGGATTGGTGCGGTTCACTCAATAATATTTGGTGGTTTCTCTCCAGACTCAATCGCAACAAGAATTAATGACTGCGAGTCAGATTATGTAATTACTGCAGATGAAGGTGTAAGGGGTGGAAAAATAATACCACTAAAAAAAATTGCTGACGAAGCTATGATGCAATGTCCAAATGTTAAAAAATGTGTAGTTGTTAAAAGAACTGGAAATACTGTTGATTGGAACGATGATCGAGATATTTCTTATGATGATATTACAAAGGATGTATCTGATAAATGTGTGGCGGAAGAGATGAATGCAGAAGATCCACTATTTATTCTTTATACCTCGGGATCTACTGGAAAACCAAAAGGTGTTTTACATACAACTGGTGGATACATGGTTTATGCTTCCATGACACATCAGTATATTTTTGATTATAAAAACAAAGATATCTATTGGTGTACAGCTGACATTGGTTGGGTAACTGGACACAGTTATATTATTTATGGACCCTTAGCTAATGGTGCTACCACAATTATGTTTGAAGGAGTTCCTAATTACCCTGATAGTTCAAGATGGTGGCAAATAGTTGATAAATACAAAGTTAATATTTTTTATACCGCGCCAACAGCAATTCGTGCTTTAATGCGGGAGGGAGACGGTCCAGTTAAGAAAACAAGTCGAAAGTCATTGAAACTTTTAGGTACAGTTGGTGAACCAATAAATCCTGAAGCATGGATGTGGTACTACAAGACAGTTGGTGAAAAAAAATGTCCAATAGTTGATACATGGTGGCAAACTGAAACAGGAGGGATTTTAATTTCTCCACAACCAGGAGCGATTAATTTAAAACCTGGATCAGCCACAAAACCTTTTTATGGTATTAAACCCGCGATAGTTGATGAATCTGGAAAAGTTTTAAAGGGAGCTTGCAAGGGCAGACTTTGTATGACCCAATCTTGGCCAGGACAAATGAGGACAGTTTATGGAGATCACAAAAGATTTATAGATACTTATTTTTCACAATTTGATGGAAAATATTTTACAGGCGATGGATGTAGAAGAGACAAAGACGGTTATTATTGGATTACAGGTAGAGTTGATGATGTAATAATAGTTTCTGGTCATAATTTAGGTACGGCTGAGATAGAAAGTGCTTTTGTTGCTCATAATAAAGTTGCCGAAGCTGCAGTTGTAGGATTTCCACATGAAATTAAAGGTAATGGACTTTATTGTTATATAACTTTAAACGCAGGTGAAAATCCTAATGGTGATTTAGAAAGAGAACTTAAACTTTGGGTACGAAAGCAAATAGGTCCAATCGCAACCCCAGACTACATTCAGTTTGCGCCTGGATTACCAAAAACAAGATCAGGAAAAATTATGAGACGTATTCTAAGAAAAATTGCTGCAAACGAACACCATGATCTTGGTGACACAACCACTCTTGCTGATCCATCTGTAGTAGAGTCTTTAATTGAAAATAGAAAAGAAAAATAGTTTTAATTTCCAGTGAAATTATTAACTAATTTTTTAAAGTCTTTTTGAACATTATTCCATTTTAAAAACACAGAATTTAGAACAATCTGTTTATCAAATTTTTTTAATTCTTCAGCTATAGGTGCCCACTTGTATAAAGCAAGAGCACTATTTTCAAATGGGTTAGTATTATAATATGTTTCCCAATTGATACTTGTAAGTCTTGAATTAAATTCTTTTGTTGCATTTTCATAAGCATCTAAATCCATACCACTAGCTTTTTCATTATTTAATATTTCAAAAAAAATTTGATTTGCCATATCAGTTTTCATAAATTTTTTTTCTTTGTGCAAGAACGAAAAGCAAAAAAATGTACAGTCTATTAAAGACACTACGTAAATTTGCCATTTTGCAATATTTATTGATTTTAAAAAATCTTTATCTTCGAACATGATTACATGCTTAGCACCCATTCTGGTTTTTAAATAACCATACAAAGTCATTTGACTTACCTGAGCTGATTGTTCTTGTATAAATACTTTTACTTGTTCTACAGTTTTTATTTGCTTGTATTTTGAGAATATCCTTTTGATAGGAAACAGGTATTTTTCAAGGTCTTTAAGATTCAATTTCACGTTGTATTATTAAAATATCAGACTATTTTCCTTTGTAAAAGGGTAACATTTTGGGCTTTTACAGCCATTTTTTGTCTTTTAATTAATGGTGATTTAAGTATGCTTCGCAAAATACTCTTAACAAAAAAAGGGAGGAAAGACATGTCAAACAAAGAATCACATTGGCAAAAGACCAAAAACCATATGTTTGTAACATTGGCTATTTGGTTCTTTTTCTCAATAGTAATATTTATGTTCGGCGAGTCGGTAAATCAAGGATCGTTTCTTGGTTACCCACTAGCTTACTATATGTCAGCACAAGGATCACTTGCTGCTTTCGTAATTTTAATCTTTTGGTTCGCTAACAAACAGGAGAAAATCGACGACGAACACGGATATGGCGGTGAAAGGGAGGATGACTAATGTTTAAAGGTGGTTTTATACAAAACCTTCCCAAGATCTACGGTTTGTACACTGGAGGTTTCCTAGTATTCATCTTATTGATGGCAGTACTAGAATCAGCTGGTGTTAGCGCAGCAAGCATAGGAATTATGTTTGTAGCCTTTACAGTGCTTATATACGCATTGATTGGTTACTTATCTAGAACTATTCAAGTTGATGCTTACTACGTAGCGGGAAGACAAGTACCAACAGTATTTAATGGAATGGCGACAGCAGCTGACTGGATGTCAGGTGCATCGTTCGTTGCAATGGCTGGAGGTATTTACTTTGGTGGCTATACTTACATGGCATTCTTAGTTGGATGGACTGGTGGATACGTATTAGTATCGACTCTTCTAGCACCATATTTAAGAAAATTTGGTTGTTATACTGTACCGGACTTTATTGGAACTAGATACGGCGGAAATCTACCAAGATTTTGCGCAACTTTAGTTTTAGTATTAGCTTCATTCACTTACGTGACGGCACAAATTAATGCTACTGGAACAATTGCTTCAAGAGCTTTACAAATTCCATTTGAACTTGGAGTTTGGGTTGGTCTAGTTAGTATTTTAATGTGCTCAATGTTAGGTGGTATGAGAGCTGTTACTTGGACACAAGTAGCCCAGTACATAGTACTTATAACAGCATACTTGATACCAGTATTCTGGATGGGAAGTAAATTAGGTAATCCATTCCCACACTTTATGCTTGGTGATGAAGTACAACGTTTAGCTGACCTAGAGGCTCAGTTCGGGTTAACTAAGAACACAGGGGCTGCAATTAAAGAAGCCGGTGTTCCTGGTGGATTAAAATATATTTCTAATCCTCACTCTGCTGTACCTGCGGGTGGAATGGCTGTATGGAAATACTTATCGCTTGCGATCTGTATGATGGTTGGAACTGCATCGTTACCTCATATTTTAATGAGATACTTTACAACTCCTTCTGTTAAATCAGCGAGAAAATCAGTGGCTTGGTCACTGTTCTTTATCTTCTTGCTTTATTTCTCTGCGCCTATGCTAGCAACACTATCTAAACTACAGTTAATGGATCCAAACTTACCTACTGCAATTATTGGAAAATCAATTGCGGAAGTACAAAGTATACAATGGGTTCAAAACTGGTCTGCAGTAAAACAAGTATTTATTGCTGACTTCAACGGTGATGGAATATTACAGTTGAACGAGTGGTTTATGAGAGGTGACGTAGTAGTATTAGCGACTCCTGAAGTTGCTGGTTTACCATACGTTATTTCTGGATTAGTTGCTGCAGGTGGTATGGCTGCTGCCATGTCAACTGCCGATGGATTAGTTTTAGCGATATCAAACTGTTTATCACACGATATCTACTACAAAATAATCGATCCAAAAGCTGACGTTAGAAAAAGGCTAATTGTTGCGCGTGTACTTCTAGTAGTGATAGGTGCTCTTGCTGCTTACATCTCTTCAATGAGATTAACAAGCATTCTAGGAGCAGTAGCTTGGGCATTCGACTTTGCAATGTCAGGCTTATTCTTCCCACTTGTACTTGGTGTATGGTGGAAGAGAGCTACTAAAGAAGGTGCGGTTGCAGGAATACTTGGAGGTCTAATCTCTGGTACAGCATATCTAATTTATGTTGGACCTAAGTTTATGGCAAACACTCCATGGCTTGGAATTGACCACTTAAGATTTGGTATCATAGGAGCATCAGTAAGCTTAGTTGCAATGGTTGTAGTAAGCTTAATGACTAAAGAACCTAGTGCTGCCGTTCAAAAGATGGTTGATGACGTTAGAATACCTAGCGGAAGAGCTATTCTTGGAAAACAACACTAAATAAAATTGTTTATTATAAAAGGGGCGACTTGTTCGCCCCTTTTTTTTTGCTTTAAGGTAATATTTTCACATGATATTTTAAATGATGCCACTTTGGATACTGATAGTAGATTATATTCTTGGAATAATTATGTGGACCTTAATTGGGAGATCAGCAATGAATATTTTCCAAAGAGAAGACTCAAATTTTTTCTTTATGAAAGCATTTGTTAAACTTACCAATCCTATTATAAAATTATTTAAATTCATCACTCCAAGTTTTATAATACCTCTTTTTGTTCCATTATACGTTGCATGGTTTTTTTATATGTTTCGTTTTTACGCTATGCCATATATCCTTGGATATGATGTAATGGGCATGTTGTCATTTCCATTAGAAAGCGATATCGCTAAAGAAATTTATCGTTTATTTAATAGATAATTTAAATAAAATTGTCTAAAAACAGAATTTAAAAAATAGATATGCCTGGCAAAATTTACTCACTTATAATCTTTTTAACTCTTTTTTGGGTATACTGTTTATATATTGGTTTTAAGAATAATAAAAAAACCATTACCCCTGTAGACTTTTTTATTTTTGGAAGAAATTTGCCTCCATGGGTCTATGTAATTGTTTCGACAGGTACAATATTTTCTTGTTGGATATTCTTTGTTCATCCTGGTCAAATTTTACTTAATGGATTTCCCTACGCTGCATCTTCTCTATCTGCAATAGGCGTTTCCTTAATTAGTTTACTTTTTTTAAGAAAACAATGGATGTTATCAAAAAAATTTGGATTTATTACCCCAGCAGAAATGATGGCAACTTATTTTAAAAGTGATTTAATAAGAATACTAATTGTAGTTTTGGGTTTAGGCTTTGCAATACCATTTATTGCAATGCAACTTTCTTTGGCAGGGATTATATTAAGTATAGTTACTGATAATATTATAGGTTCAGGTTCTGCGTCTTTATTGCTTGGTTCAGTCATAATAGTTTACTTAAGTTTAAGTGGAATTAGATCATTAATTTATATTGATACATTCAATTTCCTATTAACTATTTTTGGGATTATAGCTTTAGGTTTTGTTACTTACGATTTAGTTGGTGGTTGGAATTTATTGAACGAAAGTTTGTCAAGAATTTCAAATGTTAAAGAGACATTATTTAATGTCAGTGAAAGTTATAATGCTTACTTATCAGTTCCAGGAACTATCAAGACGGTTGAGATAATAAAAGGAAGTTCCTCATATAGTGGGATTTGGACTAGCTCGATGATTCTAACTTTTACTATAGCAATTTCTGGGATAGTTATGTCACCAAGTTTTTCTATGCTTGTTTTTTCAAATAGAGAAGCAAAATCCTTTGGTACACAACAAGTTTGGTTTTCATCTTTTTTAATTGGTTTCATTTTAATTTTTTTCACAGTAGCAATTGGTGTCGGATCAATATTTTTAGGATCAAATGATGTTATTAACCAAACAGGAAATAATATTTCAAACATTCTTCCAAATAATATTTCACCAAACAATCTTGAGGGATTGGTGCCACATTTATTAAACGTGATAGGAGAATATTCTCCCCTATTTTTTGGACTATTATTGGTTTGTGGAATTGCATCTGTACAATCTGCAAGCATAATTTACTTAAGCTCAGGAGCTCTTTTAACTAGAGATATATTAAAGAAATTTTTCATACCAAACATGAACAATAATGAGCAGATTTTTGCGTTTAGAATAATTTTAATGATTGTATTTATTTTTGCATTAACATTATCAATTCAGAGTTCAGGATCGATTTTAGATCTAGGTAGTTTTGCTTTAAGTATTGCATGCCAAATGTTTGTGCCACTAATAGCGATATGTTATTTTCCTTGGTTAACAAAAAATGGTGTAGCTTTTGGAATAGTAGTTGGAATTATTACTGTTTTTTTTACTGAACATATTGGACAGGTAATGTTTGGTAATTTAATTAGTTGGGAAAAATGGCCCCTTACAATTCATTCTGGTTTCTGGGGAATTTTATTTAATTTTATTTCAGCCATCTCAATTTCATTTATAACTCAAGAGACTAAAGAGAATAATTATAAAAATAAAGTTCATGAGTTTTTTAATGATCATAAGAATTTTTCAATAAGCAGGAGAAGTCTAAAACCAAGTGCATGGATTGTAACTGTAACTTGGATATTTTTTTCATTAGGCCCTGGTGTGATAATAGGAAACAACATGTTTGGAAACCCGAACAATGTTGAAAGTTGGGCTTTTGGAATACCATCAATATGGGTATGGCAAATTATCTTTTGGTTACTTGGTATAATATTAGTATGGTTTTTAGCTTTCAAAATGGGTATGTCTGCCGCTCCAGATAAAAACATTGTTTCCCAGTCTGAGGATATTGGTAGTAGAAGTTGAAAAAGAGAAATTTTTTTTGACATAAAAAAAATTAAAACTATAAATAAATAATAATGACGAGTTCAATCAAAATTTCCCCATCTATACTCTCTGCAGATTTTAGTAAATTGGGTGAGGAAATTGTTTCTTTAGATAAAGCAGGTGCTGACTATATTCATGTAGATGTTATGGATGGACATTTTGTACCTAATCTTACTATTGGTCCTGAGGTTGTAAAAAAACTAAGGCCTTTTACAAAAAAAACTTTTGATGTCCATCTAATGATATCTCCAGTTGATAACTATATAAAATCATTTTCGGAGGCTGGTTCAGATATAATTACCTTTCATCCAGAAGCCACAGATAATATAGCTCACACAATTGGTTTAATTAAAAAATATAATAAAAAAGTTGGGGTATCCTTAAAACCTAAATCACGTATAAACTTAATCGAAAAATATATTAATGAAATTGATTTGATTTTAATTATGAGTGTAGAACCGGGTTTTGGAGGACAGAAGTTTATGCCAGAAGTTCTTGATAAAGTAAAAAGCTTGAGAAAAATCATATCAGAAAGAAATTTAAAAATTGATATTGAAATTGATGGTGGGATAAATTTTAATAATTCAAAACAAGTAAAAGATGCGGGGGCTAACATATTAGTTTCGGGTTCTACTATTTTTAATGAAAATAACGGGGACTTAAAAAAGAATATTGGATTACTTCGTTCTAGTTAATTAATGTTAGATCTTAAAAGTATCTATCTTTACTTCTTATCTGCTAAAAAGATTACAATAAAATCAATAAGAAGATTTTTTTTTTCAACTTCTTTTTACAACAAGCGTTTGTTGACGGAAAGTCCATCAAGATTTTTTTTCTACCCTAACCCACATCTTTTGTCGCCTTTCTTGAATCATAGAGAGTCCCTTTTGAAAATTTCAAAATTTGAAGCAAATTATTTCTGGAGTAACGCAAAAAATAAAAGTGATATAAAAAATTTGCATAGCTTTTTATGGTTAAATCTTGTTGACAGAAAGAATGATAAGGAGTCAATGAAAAAAATTATAAATGATTGGATAAAAAACTACGGAAATTATAAAAAAGAAGTGTGGGATGAGAATATCTTGAGTAAAAGAATTATTGCGTGGATTTCAAATGCAGATTTATTTTTAGATAAAAAGGAGGATAAATTTCATAAATTTTTCACAATGTATCTAGTAAAACAAGTTAACTTTTTAAAAAAAAACTTAAATATAATTTCATACGAGACAACCAGAATATCATGCTTAGCTTCGATTATATTGTCAGGTTTAGTTTTTAAAGAATATTATATTAATTATAATTTTGGCTTAAAAGAGTTAAAAAGAATTATAGATAGTTTTTTTGATAAAAATGGTTTTCCAAAAAATAGAAATGCAGAAAATCTTATATTTTTTTTACAATATTTTATAATAATAAAAGAATGGATACAAAATGCACAGGAAGTAGTACCTGAATATTTAAATGATATTATTGATAAAAATCTAATTTGTTTAAATTCATTAAAAAGTGAAAGCAAAAACTTGCCCCTTTTTAATGGCACAACTGAGAAAAATTTAGACGGCTTCTTGATATATTTATCAAAATTAAATTATGTTTTTAATAAAAAATTAGAATTCGTAGGTCAAATTCAAATTATAAAAAATAAGAAAAATACACTATATTTCGACTCTGGCGAGCCTCCAGTATATGAATATTCAAAAGATTATCAGTCAGGTCCACTTTCTTTCGAATATTTTTATGAAGGTAACAAAATAATTACTAATTGTGGTTACGGAAGAAAGATATCAAAAAAAACACAGCTTATAAGTAAATTTACCTCAGCACAGTCGACCTTGTGCTTAAATGATACATCTGTAGTTAAGTTTCAAAGGAATAATTTAATAAATAAAACTTTTGGTTCAACTATTAGTGATGGTTTTAAAATTTATGATATTGCGCGTAAGGAAAGTAAAAATGATACATTCGTTGCAGCAACACATAATGCTTACTTAAACAAATATGGATATTTGCATAGAAGAGAAATTAAAGTTTTAAAAAAAAATGGTGATGTGAATGGGGTAGATACTCTAATAAAAAAAAATAACGTTCCCCAAGGATTAAGATTTAGTATAAGATTCCACATATATCCAGGCATATCAGCAATCAAAACTATAAGTGGACAAAGTATACTTTTGCAGATTAACCAAAAAAAATCTTGGATACTGATTTCCGAAAGCCATAATTTAGAAATAGAGAAAGGATTATTTATGGGTAGAAATAGAATAGTAAATAATGATTGTGCGGTTATTTATGGTAATACTAATCAACAAGATACATGTATAAAATGGGAACTTAAAAGATCAATTTAAAAAATTATGCTTAGAAAAATTAAGAATGCATTGATTTCTGTATCTGATAAATCTGATTTAGAGAAAATATTATTCTATTTGAAAAAAAACAAAATTAATATTATTAGCTCTGGGGGAACTTTCAAAGAAATCATTAAACTTAAGTATAATTGTACGGAAGTTTCAAAATTTACAAGGTTTAAAGAGATGCTTGATGGAAGAGTTAAAACTCTTCACCCAAAAATTCATGCTGGAATATTGAACAATAGGTCAAATAAAAAACATCAAAGCCAGATGAGTTCAAATAAATTTAAAAATATAGATTTAATTGTTGTGAATTTTTATCCATTTCAAGAAACTATTACAAAAAATAAAGATAAAAATAGTATTATTGAAAATATTGATATTGGTGGGCCCACGATGGTGAGAGCTGCTGCTAAAAATTTTAAGGATGTAACGATAATTACTGATAAAAGTGATTATAAATTTTTGATTAATCAATTAGAAAAAAACAAAGGCTCTACCGATTTAAGATTTAGAGAATACATGGCGAGTAAAGCTTTTGGATTAACCGCTTATTACGATTCAATAATTTCGAATTGGTTTAATAAAGAAATGAATATAAAATTTCCAGATAAAATGACTGTGTCTGGAAAAAAATTAACCGATCTAAGGTATGGGGAAAATCCTCATCAGAAAAGTAGTATTTATTCAAATAAACTAAGTGAAAAAGAAATTGGTTTTAAAAAAATAGCGGGTAAGAATTTAAGCTATAATAATTACAATGATATTTTTTCAGGTCTAGAAATTTTGGATTCACTTAAAGAAACAGGTACAGTTATTATTAAACACGCAAATCCATCCGGGGTATCAGTAAATTCGTCACCGCTTAAATCTTTCCAACATGCTTTGTCATGCGACCCTGTGAGTGCGTTTGGAGGGGTAGTGGCGTGCAATTTTAAGATAAACAAGAAGATTGCACGAGAAATTTCTAAAACTTTTTTTGAGGTAATTTTAGCAAAAAGTTTCGACCAAGAGGCTTTAAGAATTTTTCGATCAAGAAGAAATTTGATTTTAATCGACATTTCAAAATTTAAATTAATTTCTGATATTCAGATCAAGTGTTTTAACAATTCTTTATTAATTCAAGACCAAAATTTAGAGATATTTGATTATAAAAAGTTAAAATTTGTGACAAAATTAAAACCTTCTAAAAGAGAGATAAAATTAGCAAAATTTGCGATGAATGTTTGCAAATTCGTTAAATCAAATTCTATTGTTGTTACTAAAGATTTTTCAACAATAGGTATTGGAGCAGGACAACCAAGTAGAGTTGATAGCTGTAAAATTGCAGTAGCGAAAGCTAAAACATTTCAGCCTAAAAAAATAAAAAATTCAATAGCTGCATCGGATGCTTTTTTCCCTTTCCCTGATGGTATAAAAAAATTAATTAAATCTGGTGTTAAATTGATTGTTCAACCTGGTGGGTCAATAAGAGATAAAGAGTCAATTAGAGTTGCTGATAAAGCCAAAGTTAAAATGATTTTTACTGGAACTAGACACTTTAATCATTAGGAAATTCTATCTACTTTAGCTGCAAGGACAAAATCGCTTTCATGTAATCCTTTGATAGCATGAGTAAATATTTTAATTTTAGCATAACCCCATCCAAACCAAATATCTGGATGATGTCCTTCTTTTTCAGCTATTTGACCTACCTTATTTACAAAATTTTGGCTTTCTAAAAAGTTTTTAAATTTAAACTCTTTTAACAAGTAATAGGTCTTTTGATCATCAGATTTAACATCCCATCCATCAACCTTTTTAAGATATTTGTGTATTTCATTAATATTGAAACTTGGTATACCTCCCTCGCACGGTATACATTTTTTATCTGCTAAATCACTCATAATTTTTTATATGGAGCGGGAGAAGGGAATTGAACCCTCGGCCTAAACGTTGGCAACGTTTCGCTCTACCACTGAGCTACTCCCGCAACAAAAACAGTATATTACAAAAATTTTCTAAACGTCAATATTAATAAACTATTTTTTTTTTAACACAATAAATATATTAAAAGTACAATACTCCTCTAAAAATTTTATTTTACTTAAAATTTTAAAAGGAATTGCTAACTTATTTGATGTACAATTTGTCTTGAAATAAATAATCTCAAACTCTGAATTGTTAAAAATTTCTCTATACTTCTTTAAAGAGTAAGTATTTAAACCAAGTTGCTCGATAGATTTAATTTTGTTTTCTCTATTTCTATTTGCATTATATATTAAAAATTTATTGGGAAGTAAAAGATGAAACCAAGGTAAAATTGCTCTGGTATAGCCGTGATCACCGTTAAAAAAATTATAAAGTGGTCCAAAACCTGCGAGGACTAATCCATTTTTATTTAACAATTTGTACATCGAATTCAAAACTTTGGGTAAGTCTAACGTATGTTCAAATACTTCTTTTGTAATTATATAATCGAATTTTAGATCAGTTTGCCAATCATTAATATTTTGATATAAAAAGTTAATTTTATTTTTGTGTTGGTGAAAATTAGTATTTAAATTTTTTTTGGCAAAATTTATATAATTAGGATTTGTGTCAATAGCCACTATATTTTTAGGTTCCTCGTTTGCTAGATTTAAAGAAAATGCGCCCCTACCACAACCAAACTCAAGAATATTTTTGCCTTTGAAGTTGGGTTTATTTGGAAATCTTGGAAAGAAATTATTTATACTTTTTTGTTGCTCTTTGTAATCTTGTAAACCTTCATCCATCGATTTTAGTTAGGCTTGTTCATCGATATAAAAAAATCTGCATTATTTTTAGTATTTTTGAGCTTAGAAATTAAAAATTCTATACCATCCATTGTACCCATAGGGCTTATAATTCTTCTTAAGACATTCATTTTCGTTAGATCTTCCTTTTTAAATAACAATTCTTCTCTTCTAGTGCCAGACCTTGTAACATCAACAGCTGGATAAATTCTTTTATCAGCAACTTTTCTATCTAATATTAATTCAGAATTACCTGTACCTTTAAATTCTTCAAATATTACTTCGTCCATTCTACTCCCTGTGTCAACTAAAGCGGTAGAAATAATAGTTAATGACCCACCTTGTTCAACATTTCTAGCTGCTCCAAAAAATCTTTTTGGTCGCTGTAATGCATTTGCGTCAACACCTCCTGTCAATACTTTTCCAGAACTTGGAACAACCGCGTTATATGCTCTTCCAAGTCTTGTAATTGAGTCTAACAATATTACTACGTCTTTTTTATGCTCGACTAATCTTTTTGCTTTCTCTATTACCATCTCCGCTACAGCAACATGTCTTGATGCAGGCTCATCAAAGGTTGAGCTTATAACTTCACCTTTAACTGTTCGTTGCATATCAGTTACTTCTTCGGGTCTTTCATCTATTAATAAAACCATTAGATAACATTCTGGATGATTGGCGGCCAATGAATGAGCAATATTTTGAAGTATAATTGTTTTTCCTGCTTTTGGAGGTGAAATAATTAATGATCGTTGCCCTTTTCCGATCGGGCTTACTAGATCAATCAATCTAGCAGTTTGATCAGGTTTTTTTTCAGCTGTGTTTTTCTCGACTTCCATTTTTAATTGTTGATTTGGGTAAAGCGGCGTTAAATTATCAAATGCTATTTTATTTCTTCCCTTGTCTGGATCTTCAAAATTTATTTGATTAACTTTTAATAAAGCAAAATATCTTTCTGAATCTTTAGGTGCTCGTATTTCTCCTACTACTGAATCACCAGTACGTAATCCAAATCTTCTAATTTGGCTTGGACTAACATATATATCGTCTGGTCCTGGAAGGTAATTTGATTCAATTGCTCTTAAAAAACCAAAACCATCTTGAAGAACTTCCAGTACGCCGCCTCCTGTTATTTGTTCATTTTTTTCAGCAAGCTTTTTTAATATAGAAAATAAAATTTCTTGTTTTCTTAATGTGCTTGGATTTTCAATACCAAGCTTTTCAGCTTGGGAAATAAGCTCAGAAGGCGTTTTCTTTTTTAGTTCTTGTAAGTCCATAATGATTGTTTGATAAGGTAAGTAAGCGTAATATATTAAATAATAATAATTATTTCAAGTCTAAATAGGCTTAAAAACAACTAAAAATATAATAACAATAAGCAGAACAGTAGGAACCTCATTAATTACTCTGAAGAATTTAGATGAGTGCTCATTTCTGTCTAAACTAAATTTATTGAGGCAATTAAATAAAAAAAAATGGTAAAATGTTAGTAATATAACTAATACAATTTTAGCAATAAGCCAAAATTCGCTGAAAGACTGAATTCCAATCGAGTGTATTAAGATAAGACCGAATAACCAAGATAAAATCATAGCAGGATTCATAATATAAACGAACAATCTTCTTTCCATAATTTTAAAGGTATTTTTAACGTCATCATTTTTAGTCTCTGCATGATATACAAATATTCTTGGTAGATACAATAAACCAGCCATCCAAGAAATGATCGCAATAAGGTGTAATGATTTAAAGAATAAATAAAAATTCATTTTAAAATAAATTTCTTCGCTAAATGTTGTAGTAAATTTATATGATCATCATTATCATTTAAACAAGGTACAACATCAAAATTTATACCACCACTTTTTACAAAACTTTCTTTACCTTGCATTGAAATTTCTTCTAATGTTTCTACACAATCTGATGAAAAGCCTGGACAAATTACTAAAACATTTTTTTTTCCTTCGGCTGGTAAATTTTCTAAAGTTTTATCTGTATAAGGTTGCAACCATTCTTGAGGTCCAAATCTTGATTGGAATGTGGTTTGTATAGGTATTTGTTTAAATTGCTCCGATAGCAATCTCGTAGTTTTCTGGCAATAACAGTGATAGGGATCTCCTTTATCAAAATATTTTTTAGGTATTCCATGATAAGAGGCGACGATAGTATCGGGCTTCCAGTTTAATTCTGATAATTTCTTTTCAAGACTGTTTTTTAAAGCTTCTATATATAAAGGTTCAGACTCATAATGTGGTATTATTTGTAAACTTGGTTGCCATCTCATATCCATTAAAGTTCTGTAAACTTCATCGCATACAGTTGCTGTAGTAGCCGCAGCGTACTGAGGGTATAAAGGTAAGACAACTATATTTTCACATCCTGATTTTTGTAGACCTCTCATTTTATTTTTTATGCTTGGGTTTCCATATCTCATAGCAAAATCTATGATAAGATTTTTTTTCTGCATTTTCTCAGACAACTTTTTGGTTTGCATAATTGTATAGTGCCTAAGCGGCGACATATTCTCTTTTTTCATCCAAATTTCTTTATATGCTTTTGCTGTTTTTGATGGACGAAAATTTAGAATAAATAAATTAAGTATGATTTGCCAAAGAATAGGGTTTACCTCTATAACTCTTCTGTCAGAGAGGAATTCCTTGAGATATTTTCTTATATCAAACCAGTTAGTTGAATCCGGGGTTCCGAGATTTACCAATAATAATCCTGTTTTACCAAATTTTATATCTGGATGGTCTTTGATCATTTATATTCTCTCACCAAGCTTGTTACAAATTTTATTGTTTCAGGTTTAGTTTCTGGCAGAACTCCATGACCAAGGTTAAAAATGTACGGTTGGTCGCGAAATATATCTAAATATTTTTTTACTTCTATTTCTATATCTTCTCTATTTTTTAGTAAGACTTTAGGATCCAATCCCCCTTGTATTACTGGTGTCTTAATTTTTTGTTTTATCCAATTTGGATCAACCTCATAATCAATACTTATACAATCTGGTTTAACGGAAGAACAAAAATCTTCATAATTTTTACCAATGCCTCTAGGAAAACAGATAGCTGGAATATTAAGTTTTTTAACGAATTCTACAATTCTTTTAGTTGGTTCATAACAATAATCTTTTAACTGATTTTCTGGAAGTAAACCTGCCCAAGAATCGAAAATTTGTATTATGTTAGCTCCTGCATCTACCTGGTTTTTGATATGAAGGCATATAATTTCTTCTAATTTTTTATATAAATCTCTTGTAAGAGTATTGTTTTTAATTATTTCTTCAAAGTTAAAATTTTTTTTGGGTGATCGTCTATTAATCATGTATAAAAATAGCGTCCAAGGAGCACCCGCGAAACCTATTAAGTTTTTTTTTTCTATTTCTATTCTAACTTTTTTTATTGCTTCATAAACTGGTTTAAGATTGTTGGTAAAAGTTTCGTTATTTATTTTAGTTGAAATATCTATTTGGACTTCGTCTAATTGTGGACCGAACCCTTTTTTAAAATTCACATTTTGACCTAGACCATAGGGGATCATGAGAATATCAGAGAAAATTATTGCAGCGTCTAAATCAAATCTTTTAATTGGTTGTATTGTAATTTCTTTAGCCAAATCACTGTTTAAACAAAGTTTTACAAAATCAGTATTTTGTTTTCTTATCTCCATAAACTCAGGTAAATACCTTCCGGCTTGTCTCATAAACCATACAGGTGTATCACTAGATTTCTTATTATTTATACAGTTCAATAGTCTGTTCATAATAATTAATAATATAGATATAATATATATTTAATGTAATAGGTCATGTTAGTTAGTAAAATAGGGATATTTCTCATTTTATTTACACTGCCTTTTGATAAAAAAATAAGCTATAGGTGAATTATAGACATGTTATTAACATTGTTAATTACTAGATAGCAAATCATTAACATGAAAGTGATTGTTGAGAATTTGTTAGTTGCTGTTATTAAATTAATTTTTTTCTAAATTACTGTTAGTATTTTCTATTTATACTAATATTATTCACAACACATAATGAATAACAAATATCAAATATTCCTTATATCTGATTCAACGGGTGAAACCTTAGATAGAATTTTCCTGGCTTTACAATCACAATTTACAAATTTTGATTATGATAAAAAGGAATTTGTTTTTATAAGAACAGAACAACAGATCGCAAAGATTATTAAAGAATGTAAAGAAAAGAATAACTCTATTATTTTATATACAATCGTCGACACTAATCTTGCTAAACATCTTGCAGCTGAGAGTTTAAAAAATAACATTCCATGTTTTGGTGTTTTAGGAAATTTAATCTTGAGTTTTTCAAAATTACTTAATCAAAAGGCTACACACAAACCTAGTGCTCAACATGTGCTTGATGAAGATTATTATAAAAGAATTGAAGCTATCCAATTCACAATGACACATGATGATGGAAAGAAAAATGAGGATATAAGTATAGCAGATATAATTTTATTAGGTGTTAGCAGAACAAGTAAAACACCAACATCAATCTATCTTGCTAACCGAGGTTTTAAAACATTAAATATTCCCCTGGTTTTAGATCAAAAAATTCCAGAACTTCTTAAGAAAAACGAAAATAAGTTTTGCGTTATTGGATTAACGGCAGACCCAGAAAGGCTGTCAGAGATAAGAAAGACCAGAGCTAATACTAACAGCAACATTGATTTAAAACTGTATACGAATGTTGAAAAAATAAGAGAAGAAGTAGAAAATTCTAAATTAATGTTTAAAAAGTTTAGATGGCCTATTATAGATGTTACACGAAGATCAGTTGAAGAGACTGCTGCTTCTATAATTAAAATTTACGAAATACAAAAAAGCAAATGAGAATAGTGTTAGCTTCTAAAAGCGGTGTAAGAAAAGAAATTTTGGAGAAAAATAAAATAGATTGTGATGTTGAACCATCCAATGTTGATGAGGATGAGGTCAAGGCTGCGATGTTAAATGAAAATGCAACACCTACACTTATTTCGAAAAATTTGGCAGAATTAAAAGCAAACAAAGTAAGCAATAAAAATCCTGACAGAATAGTCTTGGGAGCTGACAGCGTTATCGATTTTGAAGGAGAGTTAATATCAAAACCAAAATCAAGACAAGAAGCACTTGAAATTCTCATGAGACTAAATGGAAAAAAACATCAGCTAATAAGTTCAGTTTGTATATCTAAAAATGGAGCAATGATTTGGAACTATACAGACACTTCTTCTCTTACTATGAAAGATCTTAATTTAGACCAAATTAGATCTTACTTAAAAAAAGTAGATGATAAAAAATTGTATGCTTATGGAGTCTATCAAATCGAATCTGGTGGAAAAGATTTATTTTTAAAAATTGATGGAGAAGAGGATTCGATTATGGGACTTCCAATTAAAAAAATAAAGGAGTATTTAAATAATTTAAAATGGTAATCTTAATTTGGCTGGTAGTTTGTGTTATTTTTTATTTAGTACAAAAAATTCTTGGTGATTCTGGACATGCATTGGAGTTATTTGCTTTATTAACAGCACTAGCACTTTTTTTTATTAATAAATTGAGCAGAAAAGAAAAAAAATGAAAAAATATTTAGTAATAGGAAACCCAGTAGAGCATTCGTTATCACCATTACTACACAATTTTTGGATTAAAAAGTATGGCGTAAATGCTATCTATGAAAAAAAGTCCTTAGAGAAAAATGATATTGAAAAAACTCTAAATGATATAAGAGAAAGCAAGACCGAAGGTATAAATGTTACAGTTCCTTTCAAAAGACAGGTTATTCCTTTTTTAGATCATTTGTCAGATACTGCACAAAAGACCCATTCAGTAAATACAATTTTCAAAAGACAAAATAAGTTGGTTGGTGATAACACGGATGTTTATGGTTTTTCGCAAGCAATAAAATTAACCAATTTTAATCTAAAAAATAAAAAGGCACTAATTTTAGGTGCTGGGGGCGTAGTTCCCTCAATTATATTGGCATTAAAAAATATGGGAATCTTAGAAATAGTTTTATCTAACAGAACAAAAGCAAAAGCAGAAGATTTAGAAAAAAGCTTCCCCTTCTTAAAAGTTATAAATTGGGGAGAAACAATAAAATCTGATTTAATAATTAATGCCACAAGTATAGGTATAAAGAAAAATGAGGAAATTAAATTAGATTATTCCAAACTAGATGGTCAGTTATTTTATGATGTAATTTACAATCCTACCGAAACAAAATTCTTAGAAAAAGCAAAAAAAATAGGTAAGAAAATAGAAAATGGTAAAAGCATGTTTATTTATCAAGCATTGAAAGCATTTGAAATATGGCACGGTATTAGACCAGAAATAAATACAGAGGTTACTGATTTAATCAAATGATAAAAATAGGAATTACTGGTTCATTGGCATCAGGAAAGTCGACAGTAGCTAAAATACTTGCATCTAAGAAATATCCACTTTTTGATGCCGATAAAGCCGTAAAAAAAATTTATCGAACAAATATTTTTAAAACAAAAATTTTAAAAAAATTTAAACTTAAAAGTAAAAATAATATAAAAAATAATATAAAAAAAATTATATCAAAAAATGAAAAGCTACTAAAAGATCTCGAAAAAATAATTCATCCTATTGTAAGAAAGCAAATAAGAAACTTTATAAAAAATAACAAGAAAAAAAAATTCGTAATTTTTGAAATACCACTTCTTATTGAAAGCAAACTAATGAAAGATTATGATAAGATTATACTTGTTAACTCAAGGAGAGATTTAAGGTTAAAAAGATATCTAAAAAGAGGTAATAATAAGAAGATCTTTAACCTTTTAAATAAAAGACAACTTTCACCTGTAAAAAAAATTAAATTTTGTGATTATGTTATCAACAATAATGGATCTTTAAAACTTTTAAAAAAAAATATTAAAAATATAATGATTAAGATATGAATGAAATCTTTTTAGATACAGAAACTACTGGTTTGTCTCCTAATGATGGTGATAGAATTTTAGAGATAGCTTGTATTGAAACAAAAGATTTGATTCCAACAAAAAAAATTTTTCACAAACTTATAAATCCAGAAAGAAAGGTTTCCCAAGAGGCTTTTAAGGTTCACGGTTTTTCCAATGACTTTTTGCAAGACAAACAAAAATTTAAGGAAATAGCTGATGAATTACTAGAATTCATCGATGGAAAAAAGTTAATAATACATAATGCTCCTTTCGACATAGGATTTTTAAATAGTGAACTAAAAAAAATTAATAAGAAAGTTCTAGACATAAAAAAAGTTGATGATACTTTGAGTTTGGCTCGATCGAAGTTTCCAGCTTCCTCAAACTCACTCGACAATCTTTGTAAACGTTTTAATATTGATATTTCAAGAAGAACTAAACATAATGCTCTCTTAGATTGTGAATTATTGAGAGAAGTTTATATAAATCTTGTTGGACAAAAAGAACCATCTTTGTCATTCAGTGCAAATTATAATCCCGAAGAAAATAAGATTTCAGTGAAAAGTTCGAGAAATCGAGAAAAAATTGTCATTGAAATAGATCCCGAAGAGATAAAGAAGCATAATAATTTCTTGAAATCCAATTTAAAAAAGAATTTTTTTTAAGATTTTTTATTTTCGTAAAGTTTTTCAAAGTCAATTTCTTTTTGAAGATTTACTTTTTTAAATCCTGACTTTTCGAATAAATAACATAATGTCTCTCTAATTTCAGGGTAAACTGTTTTTGGAACATCAACTAATATAACTTTTTCCATCTCCTTTTTTTCAAACTCTTTTTCAAAATTCACTAGAGAAGAAAGGCAAATAGAAATTGGCGATAAATTTGTATCTTTTTTAGATGATAAATACAGTGTGGTATCTACCTCAATAATATTTTGATTTATCTTTTGACTTTTTATGTCAAAATTTACAAGAAAATTTTTTATATTTTTTTCCAAAAGAAAATAAGCTTTTGCTCCTGCTATCTCAAACGATAAATCTTTTATATACTTTGAAACGATTTTATACGTCATCATTGCCTCTTTTTTTATCCTCTTTGATTATTTCACCTTCAATGTAGTTTTCATCTTTTTTACTCATATTTTTTTTTTTCAAAAAAGAACCTATAATAATTTTTCTTGTCCAAGGTATTAAAAGAAAAAATCCTAAAGTATCAGTAACAAATCCTGGGAATATTAATAAGCATGCTGCTAGAGCTATTGACGCACCAGAAACTATCTCGAATAAAGGTATTTCATTCTTATACATGTTGAGGATACCTGATCTAAGAGTACTTAGACCCTGTGCTTTGGCAAAATATATTCCAACTATAGCTGTTAGGAATATTAGTAAAATTGTATTAAATGCACCAATGTTTTGGCCAATTTTAATCATCACAAATATTTCAATTGCTGGAATGCCAATTAAAAATAATAATATTGTGTTCATTTGTCCATTTCCAAATTATATTAATAATGTATATTTATCAAATAATGAGTAATGAATTTGGATATTTAGACATAATACTTCTAGCTATGATCGCTGGGTTTATTATACTTAGATTAAGAAACATTCTTGGAAGAAGAACCGGCCATCAGGATAAAGTCTATGGGGGGTTTTCCGAAAAAAATTTTGATAAGTTCAAAGAGAAAATAAAATCAAAAACCAAAAAACCTCAAACAGAATTTGACAAAGAACAAAGAAAAGAATTTTTAAAAGGAGCAGAGATAGCTTACGAAACTATAATTAATTCATTCGCTAAAGGGGATAAAAAAAGCTTAAAAGATTTGCTGACAAAGGAAATGAGACAAAATTTTGAGTCTGCAATAGAAGAAAGAAATAAAAATAATATTAAATCTGAGTTGACATTTATAGGTATAAAATCATCTGTTGTAGAAAATTTTGAAAAAACGGCAACAGCGTTATTTTTTACTGTAAAATTTGTAAGTGAAATAATTTCAGTAAAACGAGATAAAGATAATAACGTTATTGAAGGGGACCCAGATAAAATTAAAACAGTTATTGATAAGTGGAAGTTTACTCGTCCAACTTCAAGCATGACCCCAAATTGGTATCTTGCCGAAATTAAAAATAGTTGAAAAAAAAATCAACAATATCTGAAAAAGATAAGAAAAGTTGGGAAGAATTTCTAAAAAATTCCTCAGATATCCAAGATAAAGAAGAAAAGGAAAGGGAAAAAAAGAAATTTATAAGATATAAATTTGATCTTCATGGACTATCTATAGAAGAAGCAACCAAAAAAGTTACTGAAATTATTGAAAATTGTTACGACAAAGGTATTTCAGAAATATTACTCATTACTGGTCAGGGACATCATTCAAACTTAGAAAAAAATGTCTACGTTTCAAAGGACCATAGTACATTAAAAGGAACAATACCTGAGTTTATTAAAAACACCTCATCGCTATATTCAAAAATTGCTAAAATAGATAGTGCATTACCAAGAGAGGGTGGTAAAGGCGCTTTAGTTATCCGATTGAAAAATTTTAAAGTATAAATTTTGATAAATCTGTATTTTTAACAAGATCACCCAAGTTTTTACTAACAAATTCTTTATTAACTTTTATAGTTTGTCCAGCTTTATCAGAGGCGGTAAAGCTCACCTCATCTAAAACCTTTTCTATAATTGTGTGTAATCTTCTTGCTCCAATATTTTCTACTGTTGCATTAATTTCGGTAGAAAGTTTTGCAAGCATATCTATGCCATCATCAGAGAAGTCAAGGTCAACGTCCTCAGTTTTCAATAAGGCCTTGTATTGTTTTATCAAACTATTATCTGGCTCCTTAAGTATTCGTTTAAAATCATCTTCTGTTAAAGCACTTAATTCTACTCTTATTGGTAAACGCCCTTGTAATTCTGGAAGTAAATCAGATGGCTTAGCTAATTGAAAAGCTCCAGAAGCAATAAATAATATATGATCTGTTTTAACTGGGCCGTATTTTGTATTAACGGTTGTTCCTTCTATTAGTGGAAGTAAATCTCTTTGCACACCCTCTCTAGATACATCTCCCCCAATTCTATCTCCTCTTGCTGAAACTTTATCAATTTCATCTAAAAATACGATACCGTTATTTTCGGTCGAGTCTTTTGCTTGCTTAATAATTTTATCTTGCTCTATCATCTTGTCAGACTCTTGCGCAATTAATATTTCATGCGATTCCTTTACAGTCATCTTCTTTTTCTTACCTTTTGGACTTCCAGATTTACCAAGTATTTCACCAATATTTACCATACCGATATTGGCACCAGGCATACCTGGAATTTCAAAACTAGGCATTCCAGACGAAGTGTCGCTAACTTCGATCTCAATTTCATTTTTATCTAAATCACCAGATCTTAATCTTTTCCTAAAACTTTCTCGTGTTGCCAAACTCGCTTTTTTACCTACTAGAGCATCCAATACTTTTTCCTCTGCAGCTAATTGAGCTTTTGCGTGTACTTCCTTTCTCCTTTTCTCCTTTTCCATAGCAATTGCTATTTCAATTAAATCTCTAATAATTTGTTCTACATCTTTTCCAACATAGCCTACTTCAGTAAAACGAGTTGCTTCAACTTTAATAAAAGGTGCTTGGGCTAGCTTTGATAGTCTTCTAGATATCTCTGTTTTACCAACACCTGTTGGTCCAATCATCAAAATATTTTTCGGTAAAACTTCATCTTTCATATCTTCTGATAGAGCTTGTCTTCTCCATCTATTTCTTAATGCAACCGCGACCGCTCTTTTAGCTTGATGTTGTCCAATAACATATCTATCTAATTCTGAAACTATTTCTCGTGGAGATAATGCACTTACTTTAGAACTATCCTTATTTGAAGATTCTTTTACAATTTTTAGATTTGGTGCTTTTTGTGTCATAATCAAACTTTTTCTGTTGTAACATTACCATTTGTAAATACACAAATCTCCGATGCTACTTTTAATGATTTTTTTGCAATTTCTTCTGCTGACATATCACTATCCATTAAAACTTTTGCAGCAGCAAGAGCATAATTGCCGCCAGAACCTATTCCAATTATACCGTCTTCTGGTTCTAAAACATCTCCTGTTCCTGAAATAATAAAACTTTTTTCCTTATCTGCTACAGCCATTAAAGCTTCAAGTCTTCTCAGATATTTGTCTGTCCGCCAGTCTTTAGCAAGTTCAACAGCTGCTCTTGTAAGATTACCAGCGTGTTTTTCTAACTTTGCCTCTAGTCTTTCAAAAAGAGTTAATGCATCTGCAGTTGATCCAGCAAAACCAGCAATCACATTTCTTTTCTCAATCTTTCTCACTTTTTTGGCTTTGCTTTTAAGTACTGTATTTCCCAAGCTAACCTGTCCGTCACCAGCTACAATAGTTTGATTTCCCTTCCTAATTAGGACTATGGTAGTTCCATGCCAATTTTGGTTTGTGCTCATAATTAATATGTAGCTACTCATTTTGAATCTTCAAGACCCTGCGGTCATTTATTGATAAATGATAAATTTAACTATATATCTTAGTTAAATTTCTAAATTATGAGCAGAAAAGCTAAAATTCAAAGGAAAACGAAAGAAACAAATATTTCGGTCGAGGTGAATCTCGATGGAAAAGGAAAGTATAAAATAAAGACCAAAATAGGTTTCCTAGATCATATGTTAGAGCAACTTGCCAAGCATTCTCTCATTGATATGAAAATTAATGCTAAAGGCGATACTCATATCGATCTTCACCACACAACCGAAGACACAGGTATTGCTATCGGAGAAGCTATAAAAAAGGCAGCTGGAAATCGAAAAGGAATTAAAAGGTACGCTACTACAAACATCCCTATGGATGAAACGCTAACTCGTGTTTCTTTGGATATATCAAATAGACCATATTTAATTTGGAACGTAGACCTTAAAGTAGAAAAACTTGGTGAAATGGATACAGAACTTTTTAAAGAATGGTTCCAAGCTTTCGCACAGTCTGCGGGTATAACGCTACATGTAGAAAATATTTACGGTGAAAATAGTCATCATAAAATTGAGTCTTGCTTTAAAGCCCTAGCAAGATCTCTTAAAGAAGCTCTGGAAATTGATAAAAGAATTAAAAATTCAATACCATCTACTAAGGGCACTATTTAAAACAAATGAACGTCACTATTGTTGACTACCAATCGGGCAATATAAGCTCAGTCATCAACTCTTTTACAGAGGTCGCTAAAGGCAAAGTTAATATAGAAGTAACTTCAGATATAAAAAAAATAAAACTGAGCGATAAGATTGTACTACCTGGTCAAGGATCCTTCAAAAGCTGCGTAGACTCTCTTAACGGTATAAATGGACTTGCAGATACACTGAAAGAATTTGCCATAACCAACAAGAAACCCTTATTAGGAATTTGCGTTGGTCTACAAATGTTTGCAGATGTTGGATATGAAGAGGCAGAAACAAAAGGACTAGGTTGGATCTCAGGAAAAGTTTCTAAAATTGACAATCAAAATGGTAAATTTAAACTTCCTCATATTGGCTGGAATGAAATTAATATCATCAAGGATAGTAAAATTTTTAAAAATATAAAAAATAATTCTCATATGTATTTTGTACATAGTTATGAATTTGTACCTGAAGATAAAAGTGTAATTTCAGCAACAACAGATTATTCATCTAATATTGTGTGCTCAGTTGAAAAAGAAAATATTTTTGGAACTCAATTTCATCCAGAAAAGAGTGATAAAACTGGTTTAAATCTAATTCAAAATTTTTTAAATTTATAATAATGAAAATATTTCCAGCAATAGATATTAAAGATAAAAAATGCGTAAGATTAATCAAAGGAGATTTTGAAAATAAAACTGAATATGAAACTTCACCGGTTGATCAAGCAGCAAAATATAAAGATCATGGCTTTAAAAACTTACACATTGTTGATTTAGATGGAGCTTTAACTGGTAAAACAGTCAATTTAGATATTATCCAAGAAATAGTGAGCAAATACGATTTAAAAATCGAAATAGGTGGTGGTGTTAGATCTCTTGATAGCATTAAACAATATATCGATGCTGGAGTAGAGAAAGTAATTTTGGGTAGCGGCGCGATTAAAAATAAAGAATTTTTAAAAGAGTCTTGTGAAAAGTTTAAAGGTCAAATTGCTTTAGGATTAGATGCGAAAGACGGAAATCTTTCTGTGTCGGGCTGGAAAGAAAATTTAAATGTTAAAACTATAGACTACCTTAAAGCAGTGAATGATTTTGGTGTTAGCAGAATAATTTATACAGACATCAATAGAGATGGAATGAAAACTAGCCCTAATTTTGATGAAACTGTAAAAATTGCAGAGTTCTCTAATTGTCCTGTTATTATTTCAGGGGGAGTTTCTTCAATAAATGATATTAAAAAAGCGAAAGATCTAAATAATAAAAAAATTGAGGGTATTATTGTTGGTAAAGCCATCTATGATGGTGATATTAAACTTGATGAGTTGGTTAAAGAGATAGAGTAAATTATGGTTGCAAAATTATCTACGATAAGAAGAAAAATTAGAAACGGAGAGAAGCTCGGTTTCTCTGAAAGAGCAAGAGCAGTAAATAAAGGCTTATTACCAAGTAAAGCGAAAAAGAGGAGAAATGTTAAAAAATAGAATTATTCCATGTTTAGATGTTAAAAATGGAAGAGTTGTTAAAGGTATTAACTTTGTTGAATTAAAAGATGCTGGGGATCCAGTGGAACAAGCTAAGATTTATAGTGATGGTGGAGCTGATGAGATTTGTTTTTTAGATATTACTGCATCAAATGAAAATAGAGACACAATAATTGATATTGTTATAAAAACTTCAAAGGAATGCTTTGTACCACTAACTGTTGGAGGTGGTGTAAGAACTATTCAAAACATTACCGATTTATTACTAGCTGGAGCAGATAAAGTTTCTATTAATACTGCAGCTGTAAAGAATGTGGGTTTTGTTAAAGAAGCCTCGAAAAAATTTGGATCCCAATGTATTGTTGTAGCGATTGATGCTAAGAATGTTTCTGATAATAAGTGGGAAGTTTTTACACACGGGGGAAGAAATAAAACCAGCATCGATGCTGTAGAATTTGCAAAAGAAGTAGAGTCTAACGGAGCTGGAGAAATTCTATTGACCTCAATGGATAAAGACGGAACTAAATCTGGTTATGATGTTGATTTATTGAAAGCAATTACAAAAAGTACAAATATTCCTGTTATTGCCTCTGGAGGTGTTGGAACATTGGATCATTTGTATGATGGTATAGTAAAAGGTGGGGCAAGTGCAGTTTTAGCTGCCTCCATATTTCACTACGGCGAATTTAAAATTAAAGATGCCAAAGAATATTTGAATTCTAAAAATGTATCAGTAAGGTTATAAGATGTTTGAAAACCTGGAACAACTAATAAAAATAATTAGGGAGAGAAAAAATTCTTCTCCTGATAAATCTTATACGAACAAACTTCTTAATGATAAAAACTTAAGTGTTTCAAAAGTAAAAGAAGAAATTGCTGAATTAATTGAGTCTGTGGAAAAAAATTCAAATAAAGTACACGAAGCTGCTGATGTCATTTATCATTTAATGGTTTATTTAGAGGCTAATAATATAAATATCGAAGATGTAATGGATGAACTAAAGAAAAGACAAAAATGAGTTACGATAAAAATAATATATTTGCAAAAATTCTTAGAGGTGAAATTCCTTGCAAGAAAGTTTACGAAAATGATCATGTTTTAGCTTTTCATGATATTAATCCTCAAAAAAAAATACATGTTTTAGTAATTCCAAAAGGTGAGTATGTTGACTTAAATGATTTTAATAATAAGGCTTCAGACAAAGAAATAGTAGAATTTAACAAAGCTATAACACATGTATCAAATTTATTAGGTGCAAAAGAAAAGGGTTATAGAACTTTAACAAACATTGGAAATGATGGTGGTCAAGAAGTTCCTCACTTACATTTTCATATTTTCGCAGGCGAAAATATAGGTAAAATGGTTTCTTAAATTATTAATTTTGATCTGGGATTAGAAAAAAATTTTTTTTAATAATAGAATTTTTTATCAAATTTTCAATTTTTAATATTGTAACATTATTATTAACATCAACTAACCTCCATCCATTTAAATTGTAATCTTTCTTATTAAAAAAAAATGTTATTTCCCCTCTTTTTTCATCTGAATATTTAACTTCAAAAAAGTTTTTATTTTCCAAACTCTCTCCATTTGAAATTAATTTAGAAAATTTCTCTCTATTTAAAATATCAATAAAAAAGGATTTTGATACTGGATATCTATAAATCTTTTTATATCTTTTATGATAAATCACTAAAATTCTATTATTGATAATAAGTTCTTTTTGATTTTTGTCATTGTATAAACACCTCAAGAAATATGGTCTTTTCAAAAAACAAACTCCTTTTTCATCTTTATCAAATGATTTTTGTTTGAAATCAAATTTAAGAGTCTCTGAAGAATTAAAGTTATTAATAATACTTATTTTTTCAAGTGCTTTTAGTTGATTAAAGTAGTTTATAAATAGGATTATAAATAAAATTAAAGTTATATTTTTTTTTAACAAAAAACTATAAAACCTCTCGTTTACCAACATGGTTTGCTTTACTAACTATTCCATTATCTTCCATTTGATCAATTATTCTAGCAGCTCGGTTATAACCAATTTGAAGTTTTCTCTGTAAAAAACTAGTTGATGCTTTTTTTTCTGTTTGAACAATTTTAAGTGCAGAGTTATACAATTCATCATTTCCATCCCCTGATAAACTTTCAGATTTATCATTTACATTAATTGTCGTGATCTCGTCAATATAATCTGGTTCACCCTGTGATCTTAAAAAGCTATTAACTTTTTCTATTTCACTTTCAGAAACATATGGACCATGAATTCTAAAAATTTTATTAGCTGATGACATAAACAGCATATCGCCTTTTCCTAAAAGTTGTTCAGCACCTTGCTCTCCTAAAATTGTTTTACTATCAATTTTTGAACTTACTTGAAAAGATACTCTAGTAGGAAAATTTGCTTTAATTGTTCCTGTTATTACATCTACACTAGGTCGTTGAGTGGCCATTATAATATGAATACCAGCTGCTCTTGCCATTGCTGATAACTTCTGAACATATCCCTCGATTTCTTTACCAGACACCAACATTAAATCTGACATTTCATCTACAACAACAACAATATAAGGCATTTTGAGTTTGTGTTTTTGGTTGTATCCATCAATATTTTTAACACCATCCGAACTCATTAATCTGTATCTGCTTTCCATTTCTTTAACAGTCCAGCTTAACGCCGATGTAGCTTTTTTTGCATCTGTAATTACAGAGGTTAATAAGTGAGGAATTCCTTCGTAAGACGACAGCTCCAACATTTTTGGATCAATAAGAATAAATTTACAATTATCAGGACCATGCTTATATAGTAGTGACATAATTATACTATTGATACAAACGGATTTACCTGATCCAGTGGTACCAGCCACTAAAAGATGTGGCATCGACGTTAGATCAACTGTAATAGGAATTCCTGAAATGGTTTTTCCAAGAGCAATTGGTAAACTATTTTCTTTTTTGCTGAAATTATCGGAGGATATTATTTCTGAAAGATATACATCGTCTCTTTTAGTGTTTGGAATTTCTATACCAACAGTGTTTTTTCCAGGTATCACAGACACTCTTGTAGATACAGAACTTGTATGACGGGCTATATCATCAGATAAATTAATGATTTTAGAAACTTTTACCCCTGGAGCGGGTTCAAATTCATATAAAGTCACTACTGGACCATTACTAATTTTTTTAATTTTACCTTGAACACCAAAATCAAGAAGTATTTTTTCTAAAAAATCTGGTTCAATATTTTTGGTGCCCGACTTTGTAATTGATAAACTTTTATTTTTTTCTAAAAGAGAAAGAGAAGGTAATTTATATTTGTTGGTTTTTGTTTCCGAATTTTTAATTTTAAAACTAAAGGATTGTTGTTTTTCTTGACCTAAATAAACATCGTCCTGAATCTTATCTTCTAGCTCATCCTGAGCAATTGTCCTACCATCATTAATTTGATTATTTTTTACGAAAAATCTAAAAATCTTTAAAAAATTAATTGATGAACCTAAAACAAAAAAAGTTAAGGTTAACAAAAGAAAACCGATTTTAAAGTATTCACTCTCAATTATTGGAAAAAAACTGCTAAAGAAACTATAGCTTCTTTCACCAACAAATCCAGAATTACCATTATCGATTAACCAAAATGAATTATTGAAACTTGAATAAATGAATAAACAGCCAAAGAATAGACTCGCACAAAGGTAAAATGATTTAGCTAATAAATTTTCTATTTTTTTACTTATAATTAAATTTATTCCCCAAGATAAACTGCAAATACCAATTGCAAATGACATTAATCCAAAACTTTGAAGAAAAAAGTCTGCTGTTGCATTTGAATAATAGTAGAAAATATTAATAACCTCGTCACCTTCTGCTCTGTATATCAATGTTGTGTTTTCTGGGGAATAAAGGGCCAAAGTGAACGTAAATAAGAAACATAAAACAATTAAAATTAGGCCAAATAACTCAATTAGACGCCTTTTCATAAAACTTGCGACACTGTTTAATAAACTATTTAATTGCATTTCTCGAATCACCTAGTTTACTTTGTATCATTTATATAAAATTGATAAAATTCATAAAAATATGAAAAAACAAAAAATTTGCATCATTGGAGATGGATTATCAGGTTTAACAGCAGCTTTGGCTCTTAGTAATTTGGATATTGAAGTAGATTTTATCATTAAAAATATACAAGAAAAAAAAACAAGCGATCCAAGAATTACTGCAATTTCCCAAAGTAATTTCAAATTTTTGATTAAATACTTAGATAAAAAAGATGCCAAATTATTTTGGTCATGTAAAAAAATTAATTTGTTTTATGAAAAAATAAATTATCTTTATAATTTTATTAATTTTTCTGAGAATCATAAAAATCTTTTATATATCATTAAAAATAATGATCTTAAAAAAATTTTTTTAAAAAAAATTAAAAGTAAAAAAAATATAAAAATTATTAATAAAGAAGTAAAAAAAGTTGATACTAAGAATACCTGTATTCTATTGGGAAAAAAAAGTTATGTATATGATTTGATATTATTATGTGTTGGAAGAAGTTCAAAAATAATTTCAGAGTTTGTTGGAAAAAGATATATCCAAAAAGATGATAAAGAAATTGCCTTAACATCCATGGTTAGCCATAATATTAACATTAGTGACCCAAGACAGTACTTTTTAAAAGAGGGCCCACTTGCGATTTTACCAATTAATGAAAAAAATTTCTCTTTTGTTTGGAGTGTTTCAAATAAATTGAAAACTATAAACACAAAGGATCTTGTTTATAATAAATTAAAAAAAATATTAGGTAATAAAACAAATATAAATTTGAACGAAATTGTTACTTTCCCAATTTCTTTTAAATTCAATTCTATTTTTTCAAAAAATAACTCATTAGTTCTTGGCGACGGCTCTTATAATGTTCATCCAGTAGCAGGCCAAGGTTTTAATTTGATAATAAGAGATATTATTAAATTATTTCAATTTATTGAATACAACCAATCTTTAGGTTTGCCAATAAGAGATTCTGAGATTATTAAGAAATTTGTAAGTTCAAGAAAACCAGAAAACTTACTTTTTGGTTTAGGAATTAATTTAACAAATAGTTTTTTTAAACAAAATAAAATTACTTCACCGATAAAGGACTTCATTTTGAAAGATATTAATAAGTTTAATTTTTTAAAGGAAATTAGTATTAAAATTTCTGATAAAGGTATTTTTCAATCCTTGAAGTAAAAAAATTATTTATTTCTTTCAAACTCTAAAAGTTTTTTTTTAAGATTTATACCGCCCGTTGCAGAAAATCCTGCCAACGACCCATCAGATCTTATGACCCTATGACATGGAATAGCTAAAATATGTTGATTTTGACCGCAAATCTTACCAACGTATCTTGGTGATAATCTTAATCTTTTAGCAATCTCTCCATAACTTTTGGTTTTCCCTTTTTTAATTTTTCTAAGTTCGTTCCACACTTTTTTTTGGATCGAGCTACCCTCAATTTTTAATGGAAGATTTATAAGTTTCGTCTCACTTTTAAAAAATAAATTAATATCACTTTTAAGTTTATTTAATAAAAATGAAGTTTTCCCTTGTTTTGATGACTTTTTAAAACGAATAGAAGTTACTTTGTTTTTTTGCTCAGTAGCTGTAATCCAGCCAAACTTAGTACTAAAACAAATAGCATTTTGCATATATTCTATGTTAATAAAAAACAAAATTTAATAAATGAATATATTTGCATTATCCTCAGGAAAAGGCCCAAGCGGCATAGCCATAGTAAGAATATCGGGTCCGCAGACACTTAATATTTGCAAGTCTTTAACTAATGAAAAAAATATTAAATCAAATCAGATAAATTTATGTAAATTTGTAGATCCAAAAAATAAAAAAATTATTGATCCTGAAGCACTACTTTTGTGGTTTCCAAAACCCCATAGTTTCACAGGGGATGATTTAGCTGAACTTCATATTCATGGAAGTAATGCTGTAATAAGCTACCTTTTAAAGGTTCTATCAGACCAAAAAAATTGTCGATTAGCTGAACCAGGGGAATTCACTAAAATTGCATTTCAAAATAATAAGATTGATCTTATCAAAGCAGAAAGTATTGGAGATTTAATACACGCTGAAACTGAGCTTCAAAGGGAACAAGCAGCAAATTTAGTTCAAGGACATGCATCTAAATATTATGAAAACTTAAGAGAAAAATTGGTTAAATCATTATCGTATGTAGAGGCTCAAATAGACTTCGCAGAAGATGATCTTCCTGGAAGTGTTTTAAAGGAAGTTCAGAAATCAATTAAACAAGTCCACACTGATATTAAACAAATTTTAGAGGACCAAAAAGTTGGGGAAAAAATTAGAGATGGTTTTAGAATATCTATCATAGGAGATGTTAACGCTGGGAAGTCATCTTTATTAAATCTTCTTGCAAAAAGAGATGCTGCAATCGTCTCAGAAGAGGAAGGTACCACAAGAGATGTGGTTGAAACCTATTTAAATATAGATGGATACCCTGTGATTTTGGCTGATACAGCTGGTATAAGAAAAGCTAAAAATAAGGTCGAAAAAGAGGGTATTAAAAGAGCTATAAAAAAAGCAAAAGAGGCTGATTTAACTTTGGTCATGATTGATTTATCAAAAAAAACAATTAACAAGGATGTTAAAAAATTAATTAATAATGACTGTATATTAGTTTTTAATAAATCCGATTTAAGCAAAAAAACTCCAAAAAATGAATTTAAGAAAAATGATCAAATTTTAATATCGGTAAAAAATAGTAAAAACATTGACAGGCTCATAAAGACAATAAAAGAGAAGCTAAGTAAAAAATTTATGAAAGCTAATAATATTTTGGTTACTAGAGAGAGGCATCGAGCAAAACTTAATGCAGCATTAAAAGAAATAGATAAATTTTTAAAGAAAGATCAAAAAAAAGAGATAGAGACAGCCGCAGAAGACCTTAGACTTGCCACAAGACATCTTGGGAGCATAGTAGGCAAGGTTGATGTGGAAGAAATACTGGGATCTATATTTCAGGACTTTTGTATCGGTAAATAACTCATCTTTGAGCTTGTAAAATCATATTTCATCGATACATTCCCACTATGAGCAATAAAATGACCTTTGATGTGGCTGTAATAGGAGGCGGACATGCTGGATGTGAGGCTGCAGCAGCATCGGCCAGAATAGGCGTAAACACTGGTCTTTTTACACATAAAATAGAGACTATAGGTGAAATGTCGTGTAATCCGGCCATCGGAGGACTAGGCAAGGGCCACTTGGTCCGAGAAATTGATGCCTTAGATGGTGTTATGGGTGATGTAGCTGATAAATCAGGAATTCAGTTCAGATTATTAAATAGAAGCAGAGGTCCAGCAGTCAGAGGACCACGAACTCAATCAGATAGAAAGCTTTACAAGAAATATATGCAAGAGCTTTTGCTCAACTACGAAAATTTAGAGGTGATAGCTGATCCTGTTGTGAAATTTATCTTCGATAAAGATAAAATTAAAGGCTTCATTTGTCAAAGCGGAAAAGAGGTGGAGTGTAGTCAGCTAATTCTTACCACAGGAACTTTTTTAAATGGTTTAATACACATAGGGGAAAAACAGATACCAGCAGGAAGATATGATGAAAAACCATCTACAGGGCTAAGCGAACAATTAGAAAAATTTAATATCAAAATTGGAAGACTTAAAACGGGAACACCTCCAAGATTAGATGGAAGAACTATTAATTATGATAATCTTGAAATGCAACCAGCAGATAATGAGCCATACTTTTTTTCATTCCTAACTACTAAAGCGATTAATAAACAAATTAGCTGTGGAATGACTTATACCAACGATACCGTACATAAAATTATAAGCGATAATATTTCAAGAAGTGCAATGTACTCTGGTAACATCAAAGGTGTGGGTCCAAGATACTGTCCATCTATTGAGGATAAAGTTGTTAAGTTTAAAGAAAAACAAAAGCACCAAATTTTCCTAGAGCCGGAAGGATTAGATGATCACACAGTTTATCCCAATGGTATATCAACCTCGTTACCAGAGGATGTTCAGCTCAAAATATTAGCTAAAATTAAGGGCCTGGAGGAGGTCAAAATGGTAAGAGCAGGGTATGCAATAGAGTATGATTATGTTGACCCAAGGGAGCTAAAACCGAGTCTAGAAGCCAAGAAAATAGGGTCTCTTTTTTTAGCTGGTCAAATTAATGGGACGACAGGTTACGAGGAGGCTGCAGCACAAGGATTGGTAGCTGGAATTAACGCCGCTTTAAAAGTTAAAAAAGGAGGTGAGTTTATTTTAGACAGAGCTAGTTCATACATTGGTGTGATGATCGATGACCTTATCACAAAAGGTGTTTCTGAACCGTATAGAATGTTTACTTCTAGAGCTGAATACCGATTGTCACTAAGAGCAGATAATGCAGATAAAAGACTTACACCAATTGGTATTAAAATTAATTTAGTAAAAGATGATAGAAAAAAATTATTTAATGAGAAACAAAAAAAAATAAACAGTTTGGAAATTTCTTTATCCAATAAATTTATTACGCCAAATGCCGCCGCAAAACACTCAATCAAGATAGCGATGGATGGTGTCAAAAGATCTGCATTAGATATTTTAGGTATAAAAAATGTTAACTTAAATCATGTTAGAAAGATTTGGGCTGATATACCCCATTATGGACGATCTATTGACGAACAGGTTGAAATAAACGCTCACTACTCTGGTTACTTACCTAAACAAGAAAGCGATATTAAAACTTTCAAAAAAGATGAAGGTCTGGTGATACCTACAGAGATTGATTACGACTCCTTCAGTGGACTCTCTAATGAAGTTAAGTCTAAATTAAAATTGATTAAGCCAAAGACCTTAGGACAGGCTCTTAGGATTGATGGAGTGACCCCTGCTGCAGCAATAATTTTATTGGGAGCTATAAAAAAGGTAAAAAACAGGGTCTCAGCCTAGAATCCTTATGAATCTTAGTGAATCTAAGGTCAAATCAAAGCTTATTTTAACTAAAGATCTAAATTTTAACGAAAAAAAACTTGAACTTACTGAATTATTTGTGGAAGAGGTTTTAAATTATAATCAAAAGTATAATTTAATCTCTAAACAATCTGAAAAAGAGATTTGGAACCGACATGTTCTTGATTCAGCGCAGCTTGTTAAGCATATTGATCATAAAAATTTTAATAGTTTAGCTGATCTAGGAACTGGAGCGGGTTTTCCAGGGATTATTCTATCTATATTTTATAGTGATATTCTCACGTTTCACGTGAAACTTTATGAAAAATCAAAAGTAAAAGTTAATTTCATTAAATCTATTATCAAAAAATTAAAGCTTAAAGAGACATATATATATGATAATGATTATCAATCTCATATAATTGATACAGATTATATTATATGTAGAGCTTTTAAAAAGTTGCCTGAAATATTAAGAATTTCACGTGAAACCTCCAAGAAATCACATAAACTTATTGTAATGCTTGGAAAGAGTGCACAGGAAGAACTAAAAAAGGCTTCAAACGGACTAATTTATAAGTATAAGCTAGTACCTAGCATCACGGCAAGTGATTCAAAAATAATAATAGTTGATGCTAAAAAATAAACTGTGGCTAGATCGATAATATCTGTAATAAATCAAAAAGGTGGAGTTGGGAAAACTACTACCGTAATAAATCTCGCGACCGCATTAGCGATTAAAGGAAAAAAAGTCCTCGTTCTCGACTTAGATCCACAAGGTAACGCCACTACTGGTTTGGGAAAATCAAATAATGATGAGAAAAAAAGTATATATAATTTACTTATAGGTAAAACTTCCGTTAAGGAGGCTATTCAACATAGCAGTGTCCCAGGCCTAGATCTCATTGGATCAAACGTAAATCTTTCAGGGTTAGAAGTTGAAACCGCGAACGATGCTAATCGAGCTTTTTTATTAAAAGAGATTTTAACTAAAGAACAAGATTTACATCTAAATAAATATGAAAATATTTTTATAGACTGTCCACCTTCTTTAAGCTTGTTGACAGTGATGTCTTTGGTTTCAGCTGAGGAATTATTAATACCTCTTCAGACTGAGTTTTTTGCGTTGGAGGGTATAACACAATTGATTAAAACAATTGACAGAATAAAAGTTAATTTAAATCCCGACTTAGGAATCAGAGGAGTTTTATTGACTATGTTCGATAAAAGAAACAAATTGTCATCACAAGTCGACATTGAAGCAAGAAAGCATTTCAAAAATAAAGTTTATAAAACAGTAGTACCAAGAAATGTGCGATTATCCGAGGCCCCCTCTCATGGTATGCCTTGTTTAATATATGACAAAAAATGTTCAGGTAGTAAATCGTATATAAACTTAGCAGAGGAATTTATCAGCCAAGAAAATCAAACACTAGGTAGCGCAGCATGAACGCAGCAAAAAAGGGTCTTGGTAGAGGTCTTTCAGCTTTATTTGGTGATGTAGAAGTCAAGCCAAGTTCATCAAATTTAAACACAAATAGTATTCCCATAGCAGATTTGGTAAGGAATAAATATCAACCAAGATCAATATTTGACGAGGATAAATTAAATGAATTGTCATCATCTATTAAAGAAAATGGCATTATTCAACCTATAGCTGTACGACCAAACAAGTATGAAGAAGGTAAATTTGAGATAGTTGCTGGTGAACGAAGATGGATTGCAGCTCAACGTGCAGGTCTAAACAAAGTTCCTGTCGTAGTGTTGGATATAGATGACCAGAAAAGTTTAGAGTTAGCAATAATTGAAAATGTACAGAGGCAAGATTTAAATATTGTAGAAGAAGCAAAGGGATACCAAAGACTTGTTCAAGAATTTGGATATGATCATGAAAAAATTTCAAAATTTATGTCAAAAAGTAGAAGCCACATAAGCAATACCTTAAGGTTGCTTAACTTACCTGAGGATATTATCGGACTTTTAGAAGAAGAAAAGTTAACCGCTGGTCAAGCAAGACCTTTAATTGGCTTACCGAATGCATCAGAAATTGCAGAAAATATTGTTAAAAAAAAGGTGGCAGCAAGAGAGGTCGAGTCTCTTGTAAAAAATAAAAAAACAAAAAGTAAATCCGATATAGAAGATCCCAATATTCAATTTATTAAAAATGAAATTGAAAGTAAACTTGGATTAAGTATTGAAATAGTGAATAAAAAAAATAATTCGGGAAAGGTTGTAATTAAATATAAATCTTTAGAACAATTTGAACTTATATCAAAAAAACTTAGGAAGTAGCTTCAGCTTTTTCGTATAAATTAATAATTAAATTTTTTAGTAAAATATTATTATTTAAATTAGCATTTCTTTTTATTTGTAGTTCTGTTTTAAAAAGTATTCTTTTAGCTTCTTTAAGTTTTTTTATATTCCATTTTTTTAATTGTTTATTAAATATGGGCTTATCTTTCCAAAATATGGGTGGTTTAATCGTATCCACTGCTTTTTCTAGGCTCTTTTCCTCTTTAAGCATATAATTTAAATTTAAAAGTTTTTCTAATCTTGCCCCTAAAATACCAAGATAAAAATAAGCGTTTTCATTCTGAAAAGTTACACTACCAAGACTGTAATTGAGTTTCTCCTTTTCAGCACACAAACAGTAGTCTCTAACATCATCAAACTCTAAATTATTGTTGTTATTCAACAATTCTGGAAGCTTTTCAATATGAATTTTTTTATCTGAAAATAAAGATTTTATTTTGTTTATTTCATGAAACAATGTTTTTCGATTTAATCCTGAATTACTAATAAGAAAATTTATCATCTGTTGACTTAAACCCGTGTACCCTTCTAGTTTTTTTCTTATATAATCTGAGAGAGTTCTTTCATTGTCTTGGTAACAGGCAATAATTCCTGCATCTTTATCTTTCTCAAAAATTTTTCTAACAGTCGACTTTTTATCTAGATTTTGAGCAAACAAAAATATTTTTATGTCCGATTTTTGATTTTCTAAAATTTCTGAAATAAGATTTTTTATTTTGTCAGAAATTTCACTTATAAAAATAATTTTTTTTTGACTAAACAGTGATGTATTATCGACTTGTTCATTAAGAATTTTATAATCTTTTAAAATTTCATCTTGAGTGAAAGTAATCTTTTCATAATCGTTAAAAAATTTCTTTATTTCATTTTTAATATCATCTTTCATACCAATATTTTCACCATAAATAAGCGTGATAAAATATTTATCCAATAAAGTGATATCTTTTTCTACTAAATAACTTTTTAAAATCATTTTTAATAGATCGAATTCAATTCAATTAATAACTCGTTTGCAATAGACTCGATCAAGATCTCAACAAGTTTTTTTTCGTTGTTTAACGTTCCCGAATGTACGTCTGCTGCAGTATAGTTTTGAGTTTTTGTAAAAACCTTTGAGTAAATTATATTTTCATTTTTGCTAGCATTAATTTCAAAATTTAAAGTTAAAGCGTAAGATAGAACTTTACCAGTTTCACTCTTGTTGGCAACTGCAGTTTTTTTCTCTGATTTTACGTCTAGAACTAAAGAATTCTTATTTTTCTTAACGACAATTAAATTATTTTTTAATAATCCACCAAGTCTTTTGTTGCCTTCAAGATTGAACTGTGAAATTGAAAATTTTTGATTTTCTTCATTTAAAATTGGTTGATAACCACAGCCCCAAATAAAATAACTGGTTATAATTAACATTAAAATTTTACTAAATTTGAAATATCTCATGTGGTGATAAAATTAATAATTTTATTTCTAATAAAAATTTGTTTAACAACTTTTTTATTTTTTAAATTTTTATCTATATTTTCTATTTTTTTTGCTTTCTGAACTAAATCTTTTTCCTCTATATCTTTTTTAACTGAAATCAGTCCCCTTTTCTTTCCATTTACTTGAATCACAATTATTACGTTACTGTCCACTAAAAGTGTTTTTTTAATTTTTGGCCATTTAATCTTTGAGTAAAAATCATTTCCTTCTAACTTGGATAGGCACTCACAAGATAAATGGGGCATGAATGGCATGATTGTTTTAATCAAATCTGTTTGACACTCCAAAAAATCTCTATTTTTTATTGTTTTTTCGAGATTTTCCTCCATAAACCTTACAGCTTCGTATATCGTGGCTATAGCCACATTTAGCTGAAATTTTTCAATCAAATTAGTAATTCTATCTAAATATTTGTTAACTTTTGAAAAAAACTCCTTCTCAACTTCTTCCGAAGAGTCTACATCCCCTCTATTTAAAATTTTTTCATTAAGTAACCAAATTCTTTGAACGAATTTATGTGCAGCTGCGACCCCCTCATTTGACCATTGAATATCTCTATCTGGCGGGCTATCTGAAAGCATAAACCATCTTATGGCATCAGCACCGTAAATATTAATCATGCTTTCTGGATCAATAACATTCTTCTTTGATTTTGACATTGCCTCGGGCGGCCCAATAATAATTTTTGACTTATCAAATTTACTCGCTTCTTCTGGACTTAGCCACGTACCTTTTTGATTTTTATATGTTTCATGGCAAACCATTCCTTGGGTAAAAAGTCCTTTAAAAGGTTCTTTAATATTTATTTTTTCATCATTCAAATTAATAGCTCTCATAAAAAATCTCGAGTATAGCAAATGCAAAATAGCATGTTCTACTCCCCCAATATATTGATCAACTGGCATCCAATAATTTAATGATTTTTCATCAAAAGGTTTATCATCAAGCTTTGGGGAACAAAATCTAATAAAATACCATGATGAGTCTACAAAAGTATCAAGAGTATCGGTTTCTCTTATAGCGTTTTCACCTGTTTTTTTGTAAGTAGTTTTTTTCCACGTTGCGTGATTTTCTAGTGGATTACCTTTAGAATTTAAGTCAACATCCTCAGGTAATCTTACTGGAAGCTCACTTTTTTCAACCGGGACCACTGAACCGTCTTTTAAGTAGATCATTGGTATTGGACAACCCCAGTATCTCTGTCTTGATATTCCCCAGTCCTTTAGTCTAAATGAAATTGTTTTTTTACCAATTTTTTTTCTCTCAATTTCGCTGATAATTCTCTCTTTTGCTTCTAAAATATTTAAATCATTAAGGAATTCAGAGTTAACTAAATTACCCTCTCCATCATATGCTCCCTTAATATTTTGATTTTTAAAATTATCTGTGTCAACTTTAGGTTTAATAACTTGAATAATTTCTAGTTTATATTTTTTGGCGAAATCATAGTCTCTTTGATCGTGAGCCGGACATCCAAATATTGCACCAGTTCCATAGTCCATTAGAATAAAGTTTGCAACATATACTGGGATAGTTTTATTTTTTATAAAAGGGTGCTTAGCTTTAAAACCAGTATCAAAACCAACCTTTTCTGCATTTGCAATTGCTTCTTCCGTAGTTCCAACCTGAGACACAGTTTTCTTGAATTTTAGAAAATCTTCTTTTTCATTAAAGCTTTTGCAAAGCGGATGATCGACTGATAACGCCAAAAAAGTGGCACCAAATATTGTATCTGGACGGGTAGTAAAAATTTTTACTTTCTGACCTCCTTCAATTTCAAAATCTATTTCACAACCAACTGATTTTCCAATCCAGTTTTTTTGCATAAGCTTTACCTTGTCCGGCCAATCACTAAGTGTTTTAAGATCTTCTAAAAGTTCGTTTGAGAATTTTGAAATATTAAAAAACCATTGTGATAATTTTTTTCTTTCGACAATTGCATTAGATCTCCACCCTCTACCATTTATTACTTGTTCATTTGCCAAAACTGTTTTATCAACTGGATCCCAATTTACATATGTTTCTTTTCTTATAACCAATCCTTTATTATACATATCGATGAAAAGAGCTTGTTGGTGTTTGTAATATTCTTCATCACAAGTAGAAATTTCTAGATCCCAATCAATTGATAGACCAAGTGACTGCAACTGTTTTTTCATTGTTGCAATATTTTCTTTAGTCCAATCTTTCGGATCTAATTTATTTTCTCTTGCAGCATTTTCAGCTGGCATACCGAAAGAGTCCCATCCCATAGGGTGAAGAACATTAAAACCACACATTGATTTATACCTCGCCAAAACGTCACCAATTGTATAATTTCTCACATGACCCATGTGTATTTTTCCAGAGGGATAGGGAAACATTTCTAGACAATAAAACTTTTTTTTCTTATTGTTAATTTTAGGTGAATCTTTATTTTTAAGCCAAAAATTTTGCCATTTTTTGTCTATTTCTTTTACGTCAACATTATTCATTAATTAGTAGATTTTTTATTTTTTTTTCTTTTTAGTACCCTTAACTAAAAGAGTAGCTTTTTTAATAATATCCGCTCTAATCGTTTGCTCAAGCTTGGGAGATGAAATCTTTTTAACAATACAATTTTCACCCTTCGTATTGCACGATTTTTTATGAATTATAATTTTTAAACTATCAGATCTAATTTCGTTAGACAAAAATCTAATTGTGAATTTTAAAGACTCGTCAGTGGTGTTGGCATCGGTGTACCAGTCAGTGATAATCATACCTCCAGAATAATCTACAGTTACTAAGGGCATAAAATCTATCACATCAAATGTAGCTCTCCACATAGGATTCGATGAGCTAAATTCGTAAGTTGTTTTCCCACCACCAAGTGCTTTTCCTAAACTTATACCTTTACCTTCTTCTAAATTTTTTCGCGCTCTTTCTCGACCATCCGCTGGAGTGTCACGACTACCCCCGGGTAAACCTGCTAAAGGATCTCCACATGAAAACAAAAATGCAATCAATAAATATGGAATAAATTGTTTAGGTAAAAGTTTAAAAATTTTCGACATCAGCATTTAATATCTCATAGTTTTATCATAAACATCAAAAAACCCTTAATTATTGTGTGGTATTTATACAACATCAATCTAAAAAATTGGCTCTATTAGTAAATAATATGCTGAAAATCTGCAAAATAAGCTATTTTTCAGTGTTTATTTAAATAAACAAAAACAACAAGGAGATAAACATGAAAAACATAACTAAAGTAGGTTTGTCTGCACTAGCTGGAGCATTGGCTATTACATCTGTTAACGCAGGTGAAATGTCGATTTCTGGTAGCATGGAGGCATCTTACACAAAAGGTAGTGGTTATCTTACAACTGGAAACCCATTAGGTATGGATAAAGAATTATCTGTAACTGGTTCTGGTGAGTTAGATGACGGTACTACAGTAAGTTATAAGCAAACAATAACTGATGCTATGGCATTCAATGATTCTGAATTAGTATTTGGAAACGTTCTAGGCACAACAGCATCTGTTGCTATGACTTCAACTGGTTCTCCAATTTCAGCTATTGACGATGTAACGCCAACTGCTTTTGAAGAAGCAAACGCGTTAATTGGTTCAATAGATGACGTTAACGGTATGGATGGTACTTACGGTATCAGAGTTACTATGGCTGACGTAATGGGAACTGGTTTTAAACTAGACGCTATGTACACAACTGACGTTGGTTCTGGTGACGCTCAAGCAGATAATGGTACATCTGGAGAAGATGGTAATGTAACAGACGATGGTAAAGAAATTACTATCACAGGTTCTGTACCAATGGTTGAGGGTCTAGACGTTGGTGTAGGTTTCTACACAGTAGATGGTAAAGGAAAAAGTTCTGCAGGGGAATACGGTCAAGATGAAGGTACTGCATACATCAAGTACTCAACTGGTCCAGTATCTCTTGGTTACCAAAAAGGTGTAGTAACTGATTACACTGGTGGAGCTGAAGAAACTCAGTTTACTAACCAATACTACGGTATCTCATACAAAGTAAGCGACGCTTTATCTGTTTCTTACAATGAAATGGATTCTAGAAGAGTTGTTGGTGGATCAGACGTAGAGCAAGACTTTGACTCAATATCACTTTCTTACACTGTTGGTGGTATGACAATAGGTGTTGCTGATGCAGAAGTTTCAAACGCATCTTACACGTCAGGTAGAACAATGGATGAAACTTCTGTTTCATTATCTATTGCGTTCTAATTAGTTAAAAATTATTTTTTAAAAAAGCCGGTAAATATTTGCCGGCTTTTTTTTTATCTTTCAACATTACACAACCAAAAATATTAAGCATCTTTAACAATTTAAACTTTTTTTCATTAATTCCACCCAAGGCTATAAACTTCTTTGCAAATTTTCTTGTTAATAGGTTAAATTTTAAAGTACCGAGATGGCCTTTTTTATTTCTATTAGATGTCTCAAAGATTCTTGATAAAACAATATAATCACAACCTTGGTCAATTTTTTTCTTAATTTCTAGAAAGTTATGCGCACTTCCTAAAATTCTAATTTTTGGTTTGATTTTTTTTAAGTGTTTTAAAGGTGTTTTATTATATGCAGATATATAAAAATTGTTTGAATTTAAAAAAAATAGAGTTTTAATATTATTTGGTATAAATAGATCGATATTTCTGCGTGAGCAATGTTTATTAAATTTTTTTAGCTCTTCATTTTTATATTTTTCTATATTTCTTAATATTAAAATTGCACCTGTTTTTTTAACATAATCTAGGTTAAGTTCATTTAATTTTTCAGTTATAAAAAAAACATTAAATTTTTTATTGATCATGATTAATGAAACTATAAATAAGTTGAAAATTATACAAGAAAATTTAAAAAACTTAAGCAATTCAAGTAGGCCGCATATAATTTGCGTTTCTAAAACTTTCCCATTATCAAAGCTTGAACCATTAATTAATTTCGGCCATTGTCATTTTGGGGAAAATAAAGTTCAAGAAGCCGAAATAAAATGGTCTCAAATTGTTAAAACTAACAAAAATTTAAAAATACATATGGTCGGTAAGTTGCAATCAAATAAGGCAAAAAAAGCTATTAATATTTTCAACTTTATTCACTCACTAGATAATTTAAAGTTAGCGGATGTCTGTAAGAAAAGTGAAGATGAGTTAAATAAAAAAATATCTTATTTTATTCAGGTTAACATTGGAAATGAGTCTCAAAAATCAGGGATATTAATGAAAGATGTAAAAAGTTTTTTTAAATATTGCTCAGTAGAAAATAAATTAAATATAATAGGTTTAATGGTTCTTCCGCCAAATGACACTAATACAGAAAAATATTTTGAGGATATTTCTAAACTGAATTCTGAACTTGGACTTAAAGATTTAAGTATGGGTATGTCAGCAGATTATAAAATTGCGGCAAAACATAAATCAACTTATCTAAGAATAGGTTCTGCTATTTTAGGACCAAGAACTTAAGAAATAAAAAGTTTTGTTTTTTTATTTATCAAAGGTAAAATTTTTAATAAATCCTTTTTTTTAATTGCTAAACATCCATTAGTGGGACTCAAACTTTTTTTAGCTACATGTAAAAAAATTGCACTTCCCTTATTTTTTTTAACAGGATTTAAATTATAATTTATGACTAAGATTATGTCGTAAATATTTTTACTCAAATATAATTTTTCAGCACTCTTTTTAAATGGAAAATTAATAAGATTGTTATAAAATTTAGATCTTGGATCATCACACCATCCAAAGTCTTCCTTAATTTTTATCTTTCTGATCCCAGTACGAAAATACTTGATTTTATCAGGCCTATACAAAACAAATTTAAAATTAAAAATACCCTTTGGTGTTTTAAGATCCCCCTCAGTTTTTTTCTTCGTTAAACCCCTTTTACCTATCGAGCATTTTATCTTATAATCTTTAACATAAAGGAATTTATTTTTATAATATAAATGCATAAAGAAAATTACAATATTAACATAATATGTTTTTGCAATAAAAATATTTTGAATGCACTAGAAGAACTAAAATCTTTTTTTAGTTTTAATTTGTATCTGGATCATAAAAACTTAATTGATTTAAAACAAGAAAATTTTAATGCAATAATTACTGATATTGAAAATAGTAAAAAATTATCATCTTTACATTTTAATAAACCAAAAATTCTAATTCAAGAAAATGGAAAAACTTCACAATCAAAAGATATGTACTCACTAATTATAAAACTACCATTAAATCTAATTCAGTTTAATCAAGATGTAATTAACGTTTGTAAAAAATTTGAATTTAAAAATAATTCTTTAATAAGTATTAAAGATTATATTTTAGACAAAAATGAAAGAACCCTTAAAAAAAATAATATGTATTTAAAAATTACTGAAAAGGAGATTAATTTTATTGAAAATCTTCATGCATCTTCAAAACCATTAAGTAGAGAATTTATATTAAAAAATATTTGGAATTATTCTGCTGATACTGACACGCATACTGTGGAAACTCATATTTACAGGCTTAGGCAAAAAATTAAAAATCAATTTAAAGATAATAGTTTTATCAAAAATTCCAAGAAAGGTTATTCACTTTGAAGAAAAGAAATATGTTCGCTAAAGATTTAATGACAAATAAGTACCGAAAGAGAGTTATTAAACCAAAAAAAGGAAAAGGGAGTTATAACAGAAAAAAAATTAAGAAAGTCTAGCTCCAATTTTTTGAATAATCTTAGATGACATTTCAGTTCCTTTTTCTAAACATTCGTTGAGCGAAAAATTATTTATATAACCATGCAAAAATCCAGCTGCAAAAAGATCTCCTGCTCCAGTTAAATCAACAATTTCTAAATTTTCTTGGACACCAAATTCAAAAACCTCTTCATTCTTTATGGCCATACTTCCTTTTTCGCCTCTTGTAATAACTACTAATTTTCCAAGATTTTTTGAGAAAGAAACTGCTTCCTCAAAACTATTTGTATCAACTAAGGACAAAATTTCCTGTTCATTTGCAAATGTTATATCCAATGAATTTTTAACTAAATTTAAAAAATTTGATTTGTGTCTATCAACACAAAATTTATCCGAAAGAGACATAGCAGTTTTTTTGGAACTTTTTATTGCTTTTTCAAAAGCTTTTTTTGGATGTCCTTCGTCCCAAAGATATCCCTCAAAAAATGTGATTTCGCTTTTTTTAATTGCTTCAATATTAATATCATTTTCATTAATTTTTCCTGCAATTCCTAAAAAAGTGCACATAGTTCTCTCCGAATCAGGTGTGATTAAAATCAGACATGTTCCAGTCGGAGCATCCTCATCCTTTTTAGAATAAAAAAATTTTACTTTCTCTTTTTTAAGACCTTTTTCATATTCATTTCCTAATTTATCGTTATTTATTTTTCCTATAAAGCCAACCTCATTTTTTAATTGTGAAAGTCCAACCATGGAATTAGCAACTGATCCTCCAGAGATAGTTTCCTCGATTTTTAGTTCAGAAGTAAGAGCTTTAAATTCATTTTGATTTACAAGCTTCATTGTACCTTTAGTTAAATCATTTTTTTTTAAGAAATTATCGTCTACTCTACAAATAACATCTATAATTGCATTACCAATTCCCAAAATTTTCATATTAAGCCTTTTTTGTTTTTACAGGTTTTTTTCTATTAGGATAGCAAGTAGTACAGATTTTACAAGCAACACCATAACACTCTCTAGCTTTGCAATATTCTCTTCCATAATAGATAATTTGAAGATGAAGTTTACTCCAGGATTCTTTCGGGAATAATCTTTTAAGATCTTTTTCAGTTTGTATAACACTTTTACCATTAGTTAAACCCCATCTTTGTGCTAAGCGATGAATATGTGTATCGACTGGGAAAGCAGGTATTTTAAATTTTTGCGACATAATCACACTTGCTGTTTTATGGCCAACACCATGCAAATCTTCCAGGTCTTCAAAAGATTTTGGAACTTTACCGTTATGTTTTTCAATCAATTGTTTTGATAATACATAAACACTTTTAGCTTTATTTCTAAAAAGTCCTATACTTTTAATAAGTCTCTCAATTTTTTTTCTTCCTAATTTTACAAAATGTTTAGGTTTGTAATATTTTTTATAGATATTTTTCGTTACATTATTTACATTCAAATCTGTTGTCTGAGCAGATAGTGCAACTGAAACTAAAAGAGTAAATGTGTTTTTGTGTTTTAATGGGATCGGTGTTTTAGGATAAATTTTATTTAATATTTTGAGTACTATTTTTGCTCTATTTTTTTTATTCATTGTTTTAAATTTAATTAAAATTTAAAACATTTCTCATTGAGTATAAACCTGGTTTTTTATTTATTAACCATTTTGCAGCAGTTAAAGCACCCTCTGAATATAGAGCTCTATCAAAGGACTCGTGATTTAAAGAAATAATTTCTTTCCCACTTGAAAATTTTACTTCATGTTCTCCAACAGCCTGTCCTTTCCTTATTGAATTAAAATTAATTTTTTTGCCAAAAGGGAAAGATTTTTTATTTAAATACCTTTTACCAATCATTTTATTAAATTCTTTATTTTTTCCAGCTGCAATACCCTTTCCAAGCATTAAAGCAGTTCCAGATGGGTGGTCTTTTTTACGTTTGTGGTGTATTTCAAAAACTTTACTAAGGAATTTATCACTTAAAGATTTGGATGCAATTTCAGTCAAATGAACTAGTAAATTAACACCTAGGCTCATATTCCCAGCTTTAAGGATTGGTATTTTTTTTGAGTATTTTTTTATTAATTTTTCCTCTTTTTTAGAAAAACCAGTTGTTCCAATAACCACTCTTTTTTTTAACTTTGAAGCAATTTTAAGCACTTCCATTGTGCATTTAGGAATTGTGAAGTCTATAATAACATTTGTATTTAAGAATGCATGTTTTGAGTTTAACACAGGCCTTAGTCCAGATACCTTTTTGTTAATTTTTTTATTCTCAGTAACAGAAACAATTTTAAAATTTTTTGATGCTTTAGATGATTTAATAAGTTGTTGCCCCATTCTACCAAGACAACCAGTAATTGATAAATTGATTTTTTTCATTTATTGTTTCCAAAATTTCTTTGCTTTGTCAAAAAAACTTTTAATTAAAGGATTAGATTTATTGTCTTCTAGATCTTTAAACTCGCTCAATAGTTCTTTTTGTTTTTTAGTTAGGGATGTGGGTACTTCAGTAACAACCCTAATATATAAGTCTCCAAACAAGTTTCTTTTAAGAACTGGCATACCTTTGCCTCTAAGTCTTAACTGTTTTCCACTTTGAGTTCCAGAAGGAATTTTAATTTTAGTTTTACCTCCATCTATAGATGGAACTTCCACATTAGCGCCTAAAGCAGCATCAGCAATTGAAATTGGCAGCTCATAAAACAAATTCTCCTCAGATCTTTTAAAAATATCATGTGGTTCAACAGATACAAATAAGTACAAATCCCCACTTGAACCCCCTTTAGTACCTGCTTCTCCTTTTCCAGCAATTCTTATTCTAGTGCCATCATCAACACCTTTTGGTATTTTTACTGAAACAGATTCATTTGATTGAGTTTTACCTGCTCCGCTACAGCTATTGCAAGGATTGCTTATTTGCTCCCCTTCGCCGCTACATTCAGGACAAGTCTGTTGTATTGTAAAAAAACCTTGGTTAGATCTCACTCTACCTTGACCACTACAATAACTGCAAGCTGTAGGTGTAGAACCTGGTCTTGCTCCACTACCAGAACAAGTTTTACATTTCTTATAGGTAGTATAATTTATTTTCTCTTCTTTACCTTTAAACGCATCATCCAAATCTATTGAGATGTCATATCTTAAATCATTTCCTCTATTATTTCTTCTCCCTCTTCTAGATTGGCTCGATCCACCAAATCCAAAGTCACCGAAAACATCTTCAAAAATATCTGAAAAAGATGAAGAAAAATCAAAGTTACCAAAACCACTCTGTCCACCACCGCCTTGAAAAGCAGCGTGACCAAACTGATCGTAATTATTTTTTCTTTTGTCATCAGAAAGTACATGGTAAGCCTCACTACCTTCTTTAAACTTTTCTTCAGCTGCCTTGTCGCCTTTGTTTTTATCTGGGTGATATTTAAGAGCTAGTTTTCTGTACGCTTTTTTTATTTCATCTTTACTAGCTGATTTTGATACTCCCAAGACCTCATAATAATCTCTTTTTGTCATGAGAAACTTTTCTCCTGTTTATTAGTCTTAGGCTCTTTTTTCTTTATCTTCTTTTGAGTCTACAACTTCTGCATCAACTACGTTCTCTTTATCTTTACCCTCTTTGTTATCCTTATTATTGTCATCTTTATCTGCAGGTTTTTGTTGACTTTTATAAACTGCTTCACCGAGCTTCATCGAGGCCTGTATTAAAGCTTGAGTTTTTTTCTTAATCTCTTCCGTATCGGTTCCTTTCAAAGCATTTCTTAGATCTGAAATCCCAGTTTCTATAGATTTTTTCTCAGACTCTGAAATTTTTGAACCATGTTCTTTAAGATTTTTCTCAGTTGAATGAATTATTGTGTCAGCCTGGTTTCTTGTATCAACAGAATCTCTTTTTTTCTTATCCGTTTCTTTGTTAGCCTCTGCATCCTTTACCATATTTTTAATTTCTTCATCTGACAAACCACCAGAGGCTTGAATTTGAATTTTTTGCTCTTTTCCAGTACCTTTGTCTTTAGCTGATACATTAACAATACCATTTGCATCTATATCAAAAGTTACTTCTATTTGAGGTATTCCTCTTGGAGCTGGGGCTATACCAACTAGCTCAAAATTACCTAGAATTTTATTGTCAGCTGCCATTTCTCTTTCTCCTTGAAGAACTCTTATAGATACAGCGGGCTGATTATCTTCAGCAGTTGAAAAAACCTGACTTTTTTTTGTTGGAATAGTTGTGTTTTTATCAATTAACTTTGTTGATACACCACCAAGTGTTTCGATACCCAAAGATAATGGAGTAACATCTAATAATAAAACATCTTTCACGTCACCTTGTAATACACCAGCTTGTATAGCAGCTCCCATTGCCACTACTTCATCTGGATTAACACTTTTATTTGGATCTTTGCCGAAAAAATTCTTAACTGTTTCAACTATTTTTGGCATTCTCGTCATACCACCAACTAATACTACTTCATCTATCTCAGCAGCAGAAAAACCAGAATCTTTCAAAGCAGTTTTGCAAGGTTCTAATGTTCTTTCTACTAAATTTTCAACTAATGCTTCTAGTTTGGCTCTGGTAAATTTTAAATTTATATGCTTTGGACCAGTTTTATCTGCAGTAATAAATGGGAGATTAATTTCAGTTTGTGTTGCAGATGATAGTTCTATTTTGGCTTTTTCCGCAGCTTCTTTTAGCCTTTGTAAAGCTAATTTATCACCTTTTAAATCAATTCCATTATCTTTTTTAAATTCTGAAACTAAGTAATCTACAATGGTATCATCAAAATCTTCTCCACCTAGAAATGTATCACCGTTAGTTGATTTAACCTCAAATACTCCATCACCTATTTCTAAAATTGATACATCAAATGTACCTCCACCAAGATCGTAAACAGCAATTTTTTTACCTCCTTTTTTATCGAGTCCGTAAGCTAGCGAGGCTGCAGTAGGTTCATTAATTATTCTTAAAACTTCTAAACCTGCAATTTTTCCTGCATCTTTAGTTGCTTGTCTTTGTGCGTCATTAAAATAAGCCGGCACAGTAATAACAGCTTTTGTAACTGGTTGCCCCAAATGCTTTTCAGCAGTTTCCTTCATCTTCTGTAAAATAAATGCTGAAATTTGTGAGGGAGAGTATTTTTTACCTTTTGCCTCGATCCATGCATCATTTTTATCAGATTTCACTATTTGAAAAGGAACTTTTTCTAGGTCTTTCTTTACTGATGGATCATCAAAGGTTCTACCAATTAGCCTTTTAGAAGCAAAAATTGTATCTTTTGGATTCGTTACTGCCTGTCTTTTTGCGGGTTGACCAACTAATTTTTCATCTTTTTCAAGAAAGGCAACTACAGAAGGAGTTGTTCTCTGGCCTTCAGCATTTTCAATTACTTTAGGCTGTTTGCCTTCCATGATTGAAACGCATGAATTTGTTGTACCTAAGTCTATACCTATTACTCTGCTCATGATTACTTTTATATGGGTGTTTTTTTTTAGACTACAAGACGAAAATTGTTATTTTTTTTCGCTTTTTTCAGGTTTTTTAACCTCATTTTGAGCCTTTTTTTTAGAAACAGCCACCAAAGAAGGTCTTAGTAATCTGTCTCCAAACATGTAACCAGGAAGCATTTCTTGAACAATAGTTCCTGGCTCAACTTTTTCGTCCTCCATTTCTGCCATTGCTTGATGAAAATTAGGATCAAATTTTTTATTTTTTGTATCGATTTTTTCAATTCTATTCTTTTTAAATATTGAAATTAGATCTTTTTTAATTATTTCAATATTATTCAAAAATTTATCAATATCTTTATTAACTTTTAAAACAGGATCTTCCTTAATCGAAATGTATGCTCTTTGTAAGTTATCGAGTATTACTAAGTTCTCTTTAGCAAAACTAAAACCACCAAAATCTATAGCATCTTTAATTTCTTTATCGAATCTTTTTCTTTGATTCTCAAGTTCCGCTAGAGTTCTGAGCAACTTTTCCTCTACTTCTTTAAGCTTTTCTTCAGTACTCAATTCTTTTTCATCCTCTTTTTTTAAAGGATCTACTTTTTTTTCCTGGTTATCTTCGTCATTTAAATTGCTCATAAAAAGTATATAGTCATGAAATATCTTATTTCTAGAGCATATGCAAAAAATTGATAAAATATTAGTAGGAACTCATAATAAAGGCAAATTTATTGAAATTAGTGATTTACTACCAAAAAAAATAGAAAAAATATCACCAATTAATCTTGATATAGAAAGTCCAGTTGAAAATGGCAAAACTTTTGAAGAAAATTCTGAAATTAAGGCTAATTTTTTTTGTGAAAAATCTAATTTAGTAACTTTATCAGATGACTCGGGCCTCGAAGTTGATTGCTTAAATGGCGAGCCTGGAATTTTTTCATCAAGATGGGCAGATGAACTAGGTGGGTTTCAGAATGCAATGATAAAAATATTAGATAAAGTAAAAAAACTAAACAAAAATACAAACGCTCAATTTGTTAGCAGTCTTACTATCAGGTGGCCTGACGGAAAAAAAATAACTGAAACAGGCATAATAAAAGGCAATATAACAGATATCAAAGGCACAAACGGTTTTGGTTATGATCCAATTTTTATACCCAAGGGTTACTCAAAAACATTTGCTGAAATGAACTATCTAGAAAAGTTAAAAATAGACCATAGACAAGTAGCTTATCAAAAATTATTCAAAAAAATTAAAGTTTATTTTTGATAAATTTATTTTCTTCTAGTTTATAAATTTCGAGTTTTTGAATCACTTTATTTTCTGAAATTAAAAAACTTCCTATTTTACCCTTAATTTCTTCTTTAAGATTAAAATCACCTGAAGATTTAATTTTTTTATTATTTTTCCAGAGATAATATATAAATCCTGTTACATCATAGGATATAATTGAAATTTCATTAGGATAATATTCATAAGTTTTAAAAAATTTTTGATTAAAAGATTTGAAATTTTTTAAATTAATTGATGGAAAATAAAAACTTTTGATAGAAGTTTCAGACAATATACTATTATCAAACCATTGATTTGCTGTAATAATCAACACATCTTTCTCAGACACATCTGTATAAGCTAAAGAAGTTAATACACTTTTTAATCCATCATCAAAATCAATAATGACAACAGAGTCAAAGTTGACTTTTCCTAAAGTATATTTTTGCTTAAGTTGATTTAATTCTCTTAAATCCTTGGGTAATTCAGATTTTTCTAGAATTTTTACTCTAGACTCCAAATTAATCTTTCTTTGTTTGTAATTTGTCAATTTTTCAATCTGACCTGTCAAAACCTCAGAGTCATTACTATATTTAAAAATTCTAGAATTACTAAAAGCTAATTCTTTTATTTTTTTTTCAATATGCTTAGACTTATTATCATCTGGGTACAAAATTATTGTCTTTTTCTTATTTTTTTTATCAATAAAATTTTTTATTGCTAATAATTGAGATTCTAAGTTTATACCCATCATCATGACATTTTTTTCAATACTTGAGTTCATATTCGATAAAGACAAAAATACTAAATCGTCAAATCTTTTTAAATCGTTTGTAAAAGTTGAGTCTATCGGCCCTATAATAATGTTAATACCTTCGTCCTGAAATTCCTTACACGCACTTATTATTTTTTCTTTACTTGAGCCAGAGTCTTTTGGATATATCTTAATCGAATCATCATTTATATCGTGCAAAGCTAAATTCACAGAAAATAAAATTGTTTCACCCATAAATTTAAATTCTCCCGAGAAAGGTGCTAAAATTCCAATTTTTAGAATATTTGCATTATTGTTCTCAACAGCAAAAACAAAAGTATTAAAAGTAAGTGACAAATAAGATAAAAATATAGTGATGATTTTTTTCATTTTTTATGAATAATTTTTTATCAGGTTTATATATTGTTTCAACTCCAATAGGAAACTTGGATGATATTACATTAAGAGCTTTAAATGTACTTAAAAACTCAGATAAAATTCTTTGTGAAGACACTAGAAGGTCAATTAAATTACTTAATCATTACAATATCAACAATAAATTAATTTCTCATCACAAGTTTAACGAAAAAAAAACAGCTTCAATTATTTTAGAAAATATAAAAAATGGAGAGGTGATTTCGATGATCTCAGATGCGGGTACCCCAACTATTTCAGACCCTGGATTAGTTCTAATCAAAGAATGTATTAAAAATAATTTAAAAATATTTCCAATACCTGGTGTTTCAGCTGCAACAACAGCAATATCTGTTTCAGGTTTAAGTGATCAATACTTTTTTTATGGTTTTTTACCAAAAAAACAGACAGCTATTGAAAAAGAATTAAAAAAATTAAAAGAACATAAATTTAACCTGGTATTTTTCATTCCTGCAATAAAAATAAACTTTTATATGAAACTTTTTAAAAAATTCATGAAAAAAAGAGAAGTTTTCATTGCAAGGGAAATGACAAAAATTCATGAAACTTTTTATAGATTTAATTTAGATAAATTTTCAGGTTTTAAAGAAAATTTAAAAGGTGAACTTACAATTGTTATATCTGGGAATAGTGAAAATTTTACCAATAATACTGTTATAGATACCAAAAAATTAAACATCGAAATAAAACAATATTTAAAAAAATATAGTGTAAAAGATGTGGTTAACTTATTTTCACAAAAAAATAATTTATCTAAAAAAAAAATATATGATATTTGTTTAAAACTAAAGAAAACATGAAAAATTTTTTTTTAATATTATTTTTAACCGCATTAACATTTTCTTGTGTTGGCACATCCTCAGTCGGAATTTTTGGTTCAGGTGTAAGTATAGCTTATGATCCAAGAACAGTTGGTATGCAAATCGATGACTCAATTATGCAAAAAAATTTAGTTGGAAGATTAGCTTTAACTGATAAAAAATATATAATTAATATCAGTCCAAAAGTATTAGACGGGAACATCTATTTATCTGGAAAAGTTGATGAACCAGAGGAAAAGTTGAAAATTATTAAAGCAGCATGGGAAACAAAGGGAGCTAGATCAGTTCAAAGCACGATTACAATAAAAGGAAAAAGTAATTTTAAAAGTACAGCCAAAGACATTCTAATAACTTCCCAATTAAAAACGGCACTTATATTTAACAAATTAACTAAGGCATCAAACTACACAATAGATACGATAGAAGGTAAAATTTATATTTTTGGAATAGCTATGACAAAAGATGAAAAAGAAAAAGTTCTTTCAGAAGCTGATCAAATACATGGTGTCAAAGATGTTGTACCAAGTATTTATTTGGTAGAGGAATTAAGCAGACATAAAAATTAATTTATTTTTTTACTTTTATAATCGATTATTTCAGCAGAATAGGCAGCGACTGAAGCAAGGTTCAATATATCATTCGAAGACGATCTTAAAGGAGCAATTTCAATTGGTAAGCCTAAACCGATTAGTAAAGGACCTATAATTTTTGCGCCACCAATTGTTTTCATTAGTTTAGTTGATATTGCAGCACTGTGAAGAGCTGGCATGATTAAAATATTAGCATTACCTACTATCTTTGAAAAAGGATAAGTTTCTTTATATTTTGGGTTAAGAGCAACGTCTGGCTGCATCTCACCATCGAAATCAAAATCTACTTTTTTGCTTTTAAGAAGTTCTATTGCGTCTCTTACGTGTCTTGTATTTCTAGATGAAGGTTTTCCAAATGTTGAATGTGATAAAAACGCTACTTTTGGATCAAAACCAAATAACTTAGCAACTCTTACACTAGAAATAGAAATTTTAACTAAATCTTCTGCAGATGGAAAATCATTCACTTGAGTGTCTGCAATAAAAATGGTTTTTTTTGGGGTTATTATCATATTAAGACCAAATAAGATTTCACCTTGTCTTGGGTCTACCACTTTTTTGAGGCTTTCAATAGATGCAGCATAATGCCTAATGTTTCCTGTTACCATTGCATCTGCATCTCCACAATCAACCATAGAGGCTCCCCAGATAATTCTATCGTTTCGAATTAGTCTATCCACATCTCTTTCTAACAAACCTTTTCTTTGTAATTTAGAATAAAGTTTTTTTGAATAGAGCTCTCTTTTATTTTTGTCAGTAGAATTTACAATTTTAATTTTGTAATTTTCGTCTAAACCAATTTCTTTCAGCTGCTCCTTAACCCTTTTTTCATTACCAATTAAAATAGGAGTTCCTAATCTACTATTTTTATAAGCTACAGCAGCTTTTAACATATTTTGATCTTCACCTTCAGCAAAGACAACAGTTTTTGGTTGTTTTTTGATTTGAGCATTAATTCCTTGCATAATACTCATAGATGGATCAAGTCTATTTGTTAGTTGATCCTTGTAAATCTCAATATCCTCAATTTTTTTTCTTGCTACACCAGACTTCATCGCTGCTTCTGCTACTGCAGACGGAATTCTACTAATTAATCTAGGATCAAAAGTTGATGGAATAATATAATCTTTACCGTAGTGCGGTCTTTCCCCCCCGTATGCGTTTACCACTTCGTCAGGCACTTCTTCTCTTGCAAGTGTAGCAATTGCTTTTGCTGCTGCGATTTTCATTTCGTCATTTATTTCCTTTGCCCTTACATCTAGAGCACCTCTAAAAATATATGGAAATCCAATTAGATTATTTACTTGATTTGGATAATCAGACCTTCCTGTTGCAACTATTGCATCGGATCTAACTTCATCAACTAACTCAGGTTTTATCTCTGGGTCTGGATTTGCACATGCAAAAATTATCGGATTTTTAGACATAGATTTCACCATGTCTTTCGTCAAAACATTTTTTGCCGACAACCCTAAAAAAATATCTGCTCCTTTAATAGCTTCTGAGAGTGTTCTTAGTTTTGTCTCAACAGAATAAACTGACTTAAATTGATCAATATTATCCCTTCCTTTATAAATTACACCTTTTCTATCAAGCATTAAAATATTTTCACTTTTAATTCCGATTTTTTTAAAAAGATTTGCACATGCTATTGCAGAGGCTCCCGCTCCATTTACGACGATTTTAACATCACCAACTTTTTTTTTTGATATATCAAGTGCATTTATCAGAGCTGCAGTAGTGATTATTGCTGTACCATGTTGATCATCATGAAATATAGGAATATCTAAAGTTTCTCTTAATTTACTTTCTATGATGAAACAATCTGGTGCTGCAATGTCTTCTAAATTTATTCCACCAAAACTATTTCCTATATTTTGTATACATTTTATAATTTCATCAGAATTTTTATTATCAATCTCAATATCAATTGCGTCTATATCTGCGAACCTTTTAAATAAAACGGCCTTACCTTCCATAACTGGTTTAGATGCTAAAGCACCTAAATTTCCAAGACCCAAAATTGCTGAACCATTACTTATAACAGCAACTAAATTTCCTTTGCTTGTATATTCATAAGCAGCATCTGGATTTTTTGAAATCTCCATAACAGGAACGGCAACACCTGGTGAATAAGCTAGAGACAGGTCTCTTTTTGTTGTTAAAGATTTAGAAGATATAATCTCAATTTTGCCAGACTTTCCTTTATTATGAAAGTCTAATGCTTCTTTATCTGTATAGTGATCAATTTTTGATTTTTTTGTCATTAAAATTTGAGTATGTAATATAAATGACATTAAATCACTAAAAATTTTGTCTTAATTATGAATTTATTATCTTCCACGTCCGTATTTGGTTTTTACACTCTAATAAGTAGAGTTTTAGGATATCTGAGAGATATTTTGATTGCTATTTTCCTGGGAACAACAATCTATGCCGATGCTTTTTTTGTAGCCTTTAGATTACCAAATACATTTAGAAGACTGTTCGCAGAGGGGACATTTAATGCTGCATTCATACCAAGTTATGCAAAAGCAAATTTAAAAAATAAAAAAGAAGGAAAAATATTTGCTGACGAAGTTTTTAATTTACTACTCTACATATTAATATTTATTATAATTATAGTAGAGATTTTTACGCCAGTAGTTGTATATCTTATCGCACCAGGTTTTTTTGCTGAAAGTGAAAAATTAAGTTTAGCTGTTGAATTTACTAGAATAACTTTCCCCTTTTTACTTTTTGTGAGTTTATCCTCTATGCTTGCAGGGATTTTAAACACAAATAATAAATTTGCCGCCGCCGCCGCTGCACCAATTGCTTTAAATATTGTACTCATTTTTTCATTGTTATTAGCATTTAATTTAGAATTGAATATAGCTAAAAGTTTATCTATAGGTGTAACCTTTTCAGGAATTGTTCAGTTTTTAATACTAATTTTTTTTACTAAAAGATTTTATTTTCCATCTTTAAAAATATCATTTAAATTAAAAAAAAATATTAAAGATTTTTTTCAAAAACTTTTACCAAGTATTTTTTCTGCTGGTATTACACAAATTAACATTCTTGTAGGAACTATTATAGCTTCTTTTCAAACAGGGGCAGTATCTTATCTTTATTATGCTGATAGAATTTATCAAATTAATTTAGCTATTGCAGGGATAGCAGTTGGAACTGTGGTTTTACCAAATCTATCAAAAAAAATTAAAGAGAATAATAAAAATTCTATTAATATTTTACAAAATAAATCTTTAGAATTATCTCTTGCTTTATCACTTCCCGCAGCATTTGGTTTATTTATTGCATCCAAAGAAATTGTGAATAGCTTATTTGGATATGGTTCTTTTACGCAAGATGATGTAACTAACACATCTTTAGCATTAATGTATTTTGCTTTAGGTGTACCTGCTTTTGCATTAATTAAAGTTCTTTCTAGTTTTTATTTTGCAAGAGATAATACAAAAATACCTTTTTATATATCTTTTTTTAGCATGATCACAAATGTATTTATAAGTGTAGTTTTTTTTAAAGAATATGGTTTTATAATAATTCCAATTGCTACAACTTTGTCAAGTTGGTTGTCAGTGCTAATTTATTTTATTTTTTTTAACAGAAGTAAACTCATAATTTTTGAAAATAAAACTTTTATCAATATTTATAAAATTTTATTTGCAACTGCACTGATGTGTTTTTTCCTTTATTTTGGTTTAGTTTATTTTGAGGATAAGTTAGAATATACTTACAAATTTAAATTAATTTACCTTTTAATTATGATAGGTTTATCAGCAGCTATTTATCTATTAATTACAAACATTTTGGGAATATTAAAATTTAAGAGCTATAAATTAAAATGAGTAATAATTTTAAACAAACAGTTTTTTCAGGTGTACAACCTACTGGAAATTTGCATTTAGGCAATTACCTTGGGGCCATAAAAAACTTTGTAGAGCTTCAAAAGAAAATGGAATGTATATATTGTGTAGTAGATCTTCATGCAATTACTGTTTTTCAGGATCCAAAAGAATTAAAAAAAAATATGCTTGAAACAACTGCAACATTCATTGCATGTGGTTTAGACTTTAAAAAAAGTATTATATTTAATCAATCCTCAGTGAGCGAACACTCTGAACTTGCGTGGATTTTTAATTGCATTTCTAGAATTGGCTGGATGAATAGAATGACTCAATTTAAAGAAAAGGCAGGAAAAAATAAAGAAAATGCCAGTGTTGGTCTTTACGTTTATCCAAATTTAATGGCTGCAGATATTTTGTTATACAAAGCAACTCACGTACCTGTAGGAGACGATCAAAAACAACATTTAGAACTTGTAAGAGATATAGCTCAAAAGTTTAATAACGATTTTAAATCAGATAATTTTTTTCCTATTCCGGAGCCTTTAATTCAAAAAAAACTTTCAAGAGTTATGAGCTTAAGGGATGGAAAAAATAAAATGAGTAAATCAGATGAGTCTGAATATTCTAGAATTAATTTGCAAGACAGCGATGACGAAATATATAAAAAGATAAAAAAAGCAAAAACTGACTCTGAGCCTATTCCATCTAAGATTGAAGATTTAAAAAATAGGCCTGAGGCATTAAATTTAATAAATATTTATTCCTTTATAACAAATAAAACTTTAGAAAACACTTTAGCTAGTATGGCAGGTAAAGATTTTTCTAAATTAAAAAAAGAACTTTGTGATGTTCTTGTAGCTACAATTTGTCCAATTGGAAAAAAAATCAAAGAACTTAAAAAAGATGAGAAGTATTTGATAGACATTCTCAAAAAAGGGTCAAATAAAGCAAAGGAAATAGCAAAAATAAATATAAATAAAGTAAAAGATATTGTAGGATTTATTTCACATTAAATTTTTATAAAAATGTGTTAAATTATAAATATGATACAAATAGAAAATACACCAAACCCAAACGCTTTGAAATTTCAATCTGAAAAACAGTTGTCTGAAGTTGATACTCAGGAATTTCAAAAAAAAGATTTAAATCAAATCAAAAATGAATTTGTAAAAAATATTCTTAATTTTGAAGGAGTTGAGTTAGTTTTAATTTCAAAAAATTTTATGAGTGTAAAAAAAGATGAGAAAACTAGTTGGGATACACTTAAACCCTCAATTATTTCGTCAATTAATGATCATTTTGAAAAAAACAAGGAGCCAATATTCTTAAAAAAAAATGTAGTTTTCAACAAAAAAAATAATGATGAAGACGAGACAATTCAGAAAATAAAAGATGTTTTAGAAACTAAAGTTAGACCAGCAGTAGCAAAAGATGGCGGGGATATTCAATTTATATCATTTAACGAAGGTATAGTTAACGTAAAATTAAAAGGTAGTTGTTCAGGTTGTCCAAGCTCTACAATGACGTTGAAACAAGGTGTTCAAAATTTACTTTGTCATTACGTAAAAGAAGTTAAGTCAGTAGAGGCTAGCTAATATATATTAAGTGAAAAAAGATATTCCATATAGAGAGCAACTTTTAGAACTCTCAAAGCTATATAAAGTACCTGAGGTAAAATCATATATTAAATCTAAAAAGAATTTAACTACATCACAATTAGAGCTTATTTTATTAAAAAACAAGATTCCTTTACCAGCCCAAAGCTACAGTAGAAAACATGTTGCTGAAATAAAATTTAAAGAACAAGTAATTACAAATTTAATTCTAACTATCGCTTTACTGGGATTTATAACAAGTCTAATAACAATTAGACCTTATATAAAAATTGTTACTGATGAGATAAAATTTACACATGTTGCGAAAGAATATAAGTCGAATTTCACTGGTGAAAAGCAACTTTCTAAAAAATATGATAAAGAAAAAACTAAAAAAAAGTACGATGAAGATATAAGTTTAGATACCAAAGTTACTTTAAACTTATTTGAGGATTTAAAATATGATCTAAAAAGTATTAGGACTGGTGCTTTGGTCAAACCGGTTTATTTATCTAAATTACCAAAAGATCTAAAGAAAATAAAAAGCACTAAAACAAAAAAAAATACATTTATTAAAATTGTTTTGCCCCTCATTATAGATGAGAATAATAAAATCTTAGAAAACAGAAAAAAACTTTTTAAAATCTTAAGCAAACCAAATAATACTAGAGGTGAGAAAGTTTGGTTAAAAAGAAGATTTGAAGATTATTCAATAAAAAATGAAGACGTAACTGAGCTAAAGATAAGAATGGATATAGTGCCTGTTTCGATTGCAATTGCTCAAGCAGCCAAGGAAAGTGGTTGGGGAACTTCTAGATTTGCTCTAGAGGGAAATGCAATGTTTGGACAATGGACTTGGGGCAAACAGGGTATCGCACCATTGGATAGAGAAAAAAACAAAGGTCACAAAATTTTAAAATTTCCAATTTTAAGATCATCTGTGCAGGCATATAAAAATAATTTGAACACTCACAATGGATATAGAGAATTTAGAGAGAAAAGAGCAGAGCTTAGGAAGGTTAATAAAAAAATATCAGGCCTAGAACTTGTAAAATATTTACATAACTATGCAGCAACAGGTTCAGAATATACAAAAATTTTAGAAAAAATAATCGATCAAAATGAACTTACCGATTTTGATGGTGCAATTCTGATGAATTCAAATCAAGCCTCTACTCTTACGCTTTAATCTATAAATCAGATATTACAAACTGTATACCAAGCCATCTCCATTCACCTGTGTTTTCTCTTAACGAACAATTTATTCTACCTCTTTCTGAAATAAACTTACCCTCCAAAATTATTTTTATTTCATTATCAGAAATAAAATTAATTTTTGATTTTCTCCATTTATCTTCCTCATTTGAGTAACAATTAATATTTTTAATATTTGGACCATCCTTAAAAAAAGTAACCTTTACATCTGGCGGATTGTTCTTTGGGTTTAAATATTTTTCATCTGGAGATATTTTTAAATAAGGTAATGGTAACGTATTTAAAATCGTTTTAAATCTTTTTACTTCACCATATTTCTCATTTATTGGGAACCTTGGTAACTCAAACTTATTTTTAGTTTTATCCATTACTCCAGAATGTTGGCCAAAACCATAATCAAATCCCAATTTTTTTACAATTTCAATATACGATTTTTTATATTCTCCAAAAGGATAAGCAAAAAATTTTGTTTCATAATTAAGTTTGTCTTTAAAAATTTTAATTGATTTTTTAAGATCTTCCTCTATCTCAGCATCACTTTTATCTACTAAATAGTCATGTGTATGGCTGTGGTTACCTACGTGAACAAAATCAAATTTTAAAATTTCTTTTATTTCAGACCAATTCATATACCCACTCGATCCAATAGTCTCAGTATTGATAAATATTATAAATGGTATCTCCCTTTTTTTTAATATTGGCCAAGCATTTTCATAAAAAGAGGAGAATCCATCATCAATTGTAAGAAGAATTTTTTTTTCATTATTGCTAGAATTTATAGCAGTTAAAAAATCTGTATGTGAAATAAAATTGAAATTACTATTTTTAATTATATCTAGATGGGTTTTAAAATCTTCAATTTTAACATTAGTAGATGGATATTTATTTTCTTCAAAACGATGGTACATTATTGAAATAATTCCATAATCTTTTATATTCTTTGCATTAGAATATGAATTGTTAAAATCAATAAATAAAATTATAAATAAACAAATGATTAAAAATTTTTTAATAATAAACTGCACAGGTAAAAATAATATTATAGCTTTAAGAGTCAATAATAATTTTTTTTTAAAAAAACTTCAAACAAATATAAGAAACAACGAGTCACTTGTGAACAAAATTTTTGTTTTTGTAAGAGAAAAAAAAGCTAATATTGACAAAAACTTTTCTGTTATTGTGAATATTGGGCCAGGTAGTTTTTCTGGCATTAGAATTTCTCTAGCTGTGGCTAAAGGGATCAAAATAACAAAAGGATCAAAATTATATGGTTATAAAGGCTATGATTTAGGTGAATTTAACGCTAAAAATATTGAAATATTAATTAAAAACAAATTAATAGAAAATAATTTGATTAAACCTGTCTACATAAGTTAAATTATAAATTTATGAGTAAAATAGAAGATAAATGTAAAAATAAAGGTGTAAGGTTAACAGATCAGAGACGTATCATAGCAAAAGTTATGTCTGATTCAAAAGCAACCTATGGATCGAAAGATCATCCTGATGTTGATGAACTTCACAAAAGAGTAAATGAGATAGATAAAAACATAAGTATCGCTACTGTTTATAGAACAGTAAAACTTTTTGAGGAAGCAGGTATAATTGAAAGACATGATTTTAAAGAAGGAAAATCAAGATACGAACCTCTAACAGAAGAACACCATGATCATTTAATTGATATAAAAACTGGTGAAATTATAGAGTTCGTAGATAAAGATATTGAAGAACTTCAAAAAAAAGTAGCTGAAAAATTAGGTTATAAACTTGTTGATCATAAGTTAGAATTATACGCACAAAAAATTAAAAAAAATTAATAAATTGCTAAAAAAAATTTTCATTAAAACTTTCGGATGCCAAATGAACGAATATGATAGTAATCGTTTATCAGATTTAGTAAAAAAGGTTGGTTACCAAAGAACTAAAGATCTAGAAAACATAGATTGTTATATTCTGAATACTTGTCATATCAGAGAAAAAGCTACTGAAAAAGTATACCATGATATTGGGCGTTTAAAAAAAATTTATAAAAATAAAAAAAAACCAGCAGTTTTTGTTACAGGTTGTGTTGCCCAAGCCGAAAACGATGAAATGCTCGATAGGGAACCTTACATAGATGCAGTAGTAGGTCCACAATCGTATCAAAGTATACCTAAAATATTACAAAGGCTAAATAAAAGAAAAGATAAATTAAATTTTACAAATTTTGATGTTGTAAAAAAATTTGACAAATTAAATCAAATTAAAAACACAGACACAAAAATATCATCTTTTGTTACTATTCAAGAGGGTTGTGATAAATTTTGTAATTTTTGTGTAGTGCCGTATACCAGGGGCCCAGAATATTCGAGATCGCCTTTAGAGATAATACAAGAAGTAAAAGATCTTATTTCGAATGGAGTTGTTGAGGTTACCTTATTAGGTCAAAATGTAAACGCTTATAGTCATAAAAAAAATGGATCAATTTTTAAACTTTCGGATTTAATATTTGAATTAGAAAATATCAAAGAATTAAAAAGAATAAGATATACAACATCTCACCCCAAAGATATGACAAGTGATTTAATTAAATGTCATAAAATTTCAAAAAAATTAGCGCCATTTATTCATTTACCAATCCAAAGTGGTTCAAACACAATTTTGAAAAGCATGAATCGTAAACATACTAGAGAAGAATATTTAAATATAATTAAAAATTTGGTTGCCGTAAGGCCAGAAATTAAATTTTCAAGTGATTTTATTGTAGGTTATCCAGGTGAGACCGAAAAAGATTTTGAGGATACTTTATCTTTGATTAACAATGTAAAATTTGTAAATTCATTTTCGTTTATTTATAATCAAAGACCAGGAACCCCAGCATTTAAATTAAATCCATTAAAAAAGGAAATTCAGCATAATAGACTAATAATTCTTCAAAATTTACTAAACAATATTCAAAACAATTATAATAAAAATCAGATTGGAAAAAATAAAAAAGTTCTGATTGAAAATAAAATGAAAAACCAAGAAAAATATTTTGGTAGAACAGATAGTTTCACACCTGTTGTGACTGAAAATATTGATGACAAAGATATTGGTAAAATTATAAATGTAAGAATAAAAGATTGTAACAAAAACACCCTATTTGGTGTTAAAGAAAATATTGATAAAGAGGTAGCAGCATAATGTTAGAAGCAAAAAATCTTGATAAAGAAATTTCAATAAAAAAAATTGACAATGAGACCGCAAATATAAAAATTTTTAATAACAATATTTTAATGGCTATTGTTGGTGAATTTAATAAAAATCTTATTCAATTAGAAAAACTAACTAAAACCAACCTTTTTTTTAGAGGAAATTCAATAACTGTAAAAGGTAGCAAAACCTCAGTTGTTAACGTGTCAAATTCGTTAATGTTTTTAGTAAATAAGTATCTAGTTACCAATTCAATAGAAAATAATGATATAGTTTATTCAATTAAACACGGAGTTAATGAATTGGACGACAAAAAAAAAAGAAATAATGTGAGATCGATTGATCAAGTCATAAAAACTCCTAGAAGATCAATAATAGCTCGATCGAAAAAACAATCTGAATATTTAAAAGCTCTTCAAAGTGAAAATATAATTATGTCACTAGGTCCTGCCGGAACTGGCAAAAGTTATCTTGCAGTATCTGTTGCAGTAACTTTATTGATGGAAAAAAAAATTGATAGAGTAATACTATCTAGACCTGCAGTTGAAGCAGGTGAAAGACTGGGTTTTCTTCCAGGAGATATGAAAGAAAAAGTAGACCCATACCTTAGACCTTTATATGACGCGTTATACGATTTATTCGGTTATGAACAAATTCAAAGAAAAATTGATAATGGATCAATTGAAATAGCACCGTTAGCTTTTATGAGAGGTAGAACATTAAAAAACTCTTTTGCGATACTCGATGAAGCACAAAACGCAACCTCAACACAAATTAAAATGTTTTTAACAAGAATTGGGGAAAATTCAAAATTAGTTGTTAATGGAGATCCATCACAAATTGACTTAATTAATAAGAGCCATTCCGGACTGACAAAGTCTAAAAAAATTTTAAAGGGTATTGATGAAATTAAAGTAATTGAGTTTGATCACAAAGATGTAGTCAGACATCCCCTTGTATCAAAAATTATACAGGCTTATCAAAAAAATTTTGATGATCAAAATTGATGTTTTTATAAAAGATAAAAACTGGAAAAAATATATATCAAATCCAAACAAGTATTTAAATAAACTGGCAAAGAAAATAAATTTAAATATTTTTTCTAAATCGAAGTCAGTTAATTTTTCAATTCGACTAACAGGTAATAAGGAAATAAGAAATTTAAACAAAAAATTTAGGAAAAAAAATAAAGCTACTGACGTGTTATCTTTTCCTTATTACGATCCTAGTGAAACAAGAATTAAATTAAAACTAAATAAAACCATTTATCTTGGTGATATAGTTATTAATTTATATAAAATTGATAAAAGACAATTAAAATTTGAGAGTGAGTTTAATAAGTTATGGGTTCATGGTTTAGTACATTTACTAGGATATACACATCATAAAAATAAAGATTTTTTTGAAATGATGAAAATAGAAAATAAAATTATTAAACAATTAAAATGTTAAAGTTTTTTAATAGAAGGTTTTTTATCCTTTTCATTTTTCCCTTTTTTTTAGGCTCTATAACTGTATTAGGTTTCAATCCATTTAATCTTTTATTCGTTAATGCATTTTCAATGTCAATGTTATTTTATTTAATTTATTATGTTAAAAAGAAAACACAAAGCTCATATAGAAAAAAACCTTTTTTAAAAAATTTATTTTTTCTTGGCACATCCTATGGATTTGGTTTTTTTCTTTTTGGTCTTTATTGGATTACTTATTCACTTACATTTGACCCATCTTTCAAATTTTTAATCCCGTTTGCATTAATATTTATTCCTTTATTTCTATCATTATTTTTTTCTCTCCCAATAATTTTGATAGGTAGATTTGTAGAGTTTAAAATATCTTCGATAATTTTAATTAGTATTTTATTTTCTATATCTGATTTTTTAAGAAGTTTTATTCTAACTGGTTTCCCTTGGAATCTATGGGCCTACAGTTTATCGTGGTCACAAGAAAGTTTACAAATTTTAAATTTTATCGGTTTTTTTTCATTAAATTTAATTCTAATCACTATTCTTTTTTTACCAGTCACTTTTTTTTTCAAAAACAAATTTAAATATATATTAATCACTTTTTTTGTAATTTTATTATTTTCAAATTATTTTTTTGGTTCATATAAAATAAATTCTTATAAAGAAGATACTGAAAATAGAATAAATTTTAAAATTGTTTCATCAGGGCTAAAATTATCTGAGTTCAAAGATCAAGCACTAGTGTTAAATAATTTAATTAAAATTAGTGAACCCGATAAAAAACAACAAACAATTTTCGTCTGGCCCGAGGGTGTTTTCTTAGATGAAAATTTTAAAAAAAATAATCAATTAAAAAAAAAAATTAAAGAAAATTTTTCAAAAAACCATTTAATTATTTTTGGTGCAAATACAGAAAAAACTCAAAATAGTAAAAAGTATTATTTTAATAGCTTGCTTATAATCGATAATGATATGAATATAATAAGCCAATATAATAAGCAAAAATTAGTTCCATTTGGTGAGTTCTTACCATTTGAAAACCTTTTACGAAAAATAGGATTCAAAAAAATTACAGAAGGTTATAATTCATTCTCTAGAGGCAAAAATGATTCAATTATTACAATAAACTTTAATAATAAAATTATAAATATCATGTCTCTAATTTGTTATGAAATAATTTTTCCAAAAATTTCAGAAAATAAACAAAAAAATTTAAATTTTATCGTAAATATTTCTGAGGACGCTTGGTTTGGAAATAGCATTGGTCCGCAACAACATTTTGTAAAAGCGATTTATAGAGCAATTGAAAATGGCAGTTATACTGTACGATCTGCGAATATGGGTATAAGTGCATTTATAAGTCCAACCGGTAAAATTTTAAAAATCCTAAATTCTACCGAGGCTGGAAATATTGAGATGGATTTACCTGTAATAAAATCTAAAAACAACAATACAAATAAAAGTTTAATATTTACTTTACTTTTAATTATATATGCTATTACTTTCTTACTATTAAAAAAATTTAAACTCTAATGAATTCAAAAAACTATTTATTTACGAGTGAGTCAGTTTCAGAAGGACATCCAGATAAAGTTTGTGACCGTATATCAGATATGGTAGTTGATACTTACATTTCAAAAGATCCTTTATCAAGAGTAGCGTGTGAAACATTAACAACAACAAATAAAGTCATTTTAGCTGGTGAGGTTCGAGGTCCAGAAATTAGAAAAGAAGATATAGAAGCTAAGGTTAGAGATTGCATAAAAGATATTGGATATGAGCAAAAAGGTTTTCATTGGAAGAATTGCAGTGTAGACGTCCATCTACATGCTCAATCTTCTGATATTGCTATGGGTGTTGACTCTAAAGGAAACAAAGACGAGGGAGCTGGAGACCAAGGAATTATGTTTGGTTATGCGTGTAATGAAACTGATGTTCTAATGCCTGCACCAATTTATTACTCACATAAAATCTTAGAGTTAATGGCTGAGGATAGGAAAAAAGGAATTTCGAAAGATCTAGAGCCTGACTCTAAAAGTCAAGTGACCATGGAATATGAAAACGGAAAACCAGTAAAAGTTAAATCAATAGTAATATCAACCCAACACTCACCTGAAGTAGATCAAAAAAAAGTAAAAGAAATTGTTAGACCTTATTTAGAGAAATCTATACCAAAAAAACTACTCAAAGAATTAAAAGAAGAGGAATTTTATGTAAACCCAACAGGTCAATTTATAATTGGTGGGCCGGATGGAGATAGCGGTCTTACTGGAAGAAAAATTATAGTCGATACTTACGGTGGTGCAGCTCCCCACGGTGGTGGAGCATTTTCTGGAAAAGACCCAAGTAAAGTTGATAGATCTGCTGCGTATGCTGCAAGATATGTTGCAAAAAATATTGTAGCATCAAAGATAGCTGATAAATGTTTAATTCAACTTGCTTATGCAATTGGAGTATCAAAGCCTCTTTCAATTTATGTAAACCTTTACGATGGTAATGAAGAAAAATCAAAAAAAGTTGAGAAACTTATTAAAGAGAATTTTGATTTAAGCCCCCGAGGTATTAGAGAAATGTTATCACTAAACAGACCTATATATGAGCGTACAGCAGCATATGGCCATTTTGGTAGAAAACCAGGATCTGATGGCTCATTTTCATGGGAAAAAACAGATAAAGTTGATGTTTTTAAAAAGTAATTATTGATAATTTAATCAAATTCAATTAAATAATTGTTAAGATACCTGGAAGATCAAAATGGGCTTTTGCCCATTTTTTTTTAGGTATTATTTTAAATATGCTTAACAGAGGATTAGATAAACAAGAACTGCTTAGAATTGTTGACTCAGTTGCTAATGAGAAATCAATAGATAAAGAACTTATACTAAGCTCAATGGAGTCAGCAATTCAAAAAGCTGCTTATAGTAAATTTGGTTTTGATAATGAAATTGAGGCAACAATAGATAGAGAAAAAGGTAGTATAAAAATTCAAAAAGTACTTCAAATAGTCGAGAAAGTTGAGGATGCATCAAAAGAAATTAGTTTAAAAGATGCAAGCAAAATTGACAAAAATAATCAGAATTTAAAAGTGGGCGATAAAATTTATGAAGAATTACCCCAGGTTGATTTTGGAAGAATAGCTGCTCAAAGCGCAAAACAAGTAATCTCTCAAAGGGTTAAAGAAGCTGAAAAAACAAGACAGTTTAATGATTTTATTGAAAAACAGGGACAAATTTTAAGCGGGATAATTAAAAGATTAGAATACGGAAATGTAATTGTAGATTTAGGTAGAGCTGAGGGAATTATAAGAAAAGAGGAATTAATTCAAAGAGAGATATTGAAAAATGGTGATCGGGTTAAAGCTTACTGTTATGAAGTCAAAAGAGACAATAAAGGCCATCAAATTTTCTTATCACGTGCACACCCCCAGTTTCTTGCCAGATTATTTTTTCAAGAGGTTCCAGAGATTTATGAAGGTGTTATAGAAATAAAAGCGGTTTCACGAGATCCAGGAAGTAGAGCTAAAATCTGTGTAAACTCAAAGGACTCTTCCTTAGACCCGGTAGGTGCATGCGTTGGTATGAGAGGAAGCAGAGTCCAAACAGTAGTAAACGAACTTCAAGGAGAAAAAATAGATATTATTAAATGGACAGAAGATTTACCTACCCTAGTCGCAGAGTCACTCTCGCCGGCCGAAATTCAAAAAGTTTTAATTGATGAACAAAATAAAAGAATTGATGTAATTTTGACCGAGGAAAATTTGAGTAAAGCAATCGGAAGAAGAGGACAAAATGTAAGACTTGCTTCAAAGCTCATTAACTATGAAATTGATATATTAACTGACAAAGAAGACTCAGAAAGGAGACAAGCAGAATTTAAAGAAAGAAGTCAAAATTTTATAAAAAATTTAGAGGTAGACGAAACACTTGGTCAACTTTTAGTTTCTGAGAATTTTCAAACTATTGAGGAAATTGCCCAATCAAAAATTGAAGATATAGGTAAAATAGAAGGTATAGAAGATACAACTGCAGACGAATTAATTACTAGGGCAAAAGAGTACCTAGAAAAAGAAAAAATTGAAATTTCAAACAAACTTAAAGAACTTGGTGTAGAAGATTCATTAATAAATTTAAAAGGTATGACACAAGGAATGCTGGTGGTTCTTGGTGAACAAAACATAAAAAAATTAAAAGATTTTGCTGAACTTTCGTCTGACGAGCTTATTGGAGGTATGGACGAAATTAAGGGTAAACGTATCAAAATTAACGGATATTTAGAGGACTTTGCGTTGACTAGAGATGAGGCGGACAATTTGATTATGTCTGCTAGAAAGATTGTATTCGAGGATTGATATGGTAGAGAGTAAAAAAAAAAAGACACTTACTATTTCGACGTCGTTCGATAAAAAAAAATTAGGTGAGGCTAATTTTCGAAGGGGTGAAAAAAAAGTATTTATACCTGAAAAGAAAAGGTTTCCAAGAAACACAACAAAAAGTGGTAATTTTATAAATCAAAGTACTCATAAATTAAATCCAAATAAAAAAAATTTTGCAAGAAAGTTTGCTGAGCAACAAGCTACAAAAAGATTTATTCAGCCAGATCAGAAAAAAAATGAAAAAACTAAAGAAAAGAATTTTGATAAAGCTTTTCCTACAAGAAGGGAGCATAAACTAACTATATCTAGGGCAATGGATGTCGAGGAATTTGAAATTAAACAACGAAGTTTGGCATCTGTAAAAAGAGCTAGATTAAAAGAGAAAAAAAATCTAAAACCTGGTGATGATATAAAAAAAGAATTTAAGAAAGTTATAAGAGATGTAAAAATACCAAAACAAATTACAATTCAAGAATTGTCTAATAGAATGGCAGAACAATCTTCAAATATTATCAAGTTTCTTTTAAATATGGGGGTAAAAGCTACGATTAACCATTCTATTGATAAAGATACGGCTGAATATATTGTCAAAGAATTCGGTCATGTTCCTGTCTTGGAACAAGCCCCAAATGAAAATTTTGAAAAAAAAGATAATTTAGATAAATCTAATCTACATCCAAGACCTCCAATAGTAACAATAATGGGACATGTTGATCATGGAAAAACCTCTTTGCTAGATGCTTTAAGAAGTACAAATGTTGTCTCGGGAGAGCATGGAGGCATCACACAGCATATAGGCGCTTACCAAGTTTATAATGAAGAAAAAAAATTAATTACTTTTATAGATACACCTGGGCACGCAGCATTTACAGAAATGAGAGCAAGAGGCTCAAAAGTAACAGATATTGTTATTTTAGTAATTGCGGCAGACGATGGAGTTAAACCTCAAACAGTTGAGGCAATTCAACATGCTAAAGCTGCTAATGTTCCAATAATAGTAGCTATAAATAAATCTGATCTACCTAATTCTCAAGTAGGAAAAATAAAAGATGAACTAATGAGGTATGAATTAGTGGCAGAAAGTTTGGGTGGAGAAACATTATTTGTTGAAGTTTCTGCAAAAAATAAAACAAATTTAGACAAGCTTAAAGAGACCATAATTTTACAATCAGAAATATTGGATTTAAAAGCTCCTCAGGACGGAAATGCAAAAGCAATAGTTTTAGAAGCAAAAATTGATAAAGGAAAAGGACCAGTATCAACTATATTAATTACTGGAGGTAAATTAAAAAAAGGTAATTATTTTGTTTGTGGTAATACGTGGGGAAAAATTAGAGCAATGATAGATTTTAATGGAAAAATAATTGATGAAGCTAATCCATCATGTCCAGTTGAGATTTTGGGAATGAATGAGTCAGCAAATGCGGGTGATGAATTTTTAGTTGTTGACAATGAAGAAGAGGCAAAACAAATTAATTCTTTTAGAAAAACAGGATCCAAAGATAAGAATATATTATCATCGCAAGATAAAACAAATATTTTTGAAAACCAAAGTACTAAAAAAGAGCTTAATATAGTTTTAAAATCAGATGTTCAAGGATCAAGCGAGGCTTTGAAAAATGCTATTAATAAAATTGAACATTCAGAGGTAAAACCAAAAATAATTTTATCAGATATTGGCATGATTAATGAGACAGATGTATCTTTAGCTAAAGCCTCAAACGCGATAGTAATTGGGTTTAATATAAAGCCTAATCGAGAAGCAAAACGCTCAGCTGACCAACAAAAAATACGAATTGAGTTTTTTAACATTATCTACGAGGCAATAGAGTTTGTCGAAAAATCACTATCTGGCTTATTGGAACCTGAGAAGAAAGAAATTATACAAGGTACTGCAGAAGTATTACAAATTTTTAAACTTTCTAAATCTGGCAAAGTAGCTGGTTCAAAAGTAATTGAAGGAGAAATTACAAGCACATCAAAAGCTAGAATAATACGTGATGGAGCTGTGATTCATGATGGAAATATATCTAGTATATTTCGTGAAAAAAACGCAGTTAAAGAAGTAAAAAATGGTTTGGAATGTGGAATATCTTTTAAAAATTATGGTGATTTTAAAGTGAACGATAAAATTGAAGCATATAAAGTTAATATAATACAAAGAGAACTAAAATAATGATTAGAAAACTTAATGGTTCTAGTATGAACCATAGACATTTACGAGTCGGAGAATTAGTTAAACAAAATTTAGGCCAAATTTTTCTCAGAAATGAGGCTAAAATACCATCACTAAATACAAAGCTTGTAACTGTAACAGAAGTAAGAATGAGTTCAGATTTGAAGTCAGCACGGGCATACGTCATTCCTTTAGGAGGAAAAGAGACAAAAAAAACTGTAAATACCTTGACTGAGTTTTCGCATCTTGTTAGAAAAGCACTGTCAAAAAAATTAGACATAAAATTTCTTCCAAAATTACACTTTGTCGGAGATGAGTCATTTGATTATGCTGAACGTATTGAAAAGTTGATAAAAAAAAATAGTGAGTAAATGAAATCAAAAAAAGAAATAATCAAATCACTTGCCATAAACGATAAGGATGTTGGTTCAACAGCAGTTCAGATAGGTCTTTTAAGTGAAAAAATTAATAAACTTTCAGAGCATTTTAAAAATTTTAAGAAAGACAAACATTCAGCTAGAGGTCTTACAAAATCTGTTAATCAAAGAAAAAGACTTTTAAGTTATTTGAGCAAGAATGATCCAGATAAATATAACGATATATTAAAGAAATTGAAGTTAAGAAAATAAATGTTTAAACAATTTAAAGAAGAAATAGATTTCGGTGGAAAAAAGATAACTCTAGAAACAGGCAAGGTTGCTAGACAAGCAGATGGCGCAGTTATTGCTACTATGGGGGAAACAGTAGTTATTGCTACAGTTGTAGGAGCAAAAAAAGTTAATCCTGAGACAGATTATTTTCCACTATCTGTAAATTATCAGGAAAAATATTATGCGGCTGGTAAAATACCAGGAGGTTATTTTAAAAGGGAAGCAAGGCCAACAGAAGCTGAAACTTTAATTTCAAGATTAATTGATAGACCAATAAGACCATTGTTTCCGGAAAGTTTTAGAAATGAAGTTCAACTTTTACCAACTGTTCTATCTTATGATAATGAAAATGAAGCAGATATTTTATCAATAATTGCCTCATCAGCAGCTCTATCAATATCTGGATTACCATTTAAAGGTCCAGTAGGAGCATCAAGAGTAGGATATATTGATGGTAAATGTGTTCTTAATCCAACAAAGAAAGAATTAGAAAATTCTAAATTAGATTTAGTTGTTGCAGGAACTAAAGATGCTGTTTTAATGGTAGAGTCAGAAGCATCAGGACTAACTGAAAAAGAAATGTTGGATGCAGTCAAATTTGGTCACGAGGGATTTGTCTCTGTAATTAAAGGTATAGAAAAATTATCTAAAAAGTGTTCAAAAGAAAAGTGGAAAATTGAAGAAAAAGATTTTAGCAAAGTATCAAAAAAAATTGAAAAAGAGCTTACCAAGGATTTAGAAAAAGCTTTTTCAGAAAAAGATAAAAAAACTAGATCAGATTTAATTAGTCAAGCTGGAGAGAAATGTAAAAGTTTGTTCGAAGCAGATGAAGATCTTTTAGAACATGAAATAATGTTACAACTGAAAAAACTTGAAAAAAATATTGTTAGAACAAGAATTTTAAAAAATAAAAAAAGAATCGATGGTAGAGGATTGTCTGATGTAAGACCTATTAAATGTGAAGTTGGAGTTTTACCGAGGACACATGGATCAGCATTATTTACAAGAGGCGAAACTCAAGCTTTAGTGACTACAACTTTAGGTACCACAGATGACGAACAAAGAATTGAAAGTTTAGAAGGTTTAAAGAGACAAAGATTTATGCTCCATTACAATTTTCCTCCTTTCTCAGTTGGTGAAACAGGAAGAATTGGAACAGGAAGAAGGGAAGTTGGACATGGAAAATTAGCATGGAGAGCCTTAAATTCCTCTCTTCCTAAAAAAGAAAACTTTCCATACACACTTCGAATTGTTTCAGAAATTACCGAGTCTAATGGATCATCCTCAATGGCTACAGTTTGTGGATCTTCACTTGCATTAATGGATGCAGCAGTTCCTATAGCCGAACCAGTTGCTGGAATAGCAATGGGTTTAATAAAAGAAAAAGATGACTTTTCAATTCTTTCAGACATTTTAGGTGACGAAGATCATCTTGGTGATATGGATTTTAAAGTTGCAGGTACAAAAGATGGAATCACATCATTGCAGATGGATATAAAGATTACAGGTATTACATTTGAAATTATGGAAAAAGCACTTGCTCAAGCTAAAGATGGAAGAGTTCATATTTTAAATGAAATGAACAAAACCATTAAGTCTTCAAGAAAAGAAGTTGGAAAACACACACCAAAAATGGAAACTATTAAAGTTGATAAAAAAGATATCGCAACTGTTATTGGTAAAGGTGGCGCAACCATAAGAGAAATTGTTGAAAAATCTGGAGCAAAAGTAGACGTTAAAGATACAGGTGAGGTTACAGTAGCTGCTGCCAATGAAGAAACTAGAAAGATAGCAGTACAAATGATCAACGATCTTGTTGCAAAACCAGAGATGGGAAAAACATACAAAGGTAAAGTGGTAAAAATTATGGAATTCGGAGCTTTTGTAAATTTTCTGGGAAAACAAGACGGTCTTGTTCATATTTCTCAACTTGCAGCTAAAAGAGTTCAAAAAGTTACAGATGTAGTCAAAGAAGGTGATGAGGTTTCAGTAAAAGTAATTGGATTTGACAGAGGTAAAGTTAAACTTTCAATAAAAGAAGCTTCTTAGATTTTGTATTCGAAGTTTTGAGTTTTTTCATTAACGCTTAGTTCTAGTGCTCCATTACGTAGGTGAAAATTTCGTGCCATTTCTGTAAGAGGAGACAAAGTAATCAATCTATTTAAATGATTTGATTTCTTTATTTTTTTAAACGCTTCTTTAACAATTAATTTTCCTCCACCTTTTTTCTTTGACCAAACAGTGTATGCAATTGCTATTTTCCCCACATTATCGTTTCGCCAAGATGTACTCTGTAAATGAGCATCTTTAGTCATTAAGTCAAATTCCTCAATTGTTTTTGGAATTTCGTTTGTGAAACCAAAACACATTATTGCACATATTTCTTTTTTATATTTTACACCAAATATTTTTCTACCATAGCTTGTTCTAAATTTTACATCTAACTCAGGTCTGATTGGATCCTCTTTAGCATTACAGGTTTCAAGCTCAACAAGCTCGGCTCCTTTAATCCAATCATAAAAGTTTTCAAATTTTTCTTTAATTTTTTTATTTAATTTAGACATTTTTCTAAATAATTTTATTAAGTAATATTTTTGGGATCTGGCATTCCTGCTTTATTATAACCTGCATCAACGTAATGTATTTCGCCAGTCACACCAGCGGCAAGATCACTTAATAAATAAAGTGCAGATTTTCCTACATCATCAATATCAACATTTCTTTTTAAAAATGAATGATCGGAACTCCATTTGTATAAAAATTTTGCATCACCAATTGCTGAGGCTGCTAAAGTTTTAATTGGTCCAGCACTAATTGCATTTACTCTAATTCCTTTCGTACCTAAATCTCTAGAAATATACTTTACACTAGACTCTAAAGCAGCTTTACAAACCCCCATTACATTGTAATTCGGTATTACTTTAGTTGATTCGTAAGTCAAAGTTAGCATACTCGATCCATTTTTCATTATTTTAGATGCTTCTTTAGCTACTTCAGTGAATGAAAAACATGATACCAACATACTTTTTGTAAAATTTTCTCTTGAGGTGTCAATATACTGACCTGATAGTTCTGCTCTATCTGAAAATGCAATTGCATGAACTACGAAATCAATTTGTCCCCACTTTTTTTTTATTTCCTCAAATGTTTTTTTAATATCATCTTTGTTTTCTACATTACAATCTAAAAGGAATTTTGAGTTAACGGACTCAGCTAGAGGCGTAACTCTTTTTTTTAATGCGTCTCCAAGATATGTAAAAGCAAGCTCGGCTCCATTTTCTGAAAGTTTTTTTGCTATACCCCAAGCTATGGATCGTTCATTAGCAACACCCATTATTAAACCTTTTTTACCTTTAACTAGATCCATTCTTAAACCTTTTCAAAAATCAAAGTTGCGTTGGTACCACCAAAACCAAAGCTATTCGACATTACGGAATTCAATTTCACATCTTTCTCAACCTTTGTAACAATTGGAAAACTCTTAGCTTCATCATCCATCTCATTTACATTTGCTGAAGCAGCGATAAAATTATTTTTCATCATTATTAATGAGTAAATTGCTTCATGAACTGAGGCTGCACCCAGCGGGTGTCCAGAAAGAGATTTGGTTGAACTTATTTTTGGAACGTTATCTTTGAAAGCACCTTTTATAGCTTTTAACTCTGTTATATCTCCCACAGGTGTTGAGGTTCCATGAGCATTTATATAATCAACTTTATTACGTGTTGTCTTTAGTGCTAAATTCATACACCTAGTTGCTCCTTCACCTGATGGCGCAACCATATCATAACCATCAGAGGTAGCTCCATAACCAGTGAGTTCTGCATAGATTTTTGCCCCTCTTGCTTTTGCATGCTCTAGTTCTTCTAAAACTAAAACTCCTGCTCCTCCAGCTATTACAAAACCATCTCTAGTTTTGTCATAAGGTCTAGATGCTTTTTGCGGAGAGTTATTATATTTAGAGGATAATGCAGTCATCGCATCGAACATTGCTGTCATCGCAAAATGTATTTCGTCACTACCACCAGCAAATATAACTTTTTGTTTTCCAAACTGAATAAGTTCCATTGCATTTCCGATACAATGCCCACTAGTCGCGCAAGCAGAGCTAATTGTATAGTTAACACCTTTTATTTTAAAAGGAACAGCCAGGGTTGCAGACGCAGTGCTCGCCATTGTTCTTGGTACAATAAATGGACCCATTTTTTTTGGGTTTTTTTCTCTTGTTTTGTCCGCAGCTAAAATTACATTTTCTATAGAGGGACCCCCTGATCCCATTACCATACCAGAATTAACATTACTTACATCTTTGTCCTCTAAACCTGAGTCACTAATAGCCTCTTTCATCGCTACATAGTTATATGCCGATCCATTTCCCATAAACCTCAAAGCTTTTCTATCAACATAATCAGCAAGTTTAATATTTGGTTTTCCATGGACATGGCTTTTTAAATTATGTTCCTTATATTCTTCAGCAAAAGAAATCCCTGATTTGTTGTTTATAAGAGATTCGTAAACCTCTTTTTGATTGTTACCTAAACAAGAAACAATTCCAATACCTGTTACAACGACTCTTTTCATTGCTTATAAACTCCAACTTTTAAATTTTCTGCAGTATATATCTGCGTATCGTCAGCTTTCAAAATACCATCTGCAAAACCAACAGTTCCACCTTCTGTTTTTAAAACTTTTTTCATATTAACTTCATAAGTTGCCATTTTAACTTTTTTTATAACTTCTCCTGTAAATCTAACAGAATTTACACCTAAAGCACGCCCTTTACCTGGTTCACCTATCCATCCTAAGTAAAATCCAACTAATTGCCACATTGCGTCTAATCCAAGACATCCAGGCATCACAGGATCGCTCTTAAAATGACAATCAAAGAACCACATATTATCTTTAATATCTAATTCAGCTTTTATAATACCCTTTTTAAATTTTCCCTCACCCGATTGAATTTGAGTAATTCTGTCAAACATCAACATTGGAGGTGATGGTAAACGTGCGTTCCCTTCACCAAAAAGAACGCCATTTGCGCAATCAATTAATTCGTTGTAGTTGTAATTGTTTTTTTGTTTCATTTTGAAAGTTAACAATTGCTTGAGTTTTTATCAATATCATATATAAAATTGAAAAATTATACAGTAAGTTAATGCATAAAATGAATAGCAAAAACAAGACTTTTATAGACAAACTCAGATCTTCAGGTCTCAGACCTACAAATCAAAGAGTAGAAATAAGCAAATTTCTCTTCAATAGAAAAAAAACATTTCATTTCACAGTTGAAGAATTAAAAAATTCTATGAATTTAAAAAGGTCAAAAAAAATTTCTACTGCTACTTTTTATAACACTGTGCATGCACTAAAAAGTGCAGGGTATCTAAAGGAATTCTCTTTGGAAAATAATACTTCGTATTATGACACTAATATTAAATCTCATCATCACTTTTTTGACAATGGGAAAGTAATTGATATTAAGAGCGACAAAATTACCTTTCAAAAACTTCCAGATGCTCCAAAAGGTAAGAAAATCAAAAACGTTGAAGTTGTAATAAGATTAGAAAACAATAATTAATCAAAAAAAAAATCTTGTTGTATTGACACATACTTTAGAATAATTATAAAGTAGTTATAATTAAAATTTTAAATAGTATGAGCGAAAGTCTTAAAAAAAATGGAAATGGAAATGGTAAATGCCCTGTAATGCACGGGGGAATTACTAAAGCAGGAGAGTCAAACACTTCACGACAATGGCCAAATAGTATTAATCTCGATATTTTACATCAACACGACACAAAAACTAATCCTCTACCAAAATTTGATTATAAAAAAGAAGTAAAAAAATTAAATTTTAAAGCACTTAAAAAAGATTTACTAAAATTAATGACCGATAGCCAAGAATGGTGGCCAGCAGACTTAGGAACATATAGTGGCCTTATGGTAAGACTAACTTGGCACCAAGTTGGAACTTATAGGGAATTTGATGGAAGACCGAACGTGGGTTCACATAGATTTTCGCCTCAGGATTCTTGGCCAGATAACACAAACCTAGATAAAGCAAGACGTCTACTTTGGCCAATCAAAAAAAAATATGGAAATAGATTAAGCTGGTCAGACCTTATGGTTCTAGCAGGGACTATGGCTTATGAGCATTCTGGATTTAAAACTTTTGGTTTTTCATTTGGTAGAGAAGATATTTGGGAACCTGAAAAAGATGTTTATTGGGGTAAAGAGACAGAACCATTAGCAGTCAATAGATATGGTGATCCAAAAGATCGTTCTTCTTTAGAGGCCCCGCTTGCGGCATCTCATTTTCAATTAGTATATGTTAACCCTCAAGGAGTCGAAGGAAAACCTGATCCAGTAAGAACCGCAATGGATGTGAGAGAAACTTTTGGCCGAATGGGAATGAATGATGTTGAAACTGCCGCTCTTACCGTCGGAGGTCATTCTATTGGAAGAGCCCATGGTAATGGTAATCCAGAAAATTTAGGTCCTGAACCAGCTGGTGCTGATATTCATGAACAAGGTTTTGGATGGAATCAGAAAAATGGAACAGGTGCTAACCAAATAACATCAGGCCTTGAAGGAGCTTGGACGACTAACCCTGACAAATGGGATCATCAATACTTAGATCTTTTACTAAACTACAAGTGGGAAAGTAAAAAAAGTCCAGCTGGTGCTTGGCAATGGGAACCTGTTAATCTTGAAGAAGATAAAAAACCAAAAGATTTAGGAGACCCAAATAAAAAAGCTAGATTAATGTTTACTGACGCTGATATGGCTATGGCAATGGACCCAGAGTATAGAAAAATTTCAGAAAAATTTTATGCAGATCCAAAATTTTTTGAAGACTCATTCGCGCGTGCTTGGTTTAAGTTAACACATAGAACCATGGGAAATAAGGGTAATTATATTGGTCCTTGGGCACCTAAAGAAGATCTGCTCTGGCAAGGAAACGTTCCATCTCCAAAAAAGAAATATAATGTAAATAAAGTAAAAAAAATGATTTCAGCTACGAATTTATCAGTTGGCGATCTAATTACCATTGCTTGGGATAGTGCTAGAACATATAGAAGAACTGATAAAAGAGGAGGAGCTAATGGTGCAAGAATTCGATTAGCACCTATGAAAAACTGGGAAGCAAACGAGCCAAAAAAACTCTCAAAGATTTTAAAAGTTCTTGAGAATATAGCTAATAAAACGGGGGCGACTATAGCAGATACAATTATTCTTGCAGGGAACGTTGGGCTTGAAAAAGCAATTAAGAAAGCTGGTTCTAAAGTCAAAGTTCCATTTAGTCCTGGTAGAGGAGACTCATCTCAAGAGCAAACGGAATTAAAGAGTTTCAAGTGGTTGGAACCACTACATGATGGTTTCAGAAACTATGTAAAAGCTGACTACTCTGTGATGCCAGAGGAGCTTTTATTAGAACGTGCTTCTTTGATGGGATTAACCGCACAAGAAATGACTTGTCTGGTGGGAGGTATGAGAGTACTAGGAACAAATCATGAGTCAGCAAAAGACAAAGGAATCCTTACAAGTAAAGTTGGTACTTTAACAAATGATTTCTTTATTAACTTGCTAGAAATGAAATATATTTGGAAACCCACTGGTAAAAATTCATATGATTTAGTCGATCGTAAAACAAATAAAGTCAAATACACTGCTTCAAGAGCTGACTTAGTTTTAGGTTCAAATTCAATTTTAAGATCTTATGCAGAGGTTTACGCTCAAGACGATAACAAGGAAAAATTCATAGAAGATTTTGTTAAAATCTGGACAAAAATAATGAATGCAGATAGACAAGATATTAAAAAATTAAACTAATATGACCGAGTTAACATCAGGAATATTTAACGCCACAAAAAAAGTATACTCTTCAAATAGAGGATCTATATTAAGAACAATTGTTTACACAATTGGTCATTTTGCAATTGCAATCACTGTGTTAATGTTAGTTGCAGATGTAACTTTCTACATAGCACTAACAGATGCGATTGTTGAGCCACTTGCAAATTCAGTATGGTATTTTCTTTTAGATAAGTTTTGGGCCTCAAAAGTAGTGAAAAACAAGAGAAACTAAAGTCTACCTTTTAAATTTTGTTTTTCAATCCAACCAGAAAAATTACCAGTCCTAATTTTACACCAATTATTTTTACATTTTTTTACCAAACACAATCTTCCAATCTCAAGCATTGCAAGGGGTTTTGAATAAATGGATGGGCGTTGAAATATTATTGAATTATCTAAAATATTAAATGCTGCCTTTTTTTTTGATAATTGTGACCAATGTATCCATCCAGAGTTATTTTCATGATCTAAAATTTTTCTCCAATTATCTGATTTATCTAAAACTAATATTGGTAAAAATTTTTTTTCATAAACTATCTTTACTGGATAATCAAAAGAAGGACCTTGTCTTAGGTTAACCTTATCATTTCTTAACGTGAGATAATAACTCTCTTCAGCAAAACAAAGAGAATTTAAGAATACAATTATATAAGCTAAGACTATTTTATTTAGCCAAGACATGTAAATGATTTCTACAACCTGAATTTTTTTTTAATTTTACTTTTCTAAAGTTTAAATCAAGAGCATTAAATATCATAATTTCATTTTTTAAAGGTTTTCCAATATTCAAAATAGATTTAATAACCTCATTGGCTTGCAATGAACCTGCAATACCTGCTAAAGTTGACATTATCCCCTCGCTTTCACAATTTTGATTGATCGATGGTAAACTTGGCATAAAACACCTTAAACATGGTCCATCTTTCCTAAAATCAAAATTAAAAACATGACCATCATACTTGCTAATAGCTGATGAAATTAAAACTTTTTTATATTTAATACAATAATCATTTATTAATAGTCTAGATTTGAAATTATCTGTACCATCGCAAATGAAATCATAATTTTTTGCAATATTGTGAATATTTTCTTTATTAATCTTTTTTAAAAAGGTCTTCACCAGTATTTTTTTGTTAATTCTCTTGATAAAATTTTTTGAGACCATTACTTTAAATTTTCCCAAATCTTTTTTTGTAAAAAGAACTTGTCTACTTAAATTCGAGATTTCGACCCTATCGTTATCAACAATACCTAAATTACCTACACCTGAGTAAGCTAAATAAAGCATTAATGGACACCCTAATCCTCCAGCACCTACTACTAAAACTTTTGAATTAAAAAGTTTTTTTTGACCTGGTATTCCAATATTTTTTAGGATTAATTGGCGAGAATACTTTTTAAGTTCAGAACTATTTAATTCCATTATTAATTTAATCTTTTTTTAATATCTAAAAAAGAATTAATTATTTTTTTGGCTATTATAGCAGCTATAAATTTTTTTGAGCTTTTCTTTATTTTTTGAATTTCACCATTATTTTCTATAATCGTAACTTCGTTGAAATCTACGTTAAAACCTGTTTCTTTACTTGACACGTCATTCGCTACAATAATGTCGCAATGTTTCTCATGCATTTTTTCAATAGAATTTTTAATAATGTTTTCAGTTTCTGCAGAAAAACCAACTAAAAGTTTTGGTTTATTTCTATTATTCTTTCCTAAAAATTCTAATATATCGGGATTTTGCTCTAATTGAATCTTGTCTAAATTTACTTTCTTTTTTAATTTTTGTTTATTTTTCATAAGTGGTTTAAAATCTGAAACAGCTGCTGTACACACAGCAATATCAGTTGGTAAAGTTTTTTTTATTTCATTAAACATTTGTTTTCCCGAGACTATTTTTTTAACTTTGATTTCATTTGAGTAATTAATATTTGTTGGACCTGATATTAAAGTAGTTTTAACTCCAAGCCTAGATAGTTCTAGAGCAATTTCGTAACCTTGTTTTCCACTAGACTCATTTGATATGTATCTCACTGGGTCAATATATTCACGTGTTGGACCAGTTGTTACGGTTGCTCGTATATTTTTCTTTTTAAAATAATCTTTTTGTTTAAAAAAATTTTCTAAATATGAAATTATCTGTCTTGGACTAGACATTTTACCTTTTCCATATTCACCACAAGCCATTTCTCCATCTTGAGGACCTATAAACTTATAACCATAGTTAAATAAGGTATTCAAATTTTTTTGTGTTGCCTTATGTTCCCACATTCTTACGTTCATAGCAGGAACTAGAAAGGTTTCTTTGTCTGAAGCAAGAATGACTGTTGTTGCTAAATCATCAGCAGAGCCTCGTGAAAGTTTTGAAATAAAATTTGCAGTTGAAGGAAGTACTAAAATTGCATCGGCCCAACGTGAAAGAGCAATATGATCCATTTTTCCGTTATTCTTTTCTCCAAATGTATCCTCAAAAACTCTACTTTTTGATAAAGAAGAAATAGACAAAGAAGTAACAAATTTCTTTCCAGTTTTAGTTAAGATTACTTTTATAGAACAACTTTTTCTTTGTAATAATCTTATCAAGTCTAAAGATTTGTAGGCAGATATCCCACCTCCTACAATTAGTAATATTTTTTTATTTTTTAAATTCATAATCAATTAAAATACTATAAAAACAGCTATTACAATACCTAAAAAAACTATAATCATATTATTTCTTAAATTTTTAAGTTTTAGTTCTTCAACCTCAAAATTTTTTCCGTTCAAAGCGTTTAAATTTAACTTTCCTTCCGCAATCATTTGAAGTGTTGTGTTTGCATTATCCATAACTTTTGGTAAATCTGGAATTCTATCAAGTATGTCCTTTGATAATTCAATTGTTTTATTTATTGCAGACTCTGGACCTTTGACACTTTTGATCCAATTTTCTAAAACTGGTCTCGATACTTTCCAAATATTTGTATCTGGATCCAATTTTCTAGCAACACCTTCAACTACAACCATTGTTTTTTGAAGCAATAGTAATTGTGTTTGTGTTTGCATGTTGAATTTTTCAGTAATCTCGAATAACTGCCCCAATAGATTTCCTCCAGAAATATCTTTTATTGATTGACCAAAAATAGGTTCACCAATCGAGCGCAGAGCCTGAGCAAAATCATCCTTGGATGTATTTGGTGGAACTAGCCCTGCTAAAAAATGCATTTCAGCTACTTTTAAATAATCTCTCTCAATAAAACCAAAAAGAATTTCCGCTAAATATTTTTTGTTGTTTTTATCCAGCCTTCCCATAATACCAAAGTCCACTGGAATAATATTTCCTTCTTTGTCAACAAAGAGATTTCCCTGATGCATGTCTGCATGAAAAAATCCATCTCTTACAGCCTGCTTAAGGAACAACTGAATCAAATTTGTAGAAACTTTCTTTAAATCTACATTAAATCTTTTCAGTTTTTCTACTTCTCTTATTGAAAACCCGTCTATTTTATCTAAAGTTAAAATTCTTTTAGAAGTATAGTTCCAATAAATTTTCGGAACTTTAATGCCATCATCGTTAATAGTATTTTCCCTTAGTTCACCAGCTGCAGCTGCCTCAAATCTTAAATCCATTTCAACATTTGTTATTTCTTTTAAAAGATTAATAATTTCTACTAATTTTAATCTTTTTGTGCCTTTAAAAATACTTTCTATTAAAAATGCTAGAAACATCAGAGCATCGAGTTCTTCATTCACAAGGGCATGAATGTTGGGTCTTAAAATTTTAATAGCTACATTTTTCTCGTCACCATCAATTTTTATCTTTGCAAAGTGGACCTGTGCTATAGAGGCTGCTGCAATGGGTTCACTTAATGATGAAATATTATTAAAAGATTTAGATCCTATTTCTTTTTCTATTATTGTTTTAGCTTTTTCATTGCCAAAAGCAGGCAATCTATCCTGAAGTTTTTCTAAATCATTTGCAATTTTTTCACCTATTATATCTGGCCTTGTAGCCAAAAATTGGCCTAATTTAATAAATGTTGTGCCCATATCTTCTAAAGATTGACACAACTTTTCGCCAGGTGTTTTATCTAAATTTGAAATTTTTTTACTGGATCCAATAGAAAATAAATTAAATAGAATCTTTAAGCTCATTGGGATAGGTTTTAATTGATCTAAAGTTTCAATAGCACCTGAAACAGATAATTTTCTTAAAATTTTAAATAAATTATAAATTTTCTTAAACATTTTATATTTTCCACCCTGAATGAATTGCCGCAATTCCACCAGACAGGTCCCTAAATTCTACACTTTCAAACCCGCTTGATTTGATGAGATTTAATAATTCTTCCTGACTATAAAAATCTTTTATACTTTTTATTAAGTATTCGTAGGGTTCTGATTTGCCAACAATATATTTGCCTATGTATGGAATCATTTTTGAATATTTATTATAAAACTCTGATAAAATTTCATTGTTAACTTTTGAAAATTCTAAACACAAAAATCTACCTCCTGTTTTTAAAACACGCCTACTTTCATTGAGTGCAAGCCTAATATTCGAAAAATTTCTGACTCCAAAACTCACCACATATATATCGAATGTCTCATCTTTAAAAGGAAGTTTTTCTGCTTGAGCACAATACCATTTTATATTAACTAAATTTTTTAATTTTTTTTCCCCTATTTTTAACATATTTTTATTTGGTTCTACGCAAGAAACTTTTCCAGAAAAATTTGTTTCTTTCAAGAAAGCTCTAGCGACATCACCTGTGCCTGAAGCTACATCAATTAAGTGCTGGTTTTGTCTGGGACTCATCCAGTCAATTAATTTACTTTTCCAAAACCTGTGTGCACCAAAAGACATTAAGTCATTCATAAGGTCATACTTATCAAAGACTTCGTTAAAAACTTTTGTCACATATTGTTTTTTTGATTGATTTATATTTTTCATTTTTTATAAAGTTATATGCCAGAATTACCCGAAGTTGAAGTTGTTAGAAGATCGCTACAATCATTTATAAAAGGCCTAGAAATTAAAAAAGTATCAGTTTTAGATAGAAATTTAAGGTATAAAATTAGAAGAGATTTTAACAAAAAGATCATAAATCAAAAGATAATCTTTATAAGAAGAAGATCTAAATTTCTTTTATTAGGACTCGAGAATCATAGTGTCATTTTAATTCACATGGGAATGACCGGAAAAATTTTTATAATTAACAATTCTTCTAAAAAAGTTTTTAAAACAAGTTTTTATTATGAAAATGAAATCAAGAAAAAGCATAATCATATTATAATTAAATTTAATAAATTCATAAAGTTAATTTATAATGATGTAAGAAAATTTGGTTTTGTTAAAATAATTCCATCTGACAGTATAAAAGAAAACAATCATCTAAGATTACTAGGACCGGAGCCATTAAATAAAGATTTTAATATCGAATATTTTAGTAAAAAAGTAAAGAATATAAAAAAAAATATAAAAAATCTTCTAATGGATCAGAAATTAGTTTCTGGACTTGGAAATATTTATGTTAATGAGATTTTGCATCTTAGTTCAGTTAATCCTCTGAAAGTCTCAAAAAACTTAAAAACTCATCAAGCTAAAAAAATTATAAAAAATATTAAATTAATTTTATTAAAGGCAATTAAGTCAGGTGGATCAAGTATAAGAGATTTTAAGGGAACTTCAGGTAAGAAAGGTAATTTTCAACAAAAATTCATGGTATATGATAGGAATGGTCAGGTATGCAAAAAAATAGGATGTCGTGGAAAAATTAAAAAAATTTATGTATCCAATCGTTCGACATTCTACTGCCTAAAATGTCAAAAATAGTTAAATGTTGACCTCATTATTCTTAACATATATACGTGGCTTAAATGCCTAATACAAAATCTGCAATTCGAAGAGTTAAAAGAGTAAAAAAACAGTCTTTGGTAAACAAATTACGAAGAAGTAGATATAGACTAGCTATCAAAAAAATTAACAAATTAATCGAAAAAAAGGATTTACAAGCTATAAAGAAATTTTACCCAAAATTTCAATCAGAATTAATGCGAATTGCTAAAACTGGGGTTGTAAAAAGGGAAAACGCCTCAAGAAAAATTGCAAGAATTTCTAAAAAAATAAAAAAAATCAATAAATAGTTGTAAACAATTAACAGTTGTTTTTTTTTTAATCATTTGATTAAAAAAAATTCGAGAAACTATATATAGACAATTATTATTAGAGGTTGAATTATTATTTTTAATTTTCGACTTGAACGATTATTTTTTTAATTTTTTTTTAATTTCATCTTCAACGATTATTTTACAACTCGAACTCAATTATTTTTTTATTTAAAGAAAAATAAGTTGAATTGAAAAATTTTTTTAATTAAAAATAAATTTCTTTTAGTATGGAAAAATCATTTAAAGTTGAAAAAAATTTAGTCTCAGAAGAGAATGTCCTTAACTGGGTAATAGTTCAGGAGAGTTTTGAAAAAGCTTTTGGTAGTGAAATCTATTCTAGTTGGCTAAAAAATATTTCTTTGATTAAGGAATATAACCATTATGTAATTTTAGGTGTTCAAACCAGATTTTTTAGAGATTGGATTACATCAAGATACGCTGATAAAATTTTAAGTGAATTACAAAAGCATAAACTAAGTATAAATAGAATAGAGTTTAAGATTGAGGGTGAAAAATTAAACACTAAATCATTATTATCCAAACCAGATATTAATAAAATATCAGATATAAAAGATGGAATTTTAAATTATAATCGTTTGAATCCAAATTTAAGTTTTGAAAATTTTATAACAGGCAAAAGTAATAATGTTGCTTTTCTTTCTGCAAAAAAGATAGCTTCCGAACTTTCTAGATATAATCCTTTGTTTATATATGGTGGAGTTGGTTTAGGGAAAACACACTTAATTAATGCAATAGGACTTGCATTAAAAGATACATCAAATGTTATGTTTATATCAGCAGAAAGATTTATGTATCAATTTATAAAATCAATCAAAAAAAATGAAATGGTAAAGTTCAAAGACTTTTTTAGGAAAGCAAATGTTTTTATAATCGACGATATCCAATTCATCAGAGGTAAAGAAGGTTTGCAAGAAGAGTTTTTCCATACATTTAATAGTTTATTTGATAAAAGTGCACAAATAATAATTTCGTCTGATCGCCCGCCAAATAGATTAGATAGAGTACAAGATAGAATAAAATCACGATTATCTGGTGGATTGGTAGTTGATATAGGAGCTCCCGATTATGACTTGAAATTAAATATTTTGAAAAAGAAAATTAACGAATTTCAAAACTCTTTTCATGAGTACCCTAACTTGAGCGAGGATATAATTGATTATATGGCAAGGGAGCCAAATTTAAATATAAGGGAACTAATTGGTATATTTAATAGAGTGGTTGCTTTTAGTAAAATGAACAAAAAACCATTGAATGTTAACGATTGTAAAATAATTTTAAAAGATGTTCATAATAACAATAAAGTAATAAGCATTGATAAAATACAAAACGTAACATCCAATTTTTTTAGTATTAATTTGCAAGAAATGCTGTCTCAAAGAAGATCCAGGCCTTTAGCAAGACCTAGACAAATTGCTATGTATTTAGCTAAAAAATTAACTACAAGATCATTACCAGAAATTGGAAGAAAGTTTGCAAATAGAGATCATACAACTGTAATTCATGCTGTAAAAACTATTGAAAAATTGTCTCAGGACAACAGTTTAATGAAAAAAAATATTGAAGAGATAACATCAATAATTTTGAGCGATTAAAATGCAATTTCAAATAAATCGTGACGTTTTACTTAAGTCACTTTCTATAGCACACAATATTATTGAAAGAAAAAATACTTTGCCAATTTTATCAAATGTATTACTTGAAATTAAAAAAGATAAATTAAATATTGTTGCAACTGATCTCGATATATTATTTATTGATGAAATTACGGATTTTAAATTTAGTAAAGAGGGGAGTACTACCACATCAGCGACTGTATTGTTTGATATATTAAAAAAACTACCCCAGAACACTGAAATATCTTTTTCTTTACAGAATGAAAATAAGCTTAATATCTCTGCTGAAAACTCTAAATTCAACCTGCTTTGTTTACCTGTAGATAATTTTCCAAGTCTTAGCGAAAATTTTCAAACAGACGGAATAAATATTAATGGGGAAAAGTTTTTATCTTTATTAAATAAAACTAAAATATCAATGTCAAATGACGAAACCAGACACTATTTAAATGGAATTTATGTACATATTACAGAGTCAGAAAAAACTTCCTACTTAACAGGAGTAGCAACAGATAGTCATAGACTTTCATCTAGTAGTATTACATTGGATAAGATTGATAATTTTAAACCATTCATTTTACCTAAAAAGGCAGTTTTTCAACTCTGCAACTTACTTCAAGAGAATAAAGAGAATATTTTATTAAACTCAAGTGAAACAAAAATTCAATTTAAGATTGGCAAATCAAAGATAATTTCAAAAGTAATTGATGGAAAGTTTCCAGATTACAAAAAAGTTGTCCCTCAAAACAACAATAAAACCTTAGAAGTAGATACAAAGGATTTTATTCACTCAGTAGAGCGGGTAATAACAGTATCAATAGATAGAAAAGAAGGTGTAAAAATTGCATTAAAAAAGGGTGAAATCGAACTTTTTGTAAATAGCTCATCATCTGGAGAGGGTAGAGAAAATTTAAAAGCAGATTATAATTCAGAAGATTTAATTGTTGGTTTTAATTCTAGGTATTTATTAGATATAGCATCTGAAATTCAGGACAAAAAACTTATTATAAATTTAAATGACTCTGTCTCACCGGTTTTAATACAAGATAATTCAGATAAAAATAGCTATTTTGTAATTATGCCAATGAAAATATGAAATAATAAGAATTTAGTAAAAAAAAATATTTTGTCTCATATTATCCTTATTAGTCAATGATAATTTAATCTCTAAATTTAGGAGCATTTTATATAGTAGATAAAAAATGATATATTAAAACTTCTTTTAAAAAATGAAAAAAAACATAAGCACCAGTTCAAACAAAACATACAAAGCAGACTCAATTAAAGTTCTAAAAGGATTGGATGCTGTAAGAAAAAGACCCGGCATGTACATCGGTGATACGGATGATGGATCTGGTTTACACCACATGGTTTTTGAGGTTTTAGATAACTCTATAGACGAAGCAATAGTTGGTTTTTGTAAAAATATAACTGTTACTATGCATAAAAATAATTCTGTTACAGTGGAGGACGATGGAAGAGGTATTCCTGTCGATACACACAAAGGAGAAAATAAATCTGCAGCTGAAGTTATAATGACACAACTTCATGCTGGAGGTAAATTTGATCAAAATTCCTACAAAGTCTCAGGAGGTTTGCATGGAGTTGGTGTATCCGTAGTTAATGCTTTATCAGAAAAGTTAGACCTAACTATATATAGAGATCAAAAAGAATATTTAATTTCATTTGAGAACGGAAAAACAAAAAAACCAATAAAATTTATAAAAAAAACAAAAAAATCTGGAACCAAAATAAATTTTTTACCTTCTAAAGAAACATTTTCAACTATTAAATTTAGTGCTGCTAATTTGCAAAAAAAAATCAAGGAATTAGCTTTTTTAAACAAAGGTTTAAAGATTGATTTAATTGATGAAACTCACACAAAAGTAAAAGTTTATGAAAACAAATATGATGGAGGAATAAGTGAGTTTGTTACATTTTTAGACCAAAAGAAGTCAATTTTAATAAATAAAAATGAAAAATCTGTATTTAAAAAACCTCTTTATTTACAAGGACAAAAAAATAATGTTTCAGTAGAATGTTCTTTGCAATGGAATGCAGGCTATTCAGAGGAAGTTTTAGCTTTTACAAATAATATTCATCAAAAAGATGGAGGCACACACCTATTAGGCTTTAGAAGTTCTCTTACAAGAATAATCAATAAGTATGCATCCGAAAAAAATCTTACTAAGAAAAATAAGGTCACGATTGGAGGAGAAGATATCAAGGAAGGTTTGACAGCAATTTTATCTATTAAAATGCCAGATCCTAAATTTTCATCACAAACTAAAGATAAATTAGTTTCATCAGAAATCAGAAATATAGTTGAGACTATCGTTGGAGAAAAAATTGCAGTTTGGTTTGATCAAAATCCCTCAATTATCAAATCTGTTCTAGATAAAGTTCTGCAAGCAGCTTTAGCAAGAGATCTTGCAAGAAAAGCTAGAGATAGTGTTAGAAGGAAAGGAACACTAGAATTATCTGGTTTACCTGGAAAACTAGCAGACTGCCAAATATCTTCTATGGAGGGCACTGAGCTATTCATTGTAGAGGGTGATTCTGCCGGCGGTTCAGCAAAACAAGGGAGAAAAAGAGAATTCCAAGCAGTTTTACCATTGAGAGGAAAAATTTTAAATACATATGTTAACGACTCAAAAAAAGTTAACGGTATAAATGGCTCAAGTGAAACTAAAGCTCTAACAAAAATGATGTCCTCTAATGAAATAGTCACATTAATTAATGCTCTTGGAACTGGCTCAAAGGATTTTGATATTGAAAATTTAAGATATGAAAAAATTATAATAATGACTGATGCTGATGTTGACGGTTCACATATAAGAACTTTATTATTAACTTTTTTTAACAATAAACCATTTAATGAGTTAATAGAGAAAGGTCATTTATATTTAGCCCAACCGCCATTATTTAAAGTAACAAGAGGGACTAAAAGTACATATATAAAAAATGAAAAAGATTTAGAAAATTATATTTTGAAATCATCAGAAAATGGGGCAAAAAAATTAAAAAAAGCTGATTTAGAAAAATTTTTAAGCGATGAAAAACAAAAATTAAATATTCAAAGATTCAAAGGATTGGGAGAAATGAACCCAGAAGAACTTTGGCAAACAACTTTAAATCCTGAAAATAGAACATTACTAAAAATTGAATATTCAAAAGGCAGCAAAGAAAAATCTAAAGAAGATCAAAACATAATAAAAATTCTAATGGGTGATGAAGTGGCCCCAAGAAAAGACTTTATAACTGAAAAAGCCTTAGAAGTAGAAAACCTAGATATATAATTAATATGAAACTATCTGATCTTCTAAAATTTGAGGAGGATTTAAGTTTAGAAAAAAATACCGTAGTTATTCTAAGATGGATAGCACTAATTGGTCAACTTATTACAATTTATTTTGTTCACTTTTATATAGATTTTGACCTACCATTAATTTTTTGCAGTTTAACTATTTTTTTTGGAGGCCTTACAAATATATTTATACAATTCAATTTTAAAAAGAATCAATTAAGCAACATTGAGTCCACAATTCTTTTATTTTACGATGTTATTCAATTGGCAGTTTTAATATATTTAACTGGAGGTGTAACTAATCCATTTATAATTTTTCTTATTGTACCAGCGCTAATAAGCTCTACTTTATTAAATCTAGCAAGCACTCTTTTCTTGTCAATTATAACTGTCATGTCCTTAGTGCTTTTAACTTTTAACTATTTTCCTTTACCAAGTGAAGGAAATTTACATTTTCACGTTCCAGAATATTATATTTATTCAATTCCTTCTGCCTTAGTCATAGCTTTAATTTTTCTTAATTATTTTGGTTTCCGTTTTGGCTATGAAGCAAGAAGAAGAGGTAATGCTTTAAATAGATTAGAACTTGTACTTGCAAAGGAACAAGAATTAGAGTCCATTGGTCACCAAGCAGCCGCAGCAGCACACTCTTTGGGAACACCATTATCAACTATAACTGTAATTGCTAAGGAACTTAAAAAAGAAATAGGTAATAATAAGGAATTTGAAGAAGATGTGAACACTATATTAGAACAAGCTAAAAAATGTGGCGATATACTTAAAAAAATATCTCAAAATCAAATAGTAGATGATGAATACGTTAAAAATATTACGCTTCAGGATTTACTTTTTGAAATAACCAAATCTTTTGAGAGTATTACTGAAAAGAATTTAAATTTAAATTTAGAAAATGCAAAAAAAAGAATTTTAATAAAAAGATCTGCAGAAATAACATACGGAATACGTAATTTTGTTGGAAACGCTGTAAAATTTTCAAAAAAAAATGTAAACATTAATTTGGTGGGTAATAATCAAACAACAACTTTACAGATTTCTGATGATGGCCCAGGATTTCCAGATGATATTTATAAAATTATAGGGGAACCTTACATTACCACTAAATCTAAAAAACTTAAATCAAAAGCAGGCTTAGGATTAGGAACATTTATTGGAAAAACTTTATTGGAAAGAAAAAAAGCTAACATAGAATTCTTGAAATCTAGTGATGGTGGCGCATTAGTTGAAATTTCATGGAATAACAAAGATTTTATTCGAAGTTAACTATCTAGGTTGCTGTTGTGTTAAACAATGAATTGTTCCAAATCCCCAAACGAGTACTGAACAATCAATTGGAATAATCTTTCTATTTTTGAAATGTTTTTTGAATATCTTTAAAACTGCTTTATCATTTAAATCATTAAAAACTGGAACTAAAACGATTTTATTTGCAATATAAAAATTTAGATAACTAGCAGGTACCCTTATACCTTTAATAAATTTTGGTTTTGGCATAGGCAAATAAATAATTTTAATTTTTTTATTTTCCTCATTTTTAAATTTTTTTATTATTTTAATATTTTCGTCTAAATCCTTGAAGTTTTTGTCTTTTTTATTATTTTCCTTAGCAATGAATATTTTATTTTTTCCAACAAATCTGGCAATATCATCAATATGCCCATGCGTATCATCACCATAAATTCCTTTATTTAACCAAATTATTTTTTTAATCCCAAAATATTTATTAAATATATGATAATAGTCTGACTCAGTAAGACCTTTATTTCTTTGTTGAACTTTACTGAGTAAACATTGTTTTGTAGTTAAAAGATACCCACTACCATTAACATCAATTGACCCACCTTCTAAAACAATTTTTTTATTTTTATATTTTGGATTTATCAAACGTGTTTTAGTGAATTTTTTGACTTTAGCATATGCTTTATTATCCTTTTTGAAATTCTTGTATTTTGCCCAAGCATTAAATTTCCAGTTTGTGAGAAATTTCCTACCTTTACTATCTTTAATAAATATTGGTAAAAAGTCTCTAGTCCAAGCCCTATCAGTTTTACAAATAATAAAATTAATATTAGTTAATTTCGTTTCAAAAATTCTTAAAAAAAAAGTTGCTTTATTTCTTTCAGATTTATCTTTAACTAAAATATTAACAAACTGTACTCTTGATAATTCACTTATTATTTTCCCAAATACAAATGGTATGTGGTCAAATTTACCCGGCCAATCGTCCTTATTATGTGGCCAGGCTATCCATGTAGATTTTTGAGGTTCCCACTCAGCTGGCATCCTTAGCATGCCTTTATATGCGATCTTAGGCATCCTTGGGGTTATTTAATATACCTTTGTAATAGTCGATTCTTCTATCTCTAAAAAAAGGCCAATGTCGTCGTACATTCTCAACTTGTTTAAAATCTATATCACAAATAACAGTTTTTTCCCCAAGTTTAGCTTCAGCAATTATATTTCCACTCGGATCAAAAACAATTGTGTTTCCCCAGAATTCTAATTTTTTAGAACCTTGTTTTTCAACACCAACTCTGTTGACTGCAGCAACATAAACACCATTTGCAATAGCATGAGATCTTTGTACTGATATCCATGAATTGAGTTGAGATTTCCCATACCTCTTTTTTTCTTTGGGATGCCAACCTATAGCTGTAGGATAAAAAAGTATTTCTGCACCTTGTAAGGATGTAAGTCTAGCTGCTTCAGGAAACCATTGATCCCAACAAATTAAAGTGCCAAGATTACCTTGATTAGTTTTGAAAGATTTAAATCCAAGATCACCAGGTGTAAAATAAAATTTTTCATAATATTGTGGATCATCTGGAATATGCATTTTTCTATATTTACCAACCAGCTTCCCTTTTTCATTTATTAGTACAAGACTATTATGATAAATACCTGATGTTTTTTTTTCAAAAATAGGCACAATTATTATTATTTTAAGTTCTTTAGCTAATGAACAGAAAGTATTAGTTGTTTTTCCAGGAATTTTTTCAGCCAGGTTAAAATTTGAATGTTTTTCTTGCTGACAAAAATAGTTTGATAAAAATAATTCTGGCAAACATATTATCTTTGCCTTTTTTTTACATGCTTCTTTGATTTTTTTTATGGCAGAACCAATGTTCTTTTTTTGGTCAGATGACATTTTCATCTGTATTAGAGCTATTCTTGTTTTTGCCATTATATTAAAATAATTTTTGGAAATTTCTTCTTTCTCTATTTTTCCAATTCTCACGATGATAAGCATCACTTGCAATTAATGGAAGCACACTTGTTGCTTCAGCAAATACCATTTGTTCTTTCATGGTATCTACTTTACCCCAAGAACTTGCTTCCTTTAATGTAGAACTACTGCACGCTCCGTCTCTTGTGTCTGCTACTGTAATCTGTATTGCATATTTGTGCATATCAACTTTCTTTCCTAAAAGTTCAGCACAAACAACAGTATCTTGAACAAAGTTTTTTGGAACACCCCCACCAATCATGAATAATCCTGATGTTTTAGATTTCAATTTAATTTCGGTAAGTTCTCTAAATTCTCTTACAGAGTCAATTGTAATATGTTTTTTTGGGTTTTGCTCCTGGTGCATGACAAGGCCAAATCCTGCTGAACTATCGGTAAAAGCTGGACAAAAAATGGGAACATTATGATCGTAAGCTAATTCTATTAAAGAATTTTTCTTTTTAGCATTTTTCTTTAAATATTTTCCAATTTCTTTAATAAATTCTCTAGAAGTATATGATTTTGTAGGTAAACTATTTGCTATATCACATATTGTTTTGTCACACGCCTGTAGTTGTTCTTCATCAATATATGTGTCGTAAATTCTATCTATGTAATTTTCTCTTAAAACCTTGTCATCTTGGAATTGGTTACCTTGATAGTGTTTAAACCCTAATGACTCAAAGAAATCCATGTCTATTATTGAAGCTCCAGTTGCTACTATTGCGTCAACCATATTGTATTTAATTAAATCTGAGTAAAGGTTCATACAACCTGCTGCAGAAGTTGATCCTGCAATTGTTAAAAATATTGCACAATCTTTATCATTTATCATCTCATTATAAATTTCTGCAGCTTTAGCAGTGTCCCTTGAGGTAAAGGACATCTTTTTCATAGACTCAATAATTTTTCTAGAGTCAAATGAAGTTATATCTATATGTTCGACTTCAGATTTTAATAGTGATTTTTTGTTATGTCCAAGAGAGGGACCATTTTTTTTATTCATTACGCAACTAAGAAGTCAATGTTTTCTTCTCGATCATACATCGAAAGAATTGGCTTATCATTTAATTGGTAATTTGCGTCAGAGAAAAAACCGTTAAATTTTGTTCTAAAAGTAGTACCATAAGCTCCTAATTGTCCAAGCTCAATATAATCACCTTCTTTAATATTATTTGGTAATAAGAATGGTCCCTTCATATAGTCAAGACTATCACATGTTGGTCCATAAAAATTAAATGCTGTTTTTTTCTTTGAAACTACTCTGCCATTTGTAATCATTTTTGCCGGTAACACAAAATTTGGCACACCTGCATCAAATAAAGATCCGTAGGTTCCATCATTTATATAAAGTTTATTTTTTTTCTTTAAAAGAACTTTTACTATAGTTGAGCCTGCTTCTGCTACTATTGCTCGTCCTGGTTCACAAAATATTTTTGGTGTTTTCTCTAGTTTTAAGTTTTTTAGGGATTCTTTAATTACATCTAAATAATTATCTAGGGGTTCAGGAATTAAGTCAGGATACATAGCTGGAAAACCACCACCTACATTAATCACATCAGGAATAATTTTTGTTTTTTTAATAATTTTACCGATTTCATTTATGCCTTTTGCAAAAGAAATTTTATGCATACACTGAGATCCTACATGGAAACTTAATCCAACTTTTTTTGCATGTGCTTTACAAAGCCTTAATAAACCTAAGGCCTCACTTGGAGTTGCACCAAATTTTCTAGAAAGATCAATTTCAGCATGTTCGTTTGAAATACTCACTCTGACATATAAATTTAAATCTTTAGCATTGTTTGTTGCTTCAAGAATTTTAAGTAACTCATCTTTTGTATCTAAAGCAAAATCTTTTACATTATACTTCGTATAAGCTTCTTTTATACTTTCCCTGTTTTTTACAGTATGCATGAAGTATACTTTTGCGTTATTATTAATTTTTCGAACTAATTTTACTTCATTGAGTGATGCAACATCAAAATTTTCAATTCCACTATCACTTATAATTTTGATTACTTTTTCGTCAGGATTAGTTTTTACAGCGTAAAGAACTTTTCCAGGGAATTTATTTTTAAAAAATTCAACTGATTTTTTTATTGAGCTAGGTCTTATACAATAGACCGGGTCTTCAGGTTTTAATGTGTTAACTAGTTCGCTAACGTCACTAAATTTTTGCATTATTAAATGTGTTCCCTCGTTTTATTACACAATAAGCTTTTAAAAAATTAATAAAAAAGCTTTCTAAATTTGGTATTTAACGTTTTTTCAATCTATGTAAAGAAAATAATTCAATATTGTCGCATTGTAATCTTGGTCCTAGTGACTATATGTCAGTTATGAAACGATCAATTGAAACACCTCCAGGTTTTAAAATAACCGACTTCGAGGATAAATCTCTTCTCATAGTTGATGATGATGATCCGCTAAGAGACAGGCTTTCCAGAGCCATGGAGAAGAAGGGATTTGTTGTCAGAAACTCAAAAACTGTTGAAAATGCTATAAAAATGGTCCAGGCTCAGGCTCCAAAATTTGCTTTGGTTGATTTAAGATTAGAGGATGGAAACGGTTTAGACGTCGTTCAAGAGATAAATAAGGCAAAAAAAGACAGTCGTATAGTCATGCTTACAGGCTATGGAAATCTACCCACAGCAGTAGCTGCAGTGAAGGCAGGGGCTATAGATTACATGGCTAAACCAGTTGATGCTGATGACGTGGAGGCGGCTCTATTAGCGGCTCCAGATTCGAAAGCAAAACCCCCTGAAAATCCTATGTCAGCTGACAGGGTCAAGTGGGAGCATATCCACAGGGTATTCGAATTATGCAACAGAAATGTCTCAGAGACTGCAAGAAGACTAAAAATGCATAGAAGAACTCTTCAGAGAATACTTTCTAAAAGATCACCAAACTAAAATATTAAGATTTTTTAAATTTGAATAGAGCAGGAATTATTAAAGCTAAAAGAGCAACTTTAAATAGCTCAGCTAATAGGAATGGTTGGGCACCAAGCTTAAATATTGGTTTATCCCATCCAATTAATGAACCTAACCAAATCATTCCTAATAAATAAATAAAACTTACAGAAAAAATAAGCTTAATAAGATTTTTAAAAAAATTATCCGTATATTTAAAGATACCAGCTAAATATACTGCCACTAGGAAACCAATTAAATAACCCATCGTTGGTCCAGTAAAGTAAATTATACCTACCCCTTTTTCAGGCGTTCCAGCAAAAACAGGTAATCCAGCTATACCTTGAATTAAATAAAGTGAAACCGTAAAAAGACCTAATTTCCAACCAAGAGATATTCCCAAAAGTAAAACAACGAAAGTTTGCATTGTCATAGGCACCGGATAAAAAGGAATTTTTACTTTTGCAGATACTGCTAGAATTATAGTCCCACATATTGCAATAAATAAATTTTTTATTATTGAAGTTTCTTTTAGATTTTTAATTAACTCCATTATATATTATTACTTTTATTTTCGAAAAAATCTACTTATTTGTTACCTGTAAAAATATATCTTCCAAATTACCCTCATCGGTAGAAATATCAAGTATTTCAACATTATTTTTTACTTCCTCAATAATTTGATCAAATTTAATTTTATTTTTGTCATAACTTGCAGTAATTTGCCCATTGCTTTTTGCGAATTTAACACCAACTAATTTAATTTTTTCAAAGTTTTTTGAATCTTTAACTTTAAATTTAATAATTTTACTTTCAATTCTTTCAAGCATTTTTTGTGTAGTATCTAATGCTACCAAATCACCTTTATTTATTATTGCAATTCTATCGCACATTTCTTGGGCTTCGTTCAAATTATGTGTTGTTAATACAATTGTAATACCAAGTTTATTAAGTTCTTTTACATTTCCCCATAAGTTTTGTCTAAGCTCAACATCAACACCCGCGGTTGGTTCATCTAAAAATAAAATGGGAGGTTGGTGTACCATTGCTTTTGCTATTAGCAATCTTCTTTTCATACCTCCAGACAAACTTCTTGTGTATGCATTGGCTTGTTTATCCAGTGATACGGTTTCTAAAATTGAATCTGTTATTCTATCATCTTTCTTGACACCATAGAATCCAGCCTGAAGTTCAAGTAGTTTTTTTGGACTAAAAAAAGGATCAAAATTAACTTCTTGTGGCACAACTCCTATGCAAGCTCTTACTTGTCTAGGATTTTTATCAAGATCATATCCCCATACAGTTACTTTGCCTGATGATTTCATTACTGTTCCAGCTAAAATATTTATAAATGTAGTCTTTCCAGCTCCGTTTGGACCTAAAAGCCCAAAAATCTCTCCCCGCTTTACTTCTAAACTTAAATTTTTTAGTGCCAAAACTTCTTCTTTTAGTTTATTACTTTTTGAATAAACTTTAGTTAAATTTTCAGAAGATAATGCGATTTTGTTCATAATATAATGTTATTATAACATTAAAAAAATTAAGATATCATTACAAAGATGAGCGCAATAAAAAAAACAGATCATTTTTATTTAGTAGATGGATCTGGTTATATTTTTAGAGCTTATTATGCTCTTCCTCCTTTATCTAGGAAAAGTGACGGTTTACCTACAGGAGCTGTTAGCGGTTTTAGCAGTATGCTCTTCAAACTTTTAGAAGAGGTTAGGTCAGACGACTCAAAAAATAAGCCTACACATTTTGCAGTAATATTTGACTCTGCAAGAAAAAATTTTAGAAATGAAATATACAAAGATTATAAAGCAAATAGGTCAGAAGCACCCGATGATTTAGCACCACAATTTGAATATATAAGAAAAGCAGTTAAAGCTTTTAATCTACCTTCAATTGAACAAATTAATTATGAGGCTGATGATTTGATAGCAACATATGCTAAACAAATAATTAGTCTTGGAGCAAAGGTTACAATTATTTCCTCTGATAAAGATTTAATGCAGCTTGTATCAAATAAAATCAGATTGTTTGATCCAATGAAAAGTAAAGTTATTGGAGAAAAAGAAGTAATAGAAAAATTTGGTGTAAAACCTAACCAGGTAATTGATGTCCAATCATTAGCAGGGGACTCCTCAGATAATATTCCTGGTGTTCCAGGAATTGGTATTAAAACAGCATCTGAATTAATAAATAAATTTAAAACATTGGAAAATCTTCTTAAGAAAGCGGGAGAGATACCTCAAAAAAAAAGAAAAGAAACTTTAATAAATAATAAAGATTTAGCTATAGTAAGTAAAAAATTAGTAACCCTCAAAGATGATGTTCCAATTAAAAATAAAATTGAAACTTTTGATATAAAAAAAATTGATAAGAATAAACTTTATGAATTTTTAAGGGAAATGGAATTTAACAGACTCTTAAGTCAGGCAATTAACTTTTACGGAGAACCTGATGGAAAAGTAATTGAACAAAGTGTCAAATCGGTATCAAAAAAAATTGACGTCACTAAGTACAAAACCATAAATAAAATTGCCGATTTCAATAAATTGTTAAAAAAACTTGAGGATCAATCATTAATAGCTGTAGATACTGAGACATCATCATTAAATCCTCTAGAAGCAGATCTCTTAGGTATATCTGTTTGTTATTCACCAAATGAGGCCTATTATATTCCTGTAAAACACAAAAAAGAAAATTGTTTAAATAAAAAAGTAGTTATAGAAAAAATTAAAAAAATTTTTGAAGATAAAAGTATTAAAAAAATTGGTCAAAATATTAAATTTGATAATTTAATTTTAAAAAAAGAGGGTATTAATATAAATCCAATTGAGGATACCATGTTGTTATCCTACACACTAGATGCAGGACTAAATAGGCATAATTTAGATACATTATCTGAAATTCATTTAGATCATAAAACTATTTCTTACAAAGATTTAGTTGGTTCTGGAAAAAACAAAATGATCTTTGAAGAAGTAGATTTAAAAAAAGCAACTGAATATGCGGGAGAAGATGCAGACGTAACTTTTAGATTATTTGAAATATTAAAAAGTCGATTGGATAAAGAAAAACTGAATAGAATTTACGAATCTTTTGAAAAACCTCTGGTTCAAATTCTTTCACAGA
>CACHBR010000002.1:140000-172955 GCA_902578115.1 uncultured Pelagibacteraceae bacterium | reverse complement strand
TAAATTTTTTTGATTTTAAACCAATTATGTTTTTAAAATTTATTGGTGGTAAACCATCACCTGGTCTTTTAAATGAAATATTATTTTTTGATATAACTTCTCCCTTTTTTATATTTCTCGAAGATACTATGCTTTTTCTTGCTAAAACTCTCATAGCCTTTTCTTCTTTAATAGGAAAAATATTATCTTTTCCGAGCATTTCAAAAGAGTCATGAATTGATTTTATCCATTTTGTGAGTGTATCCTTATTTTCAGAAAACCAATGATCAGGCCCTTTATCATTTTTGCTTAAGGTAAAATGTTTCTCAAAACATCTGGCTCCATAAGCTAAAGCAAGAGATGCTGCTGCAGATCCTACGGTATGGTCTGAAAAACCAAGTTTAATTTTTGGATATTTAAAGTTTAAGTATTTTAATCTCTCTATATTTACGTTTTTTGGTAAAGTTGGATATTTAGATACACATAGCATCAAAATAACTGGATATCCTTTTAAAGCTCCCGAGTGAGTAAGTGTTGTTTCAATTTCATTTAACGTTGACATTCCACAAGATAATATTAGTGGTAATTTAGTTTTTCTAGCCTCTTCTATTAATGGAATATTGTTAAAGTCGTCAGATCCAATCTTTATTGCGGGTACATTTAATTTAGATAATAATTTCAAATCTTTAAAAGATGATGGGGTTGATAAGAAAGTAATTTTCTCTTTATCACACTTCTGTTTTATTTTAAACCAATCGCTCTCAGTAAATTCACATCTTTTAAAAATATCATACATAGACTCTGAAATAAATTTACCATTAGATTTATATCTATATTTTTTTTTAGTATTACTAATCAATTCTTCAGCTTTATAGGTCTGAAATTTTATAGCATTTGCATTTGAAGCTTTAGCTACTTTAATCATTTTAAATGCTTTGTTTAAAGAGCCATTATGGTTTATTCCTGCCTCTGCAATAATAAATGGTTTGGCAGATTTGCCAATCTTATGTTTCAAAATCTTTATGAAACTCATTTTAGAATTTTTTGAAATTTTATTTGCTTATGGTCTGTTGAATTTAAATCTATATCATCCCTTACTATAGGCATTGATAGATCACCTTGAATTTCGTTTAAGAATTTTGCTATTAAAGTATTTTTATTTTTTTTATTAGGTTTAATATCATATCTAAGTGAAATTCTCGGCGTATCACACTTTTGAGGCTGAGTTCCGTGTAAAATAAACGAAGACCAAAGAAAAAGGCTTCCTGTTTCTGCGATCAAAACTTTTTTTTGAAACTTTTTGAAATTTTTTTCACTCGAACCATATTCGATTGAATTAACAGTATTATTTTTAAGATAATGTGGAAATTTCGTTGCTCCAAATACATGGCTACCCTCTATTACGTTTAGCGGCGACATGTCTTCGGTGACGTCGTTTAAATATAAATATACGGTTATATTATCACCAATTGAATTTGCATGATCAATTAAATCCATGTGAAAATCAATTCCTCTAAAATAAGTAACATCTCTATACTCTGGTTTTACATAGGAACCTAAGTTAGCCGCTAGTTGTTTTTCCGTTTTTTTCTTTAACCAGGTTGGTATCCAATTGTCTGGAACACCTATTACAAAATTTTTCAACAAAATTTCATGATCCTCACCAACCAATAAATCAATATTCTTTTTAACTACAGGGTTTTTTTCAATAAAAGAAAGGTCAAACTTTTCTGCAAAATTATTTTTTCCCTTTCCTGGATTTGTTTTTTTTGAATCAGGATTACTTAAAAAATCTTTTTCACTTCTAAATAAACCTTCAGACAGATCTCTACTTGAAAAAACCTTGTCATGTAATTCCTTACATTTTTTTTTATCTATAATGCTCCCGAAATTTATAAGGCCTTTTTTTAAAAAATTATCTAAAATATTCATTTAATTATACTAATAAACAGGTTTAAAATTTAATTCTTCAAACTTTTTGGCCCAGTAATTGCTATTTTTAATTATTTCTTTAGTTTTGTCTTTAGCAATTTTTAGCTTTTCTTGATCTTGAATTTTCTCATACCCAATTGCCAAACAATTCCATGCAAAAGCATGGTTTTCTGAAAGTTTGGTTACCCTCTCAAAATCACTTATTGCTCGTTTAACATGTCTTCCTTGCAAGTTTTTATTAAGCTTAAAATTTATTTCCAAATTTTTATTATATGTAAGCTCGAAAATTTTTCTTTCTTCATCTGCAACAATACCAGCATGTTCTTGGAAATTATAAGACTCGTTAGTTTTCTTTCCACTTGCAAATTTTGTATCCTCAAATTTATTTTCTAAAAGTTTGTTGTAAAGTTCAGTATCAGGCAGAGGTTTACATAAAGAGAATAAACACCAATCCCAACTGTAATTTTTTGCACATTCAAACGTTCTATTAAGTTGTTCCGGTGTTTCGTCAGGATATCCTGTTATAAAATTTGCCCTGTAATATATTCTAGTATGTCTTTCTAATAGAGGTGCTTTTTTATTTAGAATTTTTAATGTTAAGGGTTTTTTCATCTCTTTTAACATCTTGTCATCTCCACTTTCAATACCCAATGAAAAATAGGTACAACCTGAGTCAGCCATATATGTTAAAAGCTCATCATCTAAAGTTCCTAGCCTAATTCCATTGCCTATAGACCAGGTTAAATTATATTTTCTTTTGATCAACATTTTGCATATTTCAATTACTCTTGATCGTGAAACTGTAAAATCATCATCAACAAAGTCTATATGTCTAATGCCAAATTTCTTGTAAAGTAATTCAATTTCTTTTAAAACTCTTTCAGGTGAGTGGGTTCTAACTCCAAACCCATTAAAATTTCTTACGCTACAAAAAGTACATCTTGCAGTACAACCTCTAACTGTTTGCATTGTTGCTAATGGAGTGTCATACGCTACGGTTTGCGCCGCAGATAAGATGCCGTGTTTATAATAGTTTTTAATATCAACTATGCCGTAGTCTGGTATTGGAAGTTCATCTACGTGTTCTACAGGGTCAGTATCACCAGTAAAATGTTCTTTTTTTCTAACTTTTGTCGTCTTTATTGGAACAACTCCGTTTACTAAATCAGTTTCGAAGTTTAAATATTTAATAAGTTGTGGGAAATGTTTTTCTGACTCCTTGATGATTACAAAATCGTTAAAGTCTAAACCGTTATTTTTTTCTTTGACAATACCTGTCACGTGAACACCTCCTGATGCTATTACAGTATTTGGGTATTCTTTTCTTAAATATTGACCAATCATTTGGGCAGATTCGAAAGATGCACCAAACATTACGCTTATTGCTATCATATCTGGTTTAAAATCCTCGACCATATCTTTTGTCATATTAAGCCAATGTACTTCTTCGTTATTTTGTGATTTTTTTATGCTCTCAATATGTAAATCTAAAACTTTTATATCTATATCTTTAATTTCATTTTTTATTGCTGCACTTAAATACATAAAACCTAGTGGAGGATATACTTCCCAATAATATTTAGATCTTTCGCTATATTCATTAAGCTGTTTTAACGTTAGCCTTGGTGTATTAATAAATAAGATTTTTTTAATATTTTTTTTCATAAACTCACTTTATCACTATATAAGATATATTTGGTTCATATGGAAAACAATCAATTTTAAATTTTTTTATATTAAACTTTTCAAGTAATGCTGTTGTTTCTCCTGGCCAATCCTCATTATTTAGCTCATTAAAAGCTATAATTGAGTCTTTGGACATCCTTGGTAAAAAATATTTTAATGCTATTTTTGTAGGCTCGTAAACTACAAAATCAAAATATAGTAAGGATATTAAAAGATGTCTGTTTCTTTTTATATAATTTGGTATTGTTTTTTTTGCATCCCCTTTAATTAATTCAATTTTTGAGACATTATTAATGAATCTATTTTGATCATATTCCTTTATAGAATTTTTAATATCCCCAACAATGTCAAATTTTTCTTTAAATGTAGCTTTTTTCAATTTTTTTTTATTTTTGTCATATTTTGCCAACCTTGGAATTCCTTTGAAGGTATCAAAACCTATTATCTTTCTATGATAATTATATGGCTCCAAAATACTTGAAAGTTTAGCCCAAGTCATGATGCCACCACCTTGATGAACTCCGCATTCAACTATACTACCTTTTAAATTCATTTGTTTTTTAAAGAGTTCAAAAAACACCATAAATCTAGCAAGATCTTGTCTCCTTACATATTTTGAAAAGTTCTTTAACTTATCTTTTGTAGAAAAAAAAGAATTTTTAAAAATGTCTTCTGGTTTAAATTTTGTCATTTTCAACAATATAATTTTTCTTGTAAAGGGAGTAAAAATATTTATTTTTAAAAAACTTTTGTGTAAAACCAAGTTTGTTAAATACAGAGATAGATTTATAATTATTTTTTTTAACTTCAGCATTAATTGCATTAAATTTTGAAAAATTGATTTTTTTTAATCCAAGATCTATAATTTTCTTACCCCAATTTCTTCCTCTAACAATTTTATCTAAAGAGTAATCTATATTGGCATTTTTATTAGTAAGGTTAAATCTAATTTGACCTACAGGTAATCTTTTTGCCTCTAAAACAAACATCAAAGTTTTTTTACTCATAATTTGTTTTTTGAACCATTTTATATGTTTCTTAATATGAACTTGTTTATTATTAAACGAGCTTTTTATCGCATCTTTTTCGTTTACCCAATTATAATAATTTATCATATCACTTAATATAGTTTTTCTTAATTTTAAGTCTTTTGAAAAAGAGGGATATAAAATTTCGGTTACTCGACTTACTCCAAGACCATCAACAGTTATAATATTATTTAACTTTTTTTCATTGAAAAGTTTTATATTTTTTATAATTGAAATTATTTTTTTTCTTATAAATGTTGGTTTGATATTTTTATAACCTTTTACATAATAAATTAAATTTTTATTTTTAAGGTCTTTACAAATTTGAACCTGATTTTTCGAGATTGAGAAGACTAATGATGGTTTTCCCAAACACATTCTTTCCCAAGTGCTAATTCCTCCGGCTCCAATACAAAAATCACTTTTGTTTATAAGTTTAGTTAAAGTTTTTTGTTTTTTATAAAAATTTTTTTTAATTTTTGGAAATTTTTTTAATTCATTATTTGAAACGATAATTAATCGTAAATTTCTTAATATGTTGCAATCAAATGACTCGATTACTTTTTCTAATAACTTTGGTGTTTCGCTTCCACCAAAAGAAATAAAAACCTTACTTATTAATTTGTTTTTTATTTTAACATTTTTTCTATAATTTGCATAAGATTTATCAATTAATGAATATTTTGGTCCCAAGAGGATTTTGCATTTTTTTGGTAAATTTTGGTTAAAATTCAAATTTTGCTCTTTAACAATATTTTGATTTAGAAAAAAATCGCATGAATGTCTTCTGTTTAAATAATCACTTATAACCATAATTTTTTTTGCTTTTTTGGTTAGAGCTTTCTCCCATATTGAATTTAAACCGTAATGGTCAATTACAAGAAGATCTATTTCTTTATTTGATATAATTTTTTTTGTATCTATTGCATCAATTTTTTGGAATCTTTTAGGCCATAAATTTTCGTGATCTAGTTTAGAGAAAATTTTCCTTTTAGGAAGAATAGTTACTTTACATTTTCTCATTTTAAGAAATTTTTTAAATTCCATATCTAAATATCTCATAATGAAATGAGCTTTTGCTCCTCTATTGATTAATGAAGAGGCTAAACTTTTACATCTAATAAGATGTCCAATACCGTTATTTTTAGATGCGTCTAAACGGAAAATAATGTTCATTTTTTTATTTTTCTTCCCAACATGAAAGCTTCAGCCGCTTCAACTCCAACTGTTGCTCCCCTCCAAGAACAAAGTGCATCGATACCTTTTAAAGATCTAGGATGTGGCCATTGTCTTATTTCCATTTTGTAAGCTTTTAGTGCTTTAAATTTTTTATTTTTATATAATGAAATATCCTCAAACCAATTTGGATTAAATATTTTTGACTTTGTGTCAATTTTCCACTCAGTACTTGATGGTATTTCATAAAAGAAAATGTTTTTGACACTACTTTTCTTTTGAGGTCTTGTTGCTGTAATAACCGCTTTATTAACAATCTGATGATCTATATTGAGGTCATTTTCATAATGCGTATAAATCGTCTTTGGTTTTAACTTTCTAATATATTTTTCAACTATCTTAATAATTTTCAGCAACGGATATTTGTCTAATTGATTATCAGAAAGATTTGCAAAACTTAATTTTTTTGCACCCAATATACGAGATGATATTTTTGCAGCTTTTTTTCTTTCTAAAATTTTTATTTTTGTTTGAAGTTTTTTTTGATTTCTTGAGTCGACCCCATTTGAGATAAATAAAATATTTACTTTTACTCCTTTTTTTGACAATTTTGCAATAGTACCTCCACAACCCAAAACTTCATCATCAGGGTGTGCAGCAATTACTAGTACTGAGTTTTTATCTTTTATCATTTTAAATTTTTTAATTTCCACATTTTTTCTGCTGTCTTCCAATCCTCAATGGTATCAATGTCATGTATTCTCCACGTTGGTATTTCTACAATTGTAGAATTTTTTGCAAAAATTGGTTTTTCTTTTAACCAAGATTCAGATCTACCCCAATAAAATTGTCCAGCGTCATGATAGGTATCAAAAATATCTTGTGTCCTTTTGTTATAATACTTGGAAAATAACATTTTAAGTCCGTTAAATCTATTTTTCTTAAAAGATCTAAATATTGATGAATTAAATCTCCCACCTGAGAAAACATAATCCCATTTATTTTTTTTTATTTTTTTATAACCTGTAATTAGATCTTTTGGATTTAAATATGCAGCAGTAGGATATATACAACATATAAATTTTGGATTTACGTTGTTATTTCTTAGCCATCTTATTGCATGACTAATAACTGAAGACGTAGAAGCATGATCACCTGAGATATTTTTTGGTCTTATAAATGGAACATCCATATTGTATTTTTTTCCAATTTTTGCAATTAATTTGCTATCGGTAGATAGAATTATTTTATCAAACAAATTTGTTTTTTTAGCAGCTACAAGAGGCCAATAAAAAATTGGCATGCCTTGAAATTTTTTTATATTCTTTTTTGGAATTCTTTTGCTACCAGCTCTTGCTGGTATAATTGCTACGTTCATTTATATTTTAAGTAATTTTTTAATGTTTTTTATTACTTTTTCTTGTTGATTTTTTTTAAGATCATAAAAGATTGGTAAGGAAACTTCTTGATTGTAAAAATTTTCGGATACTAAAAATGATCCGCTTTTAGTATTAAATTTTTTTTTATAATAAGGCTGAAGGTGTATGGGAATATAATGTACTTGTAACGAAATATTATTTTGTTTCATTTTTTTAAAAAAAATTTTTTTTGATATACCAAATTTTTGAAAATTAATTTTTAATGGATATAAATGATAAGCATGACTGTAATTTTTTTTTATTTTAGGTATGCTTATGTTTTTAATATTTTTAAAAGCTCGATCATAATTTAAAGCAATAGATTTTCTTTTTTTTATAAATTTTTTTAATTTTTTTAATTGACTCACACCTAAAGCGCATTGGATGTCAGAAATTCTATAATTATAACCCAATTCTCTCATTTCATATTTCCATAATTCAAATTTATTTTCTTTTACCATTCCATGGGATCTTAATAATTTTATTTTTCTATCTAATTTTTTGTCATTGGTTAATACAGCCCCACCTTCACCAGTTGTAATTGACTTAACAGGATGAAAACTTAAAGAGGAGAAATCAGAAAATTTTGAAGAATAATGCTTGTTTTTATTAATCTGTGCACCTAAAGAATGGCAATTATCATTTACAAGTTTAATTTTAAATCTTTTTGATAATTTTTTAAGGGCGGGCCAATTACACGGGTGGCCTGCAAAGTCTGTACAAACAATTGCTTTTACTTTTTTCTTCTTTTTTTTTAAAAGTTTTATTTTTCTTTCAAGCTTTTCTACATCAATCGTATAAAAATCTTTCTCTATATCAACAAATTCAGGTCTTGCTCCAGAGTAAATAATAGAATTACTTGTTGCTAGGAATGAAATAGGTGTTGTTAAAATAATATCGCCATTTTTCCAACCTAATGCTAAACCAATTAAGTGAAGAGCGGCTGTTCCGTTTGATACAGCAGATGCGTATTTGTAGCCAGTCTCTTTGCATAATTCTTTTTCAAACTTAGAAACTAATGGTCCTTGAGTAATTAACCTACTTTTTAAAATTCTTGTAACGGAATTAATATCATTTTGATCGATATGTTGCCTTCCGTAACTTATCATTTTTTAAAAAATAACTTTATTTTTGTTAATTATTTTACGTAGATCAGATGGGCTTAAAAATTTTGAATTATTTTTACTATTATATGAAAAATTATTTTTACATGGTTTGCAATTTTTGTTTTTTAAAATATATTTTTTTTTATTCCAATTTAAGAACTTTGAATTTGGAGCAATTACAAAATAATTTTTAAACTCTATTGTATTTATAGACTCATCAATTGAAACCATTTCTTCATGTTTTTTCTCACCTGGTCTAATACCTACTATTTTAATTTTTGATTTAGGACTAATAGCTTTAACTAAATCGGTCACTTTATAGGATGGTATTTTTGGTACAAAAATTTCACCTCCCCACATTTTATCTATACAGTTTAAAACGAAATCAACACTCTCGTTTAAGGTTATATTAAATCTAGTCATATCCTGATTTGTTACACTTATAAATTTTTTATTTTTATTTTTTATAAGATAAGAAATAAATGATCCTTTGCTACCCATTACATTTCCATACCTAACTACAGAAAATTTTATTTTGGTATTTCCTTTATAATTATTAGCCGCTATAAATAATTTATCTGATACTAATTTCGTCGCTCCATAAAGATTTATTGGGGAAGACGCTTTGTCAGTGCTTAAAGCTATTACTTTTTTTACTTTATTTTGAATAGCGGATTGAATAATATTTTGTGCTCCCAATATGTTTGTTTTTACTACTTCGAAAGGATTATATTCGGCTAATGGAACATGCTTTAAAGCAGCTGTATGAACAACTATGTCAACATTTTGCATAGCAAGATTTAATCTATCTAGATCTCTTACATCTCCTAGAAAATATCTTACAGGTGAAGGTGGGTCATCTAAAAATTCATCTTGCATTTTAAAATGTTTCTGCTCATCTCTACTAAATATAATTATCCTTTTTGGTTTATAATTTTTTAGAATTGAACTCACAAAAGTTGAACCGAACGAACCAGTACCTCCGGTTATCAAAATTGATTTGTTGTTTAAATTTACTTTCATAATTTATTTTTTTTATAAAAATTAGTTTACCTTGCTATTATTATCAATTAATTGATTTTTTCAATATCCTCCCTTTATCAAAATATAAAACTTTATTAATATTACTTAATAAATCCAAGTTATGTGTCACAATAATAATCGTTTTATTTTTTTTAGATAAAATATTTTTAATTACTTTTAATTCTGTATTTTTATCTAAAGAATTTGTAGCCTCGTCAAATATTATTATTTCTTTATCTAAATATAAAGATCGCGCTATTCCAATTCTTTGTTTTTGACCCCCACTTAATTTAATTGCGTTCTCCCCTACAATGGTCTCGTATTTGTTACTACACTCTTGCTCAATAAAACTATCAATTTCTGCAAGTTTAGCAGCCTCTTTTACTTTCATTATATCTATTTCACTTTCTTTCACACCAAAAGCAATATTTTTCTTAACTGTATCATTAAGAATAAAAATATTTTGTGGTAAATACTCAATTAATTTTTGGTATTTTTTTAAATTTTTATTGTTAATCTTTTTACTATCTACTGATATATCAAATTTATCGTTTGGTATTAGTCCAGTAAAAATATTAAGAAATGTAGTTTTTCCTGAACCTGATTTTCCAGTAATTCCTAAAACCTCGCCATAAGGAATTTCTAAAAAATCAATTTCTAAATTAAAATTATTTTTATCAGGATATGAAAAGTTTAAGTTTTTTAGAATGATTGAGTTTTTAAATTTAAGATTGTCCTCAATAATATCCCTTCTTCCATCGTTATTTAAATTAAAAATTTCTGAGTCATGTAATTCTTGTTTCATTGATAAAAATGTATGTTTATTTTTGAGAACTGAATAATACTTGCTAAATAAGTCATTTAAAATTGGGATAAGTTTTTGAAAAGTTATCAAATAAACACCTAGTATAACAACTATTTCATTAACATCATTACCTTTAAAAAAAATATAAAAAAAGGTAAAGGCAAATACTAATAAATATGAAAAAATTTCTATAGCTGATCTTGGTGTCTGACTGTAATATTGAACTGATGCAGAATTATTAGCGTATGTTTTAGCGTATTTATTGAATTGTTCATGGAAAAATTTATAGCTACCAGAAATAATAATAGATTTTATTGATTTAAAACTTTGTTCAACTATAGAAAAAGTCTTTTTAGAAAATATTGGAGAAAATACTGAATATTCTTCAACTTTTTTTTTTAATAATTGAAATAAAGTTAAATAAAAAATAAGTATAAATATTATTAAGATAGAACTTACAATAGGATTATAAATAAAAATCATAAAAATAAGAACTAATGAAGTTAAAATACTTCCTATTAAAAAATAAATTGGTATTATTGTTCCAGTAAGTGCGTCATTAGCTCTGATCATAAATTTACTTAAAAGAAAATTACTATCATTTTCAACATGATATAAGTAAGGCTTACTCAGATAATAATAAAATAAATTAGAGTGAAAAGAAAACCATAAATTATTAATTAGTTTTGTTTCAATCCATGAAACAAACAATCTATAAAAATTTAAAACTATAATAGTTCCTAAAGGAAGTAATAAGAAAGTTAAAGTTAACTGCGATGAAGACAAATTAAAAAAATTATTTATTTCACTTATGAATTTATTTGAGTTAATAAAATCTTTATCTGTCAAGATATAAAAAAAGGGTACAAAAGTTAAAACACTTAATGCTTCCAAAATTCCAAGAAAAAACTTCAAGAATATAATCTTGTACAAATTTACTTTATCTTTTGTTTTTAAAATCGATGTAACTTCGCGGAATAATGAAAACATTTTTATTTTTTATTTGAGAAATTGTAAAAAAATTAAAATTTCTTAATTTTTAATTTTGTCATATTGCTTTTTTGAAATGGCCCACGCGTAATTTCTAAGAAAAATAATATTTTAGATCTTATAATCAAAGTATGTAAAGTATTTTTAGGTAATTTATAATAAAATATTTTTCCTGAATTAAAATCTCCCATATTTATTATCTTTTTTTTATTGCCTTTTCTATCAAAAATTATCACATCAACTTTTCCACTTAATATCAGCATTGACTCCTCTCTATTATGAAAATGTGGTTGAACATAATAATTTTTAGGATGGACAATAAACATTTGATGAATTAATTCTTTTTTTGATTTGTGAACACATAATCTAATAATTTTTTTTTTATTTTTTTTTGCTAATCTTTTTAAAAAATCATATTGAGTTTTATTCAATAAAGGCAGTTTTGTTGTGTTATATAAAACTTCGTTGCTCTCTTTTCTAAATTTTATCATTAGTACCTATTTAGAATTTTTATTATATTTTCTAAATCATACAAACTGTAATTTGGACCACAAGGTAAACGTACTAGATATTTTGATAAATATATTGAATTATTAAGCATCTCTTTTCTAAATTTTTTTATAACATTATCTAAGGTTCGTGTACCAAAGTGTATTTGAATCGAGTGTTTATTACAAAAATTATAAAATTTTTTTTTATTTTTTACTAATACTTGAACATAAACAGGAATACTGTTTTTTAAATTAATTTTTACCAGTTCTAATTTTGGATTTTTTAATTTTTGTTCGTATTTTTTATATATTTTTTTTGCATTATTAAAAATTTTATGTTTATTTTTAAAGTTTTCTATACCAAAACAAGAGTGTAAATCGCTGGGTTTTAAGTTTAGTCCTATTTCAGTCGGAAGTTCAAGAAGTGCGTTTTCCGGATTAGAATTTACCCCATTATTACGTATAGCTATCAATTTTCTTGCTAATTTATTATTGTTTGTGACGCAAAAACCACCGTAAACCATATTAATTAGTTTAGATATACTGAAAGAAAAACATCCAATATCATAATTCGTTCCAGCAAAGTTTTTTTTATCGCCTTTGATTCCAAATGATTGTGCTGTATCCTCAATTACTTTGAAATTCATCTTTGCCCTCAGTTTATTAAAGTTCTTGTTATAAACAGCTTGCCCATTCATGTGCACTAATATTACAATTTTTGGTTTATGTTTTTTTATTAATTTGTTTAAAGAATCATAATTGACATTTTCTTGCTTGTGTATTGTGTCAGCTAATACTATTTTACAATTTCTAATCAAAAATGGATTAATTGTAGCAATCCAGGTTAAATTTTGAGTAATTATCACATCTCCAGGTTTTAAATCATATACCATGGATGCCATAAATAATGCGCTTGTACCGCTTGTGGTTAAAATAACATGTTTTACATTCAAATATTTTTTTAATTTGTTCTCGAGTTCTTTTGTTTTTAAACCCATGGTGTTAAGATTTTTATCAAAAATTTTTCCTATTTTGCTTTTAATTGATTTATCTACAAAAGGTTTAAACCAAGGATACTTATAATTTTTTTTAATTACTATCATGTTAAGAGCCGATATGGGGAGTAACCTTAAATACTTTTTTTTTAAATTTAATATAAAATCCGTTATTTTTATAATTTACTGCCCTTATTAATCGCCATAAATATTCTCCGGTATACTTTCTATCAAATTTAAGAGTGCTAGCTTTTACAATATTTTTTTTAAAATTAATATTGGTCTTTTTATTGTATTTTTTTTTAAACTTATTGAGATAGATTTTTTTTAAATTTTTCTTCAAAAGTTTTAATCCAATCTGTCTCGATCTTTTAAAAACAAAATCAGCATCATGATTTATTTTAAGTTTTTGCTTTATTTGATCAACGATTGGACCACTATCAAATGTTTCATTCATAAGATGTAAGGTTGAACCTAAATGATCATTATTCATTATAGTGTAAAAACTACTATGACTTCCTTTATTGTTTGGTAAAATTGCAGGATGAATATTAAAAATCCCTTTAGAAAATAATTTTATAAAAGACGCTCTTACTCTATATTGAAAACCAAGTGATATACATGTCTCAATGTTATTTAATTTAATAAAATTTAAAATTTTTTTATCAGAGTGAGGAAATCTATTGTAGAAGTGTTTAATTTTTTTTGTAAAGTTTAAATTTTTCTTATTTGTTTTTTTAGAGTCAATTATTGCTTTAATTTCAAAAAAATTTGATTTGAATAATATTTTAAGTCCTTGTATGGCAAATATATCTTCAGAATTAAGTAATATTAAAATTTTTTTTTTAATTATCATTCAAAAAAAATAAATTCGTAATCACCTTCATAATTGAATTTTTTTAGGGTCCACTTCCATTCTAAAACATGTAAAAAAGACTCAGCTGTCAAAGCCCAGCATTGTAAATTAAACAATTCTTTATCATTTCTAAAACTTTCAACCATAATATATTGTTTTTTCCCAACCCTGGAAATCTCATTTAATGATTTTTCTAAGTCAAAAATTTTAAGGTTGTGTAAACATCCTAAAGATATTACCAAATCAAAATCTTTTTTTTTGAAAGGAAATTTTCTTTTTACATCATGTCTAAAAAGATATTTTTTTATTTCCTTTTTGCTATTCTTTATTGCATAAGCTGAAATATCAAATCCTTTAATTTTGATTTTTGGTAAAATTTTTTTAATTTCATATAATAAATATCCTTTTCCGCAACCAACATCTAGTATTTTAGATTTATTATTTAATTTGTAGAATTTTATAATTTTTTTTGCAACACTCGACCATCGACCATCAATAAATTTATATCCACCGTATCCATATTTTCTATTTCCATCCCAATAATGAAAGTCATATTTTTTTGCGATTTTTACACATTTAACTTTCTCATTAATCATTCTTTCAATGTAGTCTCTCTTAGTAGATTTATGGAGTGATGATATAAAATTTAATTGTTTCATTATAAATATTGATTTATTAATGTTTCACTAAAATTACATTCGTGTTCTAATGGAAAATCAAAATCTTTCTCTAAATCATCTTTTAATTTTTTTCTAAACAGGCTATTTTTATTTAAAAACTGGCTGCTTGGGTTTCCAATGTTTAGATTAAACATTTCATCTACTGCTTTTTCTAAATCTTCTTGACTATTATTTATAATTTCTAATTCATTTTTAATAAAAATATTAGGTCTTGTAAAATAATTTATAGGAAATCCAAAGTAGTTTTTAAAATTAACTTTTCGTTTTGTTTTTTTATCAATTAATTTTTTTGGTAAAAAAATATCGCGGTTGTTTAACTCTAAGTATGCCGCGACAGGTAAACAGTTGGTTAGTAATAGGGGTTTTCCAAAATATTTTGGTATCGGAGCATAACCAGATGAAGTACCTACACAAAATTTACAAGTTGCTGCAAGAAAAATATCCATTCTGTCATTAGCTATTTCTGAGAAAGAGTAATCAAAAAGTCTATCAATTTTAGGAAATCTAAATTTCTCATGCCTGCCAACTCTTATAACCCATCCCCCTTTATTTATTATGTTTTTCATCGCCCTCAAGTATGTTTCTGGTTTTGAATTTCTACATTCATCACCTTTTCCATCCCTAATATGAAATAATACATACCAATCCTTTTTATTAATACCTACTTTTTCTAAATTTTTAAAACCATATTCTAAATCATCAACTGATAGTCGAAATTGATGAAACGTTTTATTTCTTACTTTTTTTAATTTTTGATTAACAAAATTTGCCGCGAATGGATGAGGATAATATTTGCCATTAAAAATCGATGCTACATCAATAGCCATTTTATTGACTTCAACAATAAACTTTTTTTGGTTAAAATCTCTAGGGTTCTCAATAAGATCAATATAATTTTCAAAATGTTTAAATAGGTACTGGTTTGTAATTTGTTTTTTGTCAGCTACGATAATTTTAGGTTTAGTTTTTTTATTTTCAATATTGAATCGGTATTTTAAGTAATTAAAAAGTTCGGAATAGTTACCTATAGCACCAGCAATTTTTTCAAAAGGTAAATAATCAAAATTTGTTTTAAACTTAGGATTTTTTTTGGACCATTCTAGTTTTATTGTTTCAAAATTTTTAATTTCATTAAAAGCTTTCAAGGGAGAAATTTCGAAAAGTTCCTTTGAATAAAAGGCATTAATATATGGATGTTGATTAGATAATTTAAAAGTACTATTATTTAAAAAAGTTTCTACTGTATTTATTGTATTCACGTTTCTCTGTTTATCTAAATCTAAAACTCTTCTTGATGGCCTATCATATAGAAGTCTTCCAAATATTATATTTTGTAAATTATAGAAAATAATTACGATTTTTTTTATAAAAATTTTTATCATTATATAAGGTGAATGTTTTTTTTAAGAAAGTTTGCGCCTACTCTAAATGTCGGTGACTTAACAAATTTTTTTTCGTATATATTCCAAAATTTTTTCTGCAGTATTTTGTCTTCATTTGTCTCTACCCATTCGTTATTAATTCTTTTCAATTGCTCCTCAACTACATCTTTTATCTCATCCGGACTATTCTCTTCTAGCACAATATCAAATTTTTTTTGTATTATTTTAAAATTACTTGTTAGAACTTTATGATCTAAATCTAAAATTTCTTTAAATTTTAAGTATCTTTTCTTTTTACTTGAAAAAAATTTTTTAAAAATAACTAATGAATTATTGTGCCAAGCACTTAAATGCATGTCAGGCCAATTTACATAAACAATTGGTCTACCGCAAAATTCGGCAGGAATAGTAATTCCTGATTGAGCATTTATTGAAAATAAACATCTGCTTGGCAAATATATATCTAAAAATTGGGATTGATAAATTGAGTCTGCATAATCAATAATTTTATCGTTTGAAAATGAAATTTTTTTTTCTACTTTATAGCCTGTTCTAAAACAAACTATATCTTTTTGACATAAATAGTTTAATGCAGATTGATAATTATCTATATTGCAATTCCTCCAATTATGATAATCCCAATTTTTATTTTTGTTGTAATACTTTAAGTAAGCACTGTCTCTTGAGGAAAAACAAACATAAGTAAAATCTTTAGTTTTTTTTTTTTTTAAAAATTCTTGACCAATTTTAATTTCTTTTTTTTTAAAGTTCAAAAGATTAATTTTTTTTTGTAAAAAATAATCTAAGTTTAAATCTTTAATAATCTTTGAAGATTCTTCATAATTTTGTTGGGTTGAGTAATAAGAAGTTAAATAAGATAAATCTTTAATTTTATATTTTTCACTATTCCAAAAAAAATTATTTAGAAAAATAAAATTTTTCCAAATTAAACTAAACGGTAACACTATTATTTTTCTAGTTGTAATATTTTTCCAAGTTATTAATCTTACATTTTGCTGTCCTATAAAAAATAAATCAATAAACTTTCCAGAAGTTTGGCTTTGTAATTTTTGATACCAATATAATGGGTATAGATTACCAATTCTGTCAAAGTTTAATGAGAAAAATCTTACTTGTCTAAAAATTGAAACAAATCTAACTAAAAATACTATAACCAGGAGAAGTGGTAAAAGAAAAAGGAAAATAGAAAAAACAGTAAAATTTTTTTTTATAAATTTAAAAATTTTAATTACAAATATCTTAAAACCAACTTCAATATACGTTGTTTTTAACTTTGAATAGATTTTCGACATTAGTTTTATAATTGATGAAAAAAAAATGACTAATTAATAAAAGAAAGTATATGTTTTATTAAATTTTCTTTAGTCAAGTTATTACTTTTTAAAAGCAAATCTTGACTACCATATTGTTCAATAAATTTATCTTCCAGTCCTATTCGTTTAATTTTGGTTAAATTTTCTGGAAAATGCTCGCTTGTAAATTCAAGAATGCTACTCCCAAATCCTCCGGAAAGTACATTTTCTTCAACTGTTACTACTTTTTTTACTTTTGGTATCCACTCTAAAAGTAGCTTGGTATCTAAAGGTTTAATTGTTCCAAGATGTATGACTCCGCATTCTACATTTTTTTCTTTCTTTAAAAAATTTGACGCTTCAATCGCTATCTGAGTCATTACTCCAGTGGTTAAAAAGAGATAATCTTGAGGTTCAATTTTTACTATACCTTTACCAATCTGTATCAAATCTTTTTTTTCAGTAATTATTTTATCTCCACCTCTAGCCAATCTGATGTAAAGAGGACCTTTATAATCAACAGATTGTTCAATCAGTGCCTTCATTTCAACCGCGTCACAAGGTGAAATTATTGACATATTTGGTATGGATCTCATTATTGATATATCTTCAATTGCTTGATGTGTGGGACCCAGAGGTGCATAAACTAATCCTCCTCCGTTTCCAATTAATTTTACTGGTAAATTATGTAGACAAAGATCAACAACAATTTGTTCGAAGCATCTTCTTGTTATAAATGTAGCAATTGTATTTACATACGGAATGAATCCTTCCATTGCTAAACCTGCCGATAGACCGATTATTGATTGCTCTGAAACTCCTTCCATTAAAAATCGTTCTGGCATTTCTTTTTTGAAATTATCCAAAACACCAGGTCCAAGATCTGAACCTATAAAAATTATATTTTTGTTTTTTTTAGCTAGTTTATAAACGGTATCTAAAGAAGTTTTTCTCATATAAAATATTTATTTTAAACACTGATTTAAATTGTCAATTTCTTCCTTTGTAAACGAATTTCTATGATGCCATTTTGGGTTATTTTCAGCAAAGTAAAAGCCTTTTCCTTTGATTGTGTTGCAAATCGTTATTGAGGGTTTATTCTTTTTATCACTAATAAATTTTGTTAAATTTTTCTTAAGTTGTTTAATATTATGCCCATTAACATCTGATACATCAAAACCAAAACTTTTCCATTTATCTTTTAAGGGTTCTAAGTTTAAAACTTCTTTAACTAAACCATATGATTGAATTTTATTATAATCTAATAGAATTTTAAGATTATTAAGCTTATGTTTTGAAGCTGACAAAGCAGCTTCCCATATAGATCCCTCGTTAATTTCTCCATCACCTAATATAACAAATATTTTATGTTTCTGTTTTTTAATCTTTGCTGCTATAGCCATTCCTACTCCAATGCTTAAACCATGTCCTAAAGCTCCGGTCGAAGCCTCTACTCCTTTTACCTTTAGAGACTCAGGGTGTCCGCCCAGTATAGAATCAAACTTACTTGTTTTATCAAGCTCACTTTTTTTAAAAAAACCTTTATCTGCTAGGACAGCATATAGTGCCAAACATCCATGACCCTTACTTAAAATTACTCTATCTCTATCTTTTTTTTTGGGCTGAGAACTTTTAAAATTAATTATATCATCATAGAGTACTCTAAGAATTTCGATTAAAGACATTGCTGAACCCATGTGACCTCTTCCACCTCCCAAAAGAGATCTTACAACTAAACTTCTTAAATATTTGGATCTTTTATCAAGTTTTATTTTCAAAGGATTGGGCATCAGGAATTGTTCTTTGCAAATTTATTCATCAAATGAACTATTTTTTTAAGGTTAGACATTGATAAATTTTGATGGATTGGAATGGTAATAATTTTTTTACTTTGTTTTTCAGTTTCGGGGAAAGCTCCTTTTTTAAAACCTAAATACTTTGATGCTGGCTGAAGATGAATTGGTATTGGATAATGAATTGCAGTTCCAATGTTGTTTTTTTTTAGAAATTCAATCAATTTATCTCTTTTTGGAGTTTGTACAACAAATGTATGATAAGTATTAAATTGATATTCTTTTTCATCATTTAAAAAATAAAATTTTCTATCTAAATTTTTAAAATAAAAGTCTGCATTAGCCCTTCTTTTTTTAACGGTAGAATTTAATTTTTTTAATCTAAAATTAAGTATTGCAGCCTGTATAATGTCCATTCTAGAAATAAAACCAAAATGATTTACCTTATTTCTATTTTCTAAACCGTGATTTCTTAAAATTCTTGCCTTTTTGTATATTTCAAAGTTATTTGTGACTAAAAAACCTGCATCACCACAAGCATTTAAATTTTTCAATGGGTGTGCAGAAAAACAACCCACTTCACCAAATGACCCAGATTGTTTATTAAAATATCTTGAACCAATAGATTGTGCTGCGTCCTCAATTATTGGAATATTATATTTTTTTGAAATCTTTTGAATAGGGTTCATCTCACATACACGTCCCGTTAAATGAACCGGCATAATTGCTTTCGTTTTTTTTGTTATCTTCTTCTCTATTTGTCTTGGGTCTATGTTTTGATCCTTAAGAACGTCTGCAAATACAGGTTTTGCACCAACATGGGCAATTGAAGTAGTTGAAGATATAAAAGAATTTGGGGGTGTTATTACTTCATCACCTTTTTTAACTCCAATCAATTTAAGTCCTAAAGTTAGAGCATCAGTCCCACTGTTTAAAGCCACAGCGTATTTTGTTTTTGAAATTTTTGTAATATTATTTTCAAATTTATCAATTTCCTGGCCAATTACATACTGACCTTTGGATAATATGTTGCTTATTCTTGGTAAAAGCTCTTTTTTTTCTGCTCTCCATTGAGCCTGTAAGTCTACGTATGGTATTTTCATTTAATTTTTTGAGTAAAATTTTTGAACGGTATCAACAACATATTTTAGCTCTTTAGCTTTTAAGTGTTGATCACAAGGAAATGTTATAATTTTTTTTGTATGGGCATCAGTTACTGGAAAATCACCTCTTTTATGTTTTAAGTATTTTTGACTTTCTTGTAAATACATGGGTTTTGGATAGTGTACTTTGGCCTCTATTCCCTTTGACCTGCAATATTCTAAAAGCTTGTCCCTTTTTTGAGCAAAAACTATATAAAGATGATAAACAATTTTATAATTTTTTGGTCTTGGTGGAATAGAAATTTGTTTTATTTTTGATAATTTTTCATCATAAAATTTTGCATTTCTAATTCTTTGTTTTGCAATATTTTTTGCCTTAGGTAACAGCCAGTTTCCAACAACAGCTTGAAAAGTGTCCAGTCTAGAATTAAAACCATTTATTTTTACGGTATCTCTATCTATTAAACCATGATTTCTTAGTAATAAAAGTTTTTTATAAAATTTGTAATTATTCGTGGTAATAATTCCTCCATCAGACCAAACATTAATATTTTTTAATGGATGAAGTGAAAATGCACCAAACAAACCCCAGCTTCCAGCTTTTTTATGATTTATTTCTCCTAGGATAGACTGACATGCATCTTCAATTATTGGTATTTTGTGTTTTTTTGAAATTTTCATTAATTTTGGCATAAACGTCATATACCCGGTAAAATGAACGGGAACAATTGCCTTAGTTTTTTTAGTTATTTTTTTTTCAATTTGATCGGTATTTAAACAAAACGTATCATCACAATCTACAAATATTGGTTTAGCACCTAATTCCGAGATTGCTCCTACAGTTGCCACAAAAGTGTTTGCCGCAGTTATGACTTCATCACCTGGCTTGATATTTAATGCTTTAAGAGGAAGTTTAATTGCATCGGTTCCAGAATTTACTCCTACAGCATATTTAACGCCAATTAACTTTGCAAATTTTTTTTCAAATTCCTGCAATGGCTTTCCTAAAGTAAAATCGCCGGTTTTGACAAACTTCTTTAATCTTGACCATAAATCCGGACAGTTAGAAAATTGTTGTCTTAAATATGAATACCTAACTCTCATGATTACTTTAATTTAATTTTCTGCATTTTTTTTATATTAAAATATTTTTCATCCTCTAAAGAATTTGGTAGTAATTTATTTTCAAAAGCATTTTTAAGATCTTCAATAGCATTTTTGATAGTATATTTTGGAGAAAATTCTAACACATCTTTAATTTTTTTTGATGATATATGATAGGACCTATTGTCATCAGAAGATATATTTTTCAATTTTATATCATCTCCCAGAACATTTTTAGTAGTTTTTGCTAAATCTTGAACAGACACATTTTCATAGCCTACATTAAATATTTCACCTGATACTTTTTTATCCTCAGATTGAAGTAAAATTAAATAAGCGTTAACCATATCCTTTATATGTATATTTGGCCTAAGCTGTTCTCCCCCGAAAACTTTTATTTCACGATTATTATAACCTAGGTTAGCAAAGATATTTACAACAACATCCAATCTTTGCCTTGGAGAATATCCACATACAGTAGCTGGCCTTATTATAATAGGAACAAAGTCTTCAGATTTAAATTTTAAAATAATTTTTTCACATTCCATTTTATACTTTGAGTAATCTGTTAATGGGTTTAGTGACATGTCTTCATGAACATCCTGTTCTTTTTTGATGCCATAAACAGATGAAGAAGAAGCATAAATGAATCTTTTTACACCTGAATTCTTTGAAATCTGAACTAAGGGTAAAAAGGAGTCCAAATTAATTGATTTACCAAGTGTTGGGTTCAATTCAAAACTAGGGTCATTTGAAATGCATGCTAAGTGTATAACAACATCATGGCTTGGGATAATTTCATTTAATAAATTTTGATCTCTGATGTCACCTTTAACTATATTTAAATTTTTATTTTTTTTTAAAACATCTTCTCCATAAATCATTAGATCTAGAACTGTTACCACATAACCTAAATTAATTAATTGCTCAGTTAGTAAAGAGCCAACATATCCGGCGCCGCCTGTTATCAAAATTTTTTTAAATTTCATAAATTATTTAATAAATTTTCTCGCTACTGTTTCTTGCCCTATTACTGATAATCCGCCGTCTAATACAATATTTTGACCTGTAATATATGATGACTTATCACTACACAAAAAGTTTGTGAGATTAATTATATCGTCTACTTTGCATAATCTTTGTAAAGGTATTACTTTTTTAGAGACAACACTATATTTTTTACTCTTTTTAAAAAAATTTTCACTTTCGGGCTTAATAACTGTTCCGGGAGAAATGGAATTAAATCTGACCCTTTTTTTTCCATATTCTACAGCATTATATTTAACAAAATTTTCAAGAGCTGCCTTAGACAAATGATAACCAAGATTTTGCTCGCTCACAATAAACTGACTAGCAATTGAATTAATAAATACTACTGAACAATTCTTAGCTAGATTTTTTTTAATTGCCTCAATAAAGCAGTGTGATGAAAACAACGCTGTCTCAAAGTGTCCTTCTAAATCATCACCTCTATATCTTTGACAAAAAATAAGATTCTTAACTTTATACTTTGAGGCAATTTTAGATTTTATTGCGCTTTGAATTTCGTATTTTTTAGACAGATCTACAGATATATGATCATTGGACTTTTTAGATCTTGATACCACAAAAACTTTCTTGTTTTGTTTTTTTAAATTTAGATAAATTGCTCTTCCTATACCTTTGCTTCCTCCAACAACAATCGATACATCTTTTTTCATTTTTTTATTCAGATAATTTTTTTTCTACTAGAATGTGTAAATTAATTAAATTCAGTATCATAATTTTATATTACCAAAAATAGACTGACTCTTTTTATAGGGAAAAATAGAAATAAATTTACCACCATTTTTTAAAAAAACCTTATTTTTATTTACTACTTTTCTTTCTATAAAAGGATTGAGTGACATAAGACATATTTTTACTTTATTGCTAACTAGATAAGAACTATTTTTAATTTCTAGTTTAGATCCTGGCATCAAATGTTTTTGTTTGTTTGTATTATCATCTACTACAAAATCTATATATTTTTTTAAATTTAAAAGATTAATAAACATAATTGAAATATGCCCAGCACCAAAGATTGCAATTTTTCCATATTTATCTTTTAAAAAAATTAATTTTTTTATAATACTATCTCTTACAAAATTAAAATTTTTAATATAATTATCAGTCATTTTTAAATTTCTACTAGGTTTATATTTATTTTTTTTAATATTTTTTACTTTTTTTCTTTTTAATAAAACTAAAAGAGCATTTTCAATAGGATATTTATATTTAAAAAGTTTGACTAATTCAAAGTTAGGAAAGTTAGATGCAAAATAATTTTCTAAAGTTTCTGGAGTAAAATATAAATTATGCTCTTCCCAGAGCATAGTATAATCGTTGTTTTGAATTTGTTTTGTGCAGTCTGGTACCTCAAATAAAATATATCCATTAGGTTTTGTTAATTTTTTTAATTGGTTTAAAAACATAAATGTATTTGGAGCATGTTCTAATATATGCCTACCGACCAAAAGGTCTGCTTGCCCATATTTTCTTATTAATTTTTTAACATTTGTTGAATTTATCTTGGGTAAAACAGTTTCACTAGCCGCACTGTCATATTTGATTTTTAAATCAATCTTAGGTTTTATTCTCCACGATTTAGAATTTAGTTTTTTTCTAAATCTTTTTAAAAGTGTATCATCTTTGTAGGTGATGCCTGCTATAGTCTTTTTGTTTGAGAATTTGCAGATTTTTTTAATTTGTTGGGTGAGATCATCTAAATGTTCCTCTGGCTCAAAGTATCTCATCCATGCGTGCTGTTGGGCAATCTTGTTAGCTTGTACTGCTTTTTCAAGTTGTAAAAGCCCACAGTTTCTGCAGTGTGATAATTTTAATTTAAACTTGATCTCTTTTTGCTCTCTTGTTTTTAAAAATTTATTACAGAGTGAGAGATTGTTAAATGTTCTTAATGCTTTAGTATTTTGATTACAACAAATTTTGGGCATTCTTTAGATTATACTTTAATTAAATTAATTTTTGATTATTTCGAACTCCGGCCAAATTTTAATAAATTTGCCACCTTTAGATATATAGTTTTTATTTTGATCTATAATATTGTCTGCGTAAAGTGGAGCTAAAATGAGTATTGAGTCTGGATTTTTTTCTTCTATAGCTTTAGGTGAAACAACAGGAATATGAAAAAATGGACTCAACAGACCTTGCCTGAATTCATCATCATCAATCAAGAAATCTATAGAACTACCTAAATTGTAGTTGAAGCTAAATGTTGTTGCGCCAATCGATGTTCCATAACCAGCGATTTTTTTTCCTTTTTTAATTATAGGATCGATGTAATCATGTAATTGTTTTTTTCTTTGCTCAATAAATTTTTTTACACTTTCGTGCCGATCAATTTTACTCATCCCGAAACTATCTTCATCAGCAATGACATTTTGTACTGATTTTAGAATTTTGTTTGGTCCACCTTTTTTTTGAACAAAACATCTGATAGATCCAGATTTCGCTGGTACCACTTTCACATCAAAAAGTTCCATACCATTTCTTTCAAAAAAACTTTTTAGCGGCTTGACATGAAATCCAGATAAGTGTTCATGCGTGAAATTTTCGATCAGATTTTTTTCTATTACAGCTTTATGATAGTGAGTTTGCATTGAAAAAACGCCATCATCTTTTAAAAGAAGTTTAACGCCTTGTACAAAATCATTGTTGTCCACTATGTTTGAAAAAGTATGATTTGCAATAAAAAAGTCAGCTTGACCATTTTCTTCTTTTATCTTTTTTGCAACTTCTAAATTAAAGTAAGTATTCAAAGTGTTAATTTGATTTTTTACTGCTTGTTTAGCTAAATTTGAAGGCTCTACACCTAAAACTCTAATATTTAGGTTTTTTTGCATATAATTAATAAATATACCGTTGTTACTTCCTGCTTCGACCGCAAAAAGATCCTTTTTATTGTTTGAAAAATTCTTAACCAGGTAATTTGCATATTCTTTAAAAGCTTCCGCTAGTTTTGGATTGGTAGCTGCTGGCCTTGATAAGTAAAAATCGTATATTAAATCTGGATTAACAAAACCATTGTTCTGATAATGGTAACAATCTTGGCACATCATAATGTCAAGTTCAAAAACTTCTTTGGTCATTTGTGCCTGATCTTTAGGTAAATACTTATCACCGATTGGTAATTTTGGTAAACCCAAAACTTTTTTTAAGTTTTTAGATCTACAAAGTTTACAATTTTTTACTGGTACAAAGTTGGATGACATGTAATTATAATTTCAAAATTGATATATCAATTATCATATTATATTCAAAATATAAAGTTTCTTTTTGAAAGTTTAAATAACTTTAGAATTTTCTTTCACGAAGTAAATATCCTCTATTTCTCTAATCTTATTTTTATTATCTAAGGCTATTTCTTCTAAAGCAAAATGTATTTTTTTTTTTTGTTTTAAAAAACTATTTAAAAAATATTTTCTCTCAGACTTGTTTTCAGGAAGAAGATTAATACTATAAATAATTAATCCATCAAGAGTCTTCGTCTCTTTAATTAAACTTTTCATCATTATATAAGATCCGCTAAAGGAATATTCAACTTTACTCAATTTAAAAAAAAGTTTTTTTCTATTTGCATAATCTCTTATCACTAAATTTTGTACCTTTTGTGGGATAAGTAAACCTTTGATTTTTCTTGAGAAAATATAGCCTCTATAACCTTTGCTATTTTTTTTTAGGTTCTTCATAATTCATACCTAGTCTAGTAGCTGCTCTTATTGTAATTGGTGAAAAGAAGTCACCAATTGTTTTTCCACTATATGGTGAAAGTAAAGATTTGAATCTGCAATTAAAACTCCACCTTGTAGTTTTTTCTAAATTTACTACATTTCCATGCATAATATTTTGGGTAAATATAAGTCCTTGTCCATACTTTATATCTAACCATTTAACTTTTCCCTTCACCTCATCAAAAATTTTTGATGTTGAATTATATTTGAATAATTTGTCTTGAAATTTTTTATTAATTTTTTTTGGTAAAATATACATTGATTTTGTTTTGGCACAGTTTACTAAAGGTATCCATAAAACTAATTCGTACGGAGAGTCTCCTTGCCAAACATCTGAATGTACTGGTAATAACGAACTATCGTCCTTAGGTAGCTGGATACTTAAATTTACTTTTTTTTGCATAGAAACTTCGTTACCACATAAAATATCAATATATTGTTTGCCAATAAAAAAGTAGTTTTCGTGAAATTTTCTATCTAAGTTTAATTTATTGTAAACATGCAGCCTTAGTGAATTTAAATTTTCAATTGAGATAAATTTATGAATATTGTTTAATATATTTGTGTTTATTTTAAGTTTAATTTTTCTTTTTTTAAACCAATCCTTTACATGAAACAAAGTTTTGTCTCTTATTTCATTCAGTAATTTTTTTTCTTTAATATCAAAAATAAAATATCCTTTTTTTATTAGACTTTTTTGAGTGTTAATTTCCTCAGTTGTAAAATAATTTTCCATATTTTTATTTAAATAAATTTTCCAAATTTTTTAAAATTTTCATTTTGGATATTTTATTTTTATTACCTATATTTTCTACAGAAAAAGCTGCAGCTAACGATGAAATTAAAAGTGTTATGTCAGGTTGAAGCTTCATTTTGAGACAAAGTGAAGCCATCGATAACATTGCATCTCCTGCTCCTATTTTATCAATTGTGGCTTTTGCAAATGCGGGGGAATAAAAAAACTTTTGAGATTTTGAATTAAAGATTGTTGATCCACTTGACCCTCTAGTAACAATTAAGTTTTTAATATTATGTGCATTGGATAGATTTATCATTAATTTTTCTATATTTGTGTTTTTGTCTCTTGTTTCATGACGGATCTCTTTTTCATTAATAATAACACAATCTAAATTCTTGTAATTTCTCATTGTGTGATAACCTATATTGGCTGCATTAACTTGCGCATTAAGAGCTAAAAATCTAGAATATTTTGTTATAATTTCTGCACTTTTTTTTGAAATAAGTCCATGACCGTAATCAGACACTATTACAAGATCAAATTTTTTTAGATTTTTAATTAATATTTTATTAAAATTTTTTTCATTTTGTTTTGTTAACAGTTCGTCATTAATTTTATAGACACCAAGAACTTTACTATGACTTACATGATCCAAGAATCTTTTTTTGATTATTGTGGGAGAATTTTTTTTTTTTATGTATTCTAAATTCACGTTTTTTTGAATTGAAGAGTTTATAAATTTTTTAAACTCTTCTCTTTCCCCAAGCATAGATAACAGTTTGATATTTTTACAAAAAGTTGAAAGGTGATTTGAAATAGCTCCAGCCCCACCTAAATACTCCTCTGTATATAAATCTCTCAAAGCTAAAACTGGTTCTTTTCCTGATTTACCAAGGGCTTCACAAAAAACATATTGGTCAATAATTATCTCGCCAACAAGCAAAACTTTAAGTTTTTTGAAATTCTCAATTTTTTTTCTTGTAGAAATAAAATTATTATTTTTTTTAATATTTTTAATAAACATTTTTTGCTCATCGGATAAAATTCCACTGTTTTCATTTATTAATCGAGTTGAGCTAAAAGTTTCTGATTTTGTAAAAATCACTCTACCTTTGAACTTTTTTACTTCCTTTACCTCATCACTAATTTTGCCAGTTAAATCGTGAGAAAAATTTTTATAGTCGGGTCCTTTACAGTAAAAATTTGGTTTGATTTTTCTTATGGCTGATAAAGCACTTCTCTCTGTATTTAGAGCTAAATAATCAATATCTTCGAGTGCCTCTAAAGCCTCGATCCTCGTTCTCTCTTTAAATGCTGGTCTTCCAGGGCCTTTATCGACAAATTTGTCAGGAGTCACAGTTACAACTAAAATATCTCCAAGTCTTTTGGACTCCTTAAAATGCTTTATGTGGCCAATATGAATAAGGTCAAAAACTCCATGGCAGTGGACTATTTTTCTTCCTATTGTTTTCTCTTTTTCGAGTAACCTTTTTAATGTTTCTAGTTTAAAAAATTTTTTTTTCATTTCTTTTTCAAAAATTTAAACCAAACTTTTGTAGCTTTTTTTATTTTTTTTGGAGTCCATACGGGTGCTTTTTTCCAATGATGTAAATTTTCCAATAAGTCTTGAACCCCTTTTTCAATACTTACTTTAGGTCTCCAATTTAAATCTTTTTTGATTTTTTTAATATCTGAAAGTGAACGATCTGGCTCACCTGGTCTTTTTGGAATACTTATTCTTTTTTTACTTATTAGATTTGCAATTTTATTTACGCTTGTTTCTTTTCCACTTCCTACATTATAAATTTTACCTTCAACCTTTGAAAAAGCCGCCTTGTATAATGCTTCAACAATGTCAGTTATGTGAATAAAATCTCTTGTTTGTTTTCCAGAGCCTACTACTGTCAAAGGTCTTTTTGCTACTTTTTGTGCAAGAAACACTCCAAAAACAGCACCATAAGCACCCGAAGTTCTTGAACGAGGTCCATAAACATTAAAAAATCTCATAGAAATATATGGTAGCTTATAAATTTCAAACCAATGTTTAACCAATTCTTCTCCTTGCCATTTTGTAAATGCATAAGGATACTTAACATTTATTTTCTCAAGTTCATTAGTAGGAAATTTTTTAGGTAAACCATAACAACTTGCCGATGCTGCATAAATAATTTTTTTTATTTTATTTTTTCTGCAAGCTTCTAAAATATTAAATGTTCCAAGCACATTAGATCTAAAGTATGATTCTGGTTTTTCAATACTTGGCACAATGTCAGCAAGTCCGGCTAAATGAAAAACATAATCTACTCCTTTAAAAATTCTATCAAGGTTATTATTATATGAAATATCTTTATTTATTATTTTTACTTTTTTCTGGCTCAATTTTAGATTATTTTTAAGTCCAGTACTAAAATTATCAATTACGATTACTTTGTGTTTTTTCTTAACAAGATAATCAACAAGATTACTTCCGATAAAACCTGCACCACCTGTAACGACTATTTTCATTTATATTTTAGCCAACGCTCCGCACTTTGTAAAAAATTCGATTTACAATTATTTTAAACATTTTTTTAGATTTATACAGGTATATATAAAAACTTTTTCCTATTAATTGTTGTTTCTATGTTACCCATTAAAATTTTAATTCTATTCCTTTGAAAATTTATGATCTGAAAAATTTTGTCTGTAAAAGGTCCCGATGAAAATTTATATGTTCTATTTAATTCTAAATTGAAGAAATCTCTTGAAACAAAACCATTTTCACATTCCGAAGATTTACATTTCTCAACAAAACTACGAATATCCTCTTGGGATGATTCAAATCCTTTGAGAATACATTTTAATCCTCTTGAGAATTTCAAACTTTCATTTATTTTTTTATTGGATAAATTTTCATGAAAACAAAATAAATAGTCACCTAACAGATTAACCTCCTTGTTAATTAATTTATTGTTTTTATATTTTTGGACTCTTAATTTTGGTATATAGATTTTTAAATTCTTACCCAACTTTAAAGACAGATCTTCTTTTAGCAATGCTAAAGCCTTTTTATCAAATTTTAACACTGTCCACATTATTCCCCTTTTTCTCCTTCTAAATCCTTTTTAAGCTCATCGTATTCTGCAAGCTTTCTTTCCATAAAATTTAAGGTTAATGTGGTTTTTACAGTTAGACCTTTGGGTGTTAAATAATAAAGATATTTTGATTTATTTGGATTTTTCTTAAAATTTTCTATTTTTATTAACCCTTTTTTTTGAAGTGCTCTGATTAAGTAATTTAATTTACCCAAACTAAAACCTAACGTTTTAGCTAAATTTCTTTGAGAAAGCTCTTCGGTCTTTTTAATGTGTCTCAAGATTTCTAGATATTCTTGACTGTTTTCGTTGTATTTATTCTCTTCTTTACTCATGTTAAAAATTGCTCGCGTTCATTATTTGAACGTTATAGTGTACAATTTTTGAACGGTTGTAAAGGGAAATAAATACAGCAAAAATCCAATAAAAACTAGTTTTTTCTTATTATAACAATAATATTCTTGCCCATCTTATATAAAGTAAGAAAGTCCAAAATGATTGTAAAGGGAACAAATAATTTATCCCATAAAAAAATTTTTAGCTTACTAGGATATTTTTCATTTTTATAAAAAATTTTATTTAAGTAATATAATATCCAGCCCATAGTGTCTGTCATAAAACATTTAATAATTTTTGAATTGTTAAATTTAAGATTTTGAAAAAAATCTATTTCATATCTTTTAAAATGTCCTATCTCCTTGTCAAACTGACTATACATATAATTATGTGCTGGAACCAAAATTATTAAATAGCCTTGGCTTTCTAATTTTGATAATGCTATATTAATTTCACTAACGTCATGTTCAATATGCTCTAAAACTGACATATAAATAATTGTATCAAATTTTTTTTCAAATTTGTTTGTAAATTTATTTTCAATTAAAATATTCTTTTTATTTGCAAATTTTTTCCTTAAAATTTCTATATTATTTTGATCTAGTTCGGTTAGTGTTATGTTCGAGTCTTCTTTGTAATAATTGCTAGTAAAACTTCCTATACCCGCACCAACTTCAAGTATATTTTTTCCAAAAAATTTTTTTGTTAATAAGTAAACATATTTTCTCCAAAATTTTGCTTGGTCAAACAATGCAAGTTCTTTACCTGGATATTTTAGAATATTATTCATATGCAGATAGGACTCCTAATTCTCCCGAATTTTCTAGAGCTAAAAATATTTTTTTATTTAAGATTTTAATATCTCTTATTCTTTGACCTATGTATATTTCTTCAAAATAATTAATTTTGGAATAATTTTTTTCAAATTTTACCCTGTACAAACTTTTTTTATTTAAGGAAGACACTAAGAAATTATTCTTCCAATTCTTATTAAAGCTATCTGGGATTTTAATTATTTCAGATATTCCTATGGAAGGTATAAAAGAGAAAATAGGCTCTTCAAAACCATTGATGGAATGACTCTCTAAATACTCTGAATTTGAGGAATATTTCATTCCGTAGGATGCGATTGGCCATCCATAATTTTTCCCAAATTCAATTTTATTTATTTCATCCCCGCCTCTAGGACCGTGTTCAGTTGATAAAATTATATTATCTTGAACTAATAACCCTTGTGGATTTCTATGACCCTTTGAAAATATTATTGCTTTTTTTTCTTTAAAATCTTTAAATAAAATTTTTCCAAAATTAGAATTATTTGATTGAGGCAAATTGTTGGGTTTATCAACAAGATTATCAGCGATAGAGAAAAGAAGCCCAGGACTGTCTTTAAAATTTAAAATTTGCATTCTACCGCCTTGAATAAAATTTGAACATTTTTTTTCCCTAAAAAATTCCTCATAATTTAAACTTTTCTTATTTATTTCAGATCTTGATATAACAAAATTTCTGCAATTCTCATTACTTGTATCTATGTATGCGATAAATAAATTGTTATTAAAAGTAAGAGTGTCTAAAACCTTTGTAGGATTTATATTTTTTGTAACTGGTTTTAATTTAGCCAAAGATAAATTTAAATTATTTATATCTGAAACGAAATAAGAATTTCCTGAAGAATCTGTCAAAATTAAATGATCATTATCAAGACTATCAATGTAAAAACTTTTATAGCTATTTCCTTTTTTTTCTACTAGTTTTTGAAAGTATCCAATTTCAGATTTTGGAATAAATTGAAGTTGATATTTTTCAAAATTAAGCTTCAATTTTTGAGTTTCTGGTAAAAATTTTACGTTATAATCGTTGAATAATTTTTCATTTATATTTTGAGTGTTGAGTAAATACTCATTTTTTTTATTAAGTGTAAATTTAATTACATTCTTCAATTCTGTAGGTAAGTATTTTACAGAAACTGAAATAAAAAAATTTTTGAAAACAAAAATAATTGCTAAAATCAAACAAAATGACAATAATACAATCGCTATTTTTTTAATCTTCATATTTTAATTATAAGGCAAAAAAACATTGAAACTGATAATTTTTATCAAAATTATTTATAATAATACATCTTTTTATTTGTATATGTTATAAACCAATAGTCATAATTACATGAATGTTAAAATAAAAAAAAATATTTTTTTTGCAGTCATGCTTCTGTGTATATTTGTAATTATTTCTTTTTTCGATTCAAGAAGCAGAGTTTTAGGTGAGATCACAATTCAAAATTTTTCCTCGATAAGTATAGCAATATCTTTTCTAAAATATAACTTAAACGGCTTTGTTGGATTGATTGAAATTTTTAATGTTCTAAAATCAATTAATAGCATTACTGAGTATTCCACAAGATATTTATTTATAATTGGTGAGTATTTGGTTAACTTTGAAAATGTTAAACAGCTTAATGAATATGACGAAATAATTACAAAGACAATTCACGAAGCTCAAAATTTAAAAATCCAAAATTTTGATAAACAACACATATACTTTGGTGATATTGGATATGTTTTATACAACATAATTGCTTTCTCAATTTTTGGTATCAAATTAAGTAGTTTAAAATTTTTATATATATCTATCTTCTTATTTACATCAATATTATTTATGATTTCATATTATAAAGATAATATCTATTTTTATATTTTTCTCATCTTTCTTTTCTCGTTTATATTGGTTTTAATTTGTAATTATGGAGGATCCACTGAAATATTTTCATTATCTAATTCCCGATTTATTACAACTCTTTCAACTTTACCTGTGTTACATCTTTTATTTTTCATCTTAGACAAAAAAAAATTTGATAGGCTAAATTTCTTTCTTTGTTTTTTGCAATTGACCATTTTATTGTTTATCTGTTTGGTTAGAGGAACTGCTTATATTGGGCTAATATTTTTGATATTTGTTTACTTATATTCTGTATTATCTAAAACATTAGAAAGATTTAAGAATTATTCAATTCTAACTTTAATTTTTTTCACTTTTATAATTACAATAAGTGGAAAAATACTTGTCAATAAAAATTTATCTGATTTATATAAAAATGATTTTGCAAGAATAAAACATACAGTTTGGCACAACGCGTTTATTGGGTTAAGTTTTTACCCGAAATTCCACGAAGAATAT
>CACHBR010000002.1:0-137500 GCA_902578115.1 uncultured Pelagibacteraceae bacterium | reverse complement strand
TTGAGGAATTACTTTTGGCATTCGGAGTTTTATTAGGTTTGGTAGGTATTTCTACCCCCTAGCCCATTTAGTGCTCTACCTCCAAAAGTATGTTTATTCAACGCACTACCTAAATAGTTTTCGCGGAAAACCAGCTATCTACGAATTTGGTTGGCCTTTCACCCCTTACCACAAATCATCCAAAGACTTTTCAACGTCAACTGGTTCGGTCCTCCGGCAAGTGTTACCCTGCTTTCAACCTGTTCATGGTAAGCTCATTCGTTTTCGGGTCTAATTCATACAACTATTCGCCCATTTAAGACTTGCTTTCGCTACGCCTACACCTAATCGGCTTAAGCTTGCTGGATAAATTAAGTCACTGACCCATTATACAAAAGGTACGCCATCACTCTAAAAAGAGCTTTGACTGTTTGTAGGCATACGGTTTCAGGTTCTATTTCACTCCCCTAATAGGGGTTCTTTTCACCTTTCCCTCACGGTACTTGTTCACTATCGGTCACTGAAGAGTACTTAGGCTTAGAGGGTGGTCCCCCTATATTCGAGCAAGATTACACGTGTCCCGCTTTACTCAAGAAAATTTATAAGTATTACTTCTAAAGGACTATCACCTGCTGTGGTTAGTTTTTCCAAACTATTCAAATTAACTTAAAAATTCTACTGGCCTAATCCGCTTTCGCTCGCCACTACTAACGGAGTCTCAATTGATTTCTTTTCCTCTGGGTACTTAGATGTTTCAGTTCTCCAGGTTCGCTTTTTGCACCTATGTATTCAGTACAAAATAACTCATAAAGAGTTGGGTTTTCCCATTCGGATATTTTCGGATCAAAGCCTGCATACAGCTCCCCGAAACTTATCGCAGTATACCACGTCCTTCATCGCCTTTCAGTGCCTAGGCATCCGCCATACGCCCTTTAACGCTTGATTTAATGCACAGAAAAAAATTTCTGTAAAAATTAAATTTTTGTTGGAATGTTCATCTATTCGAACATTCATTATTCATTGATTGTTCATCTATTCGAACAATCGGATATAGATATTGATAAATTTATTTACGATTTGAAAATGCTAAAAGTGTCAATTTTGGTGGAGGATAGCGGGATCGAACCGCTGACCTCCTGAATGCAAATCAGGCGCTCTCCCAGCTGAGCTAATCCCCCCGAAACAATGGTGGGCCGAGGACGACTCGAACGTCCGACCTCACCCTTATCAGGGGTGCGCTCTAACCACCTGAGCTACCGGCCCCTAAAGTCATTAATAAATAGAGACACTTTAAAGAAGAGAAATGAGGACGGTCACATTAAAAATATTTTTTGACCAAAAGAAACTTTTGGTCATCCTTAGAAAGGAGGTGATCCAGCCGCAGGTTCCCCTACGGCTACCTTGTTACGACTTCACCCCAGTCGCTGATCGTACCGTAGTCAAAGGTTTTAAACTTTGCCTTAAGGTGTAACCAACTTCCATGGTGTGACGGGCGGTGTGTACAAGACCCGGGAACGTATTCACCGCGGCGCGCTGATCCGCGATTACTAGCAATTCCAGCTTCATGCACTCGAGTTGCAGAGTGCAATCCGAACTGAGATACATTTTATAAGATTTGCTTCGAGTCGCCTCTTTGCATCTTATTGTAAGTACCATTGTAGCACGTGTGTAGCCCAACTCGTAAGGGCCATGAGGACTTGACGTCATCCCCACCTTCCTCCAGCTTATCACTGGCAGTTCGTCTAGAGTACTCAACTAAATGTTAGTAACTAAACGTAGGGGTTGCGCTCGTTGCGGGACTTAACCCAACATCTCACGACACGAGCTGACGACAGCCATGCAGCACCTGTGTTCCGTCCGGCCGAACCGAAGACTCATATCTCTACGAGTCGCGACGGACATGTCAAGAGTTGGTAAGGTTCTGCGCGTATCTTCGAATTAAACCACATGCTCCACTGCTTGTGCGGGTCCCCGTCAATTCATTTGAGTTTTAACCTTGCGGTCGTACTCCCCAGGCGGTGTGCTTAACGCTTTTGCTGCGACACTGAAAATAAAATTTCCAACGTCTAGCACACATCGTTTACAGCATGGACTACGAGGGTATCTAATCCTCTTCGCTACCCATGCTTTCGCTCCTCAGTGTCAGTAATGATCCAGAAAGTTGCCTTCGCATTTGGTGTTCTTTCTAATATCTACGAATTTCACCTCTACACTAGAAATTCCACTTTCCTCTATCATACTCTAGCTAAAAAGTTTTGATGGCAGTTCCAAGGTTAAGCCTTGGGATTTCACCACCAACTTTTTTAACCACCTACGAGCTCTTTAAGCCCAGTAATTCCGAACTACGCTAGGTCCCTTCGTATTACCGCGGCTGCTGGCACGAAGTTAGCCGGACCTTCTTATTCGGGTACAGTCATTTTCTTCCCCGACGAAAGAGTTTTACAACCCAAAGGCCTTCTTCACTCACGCGGCATCGCTGCATCAGGGTTTCCCCCATTGTGCAAGATTCCCCACTGCTGCCTCCCGTAGGAGTCTGGGCCGTGTCTCAGTCCCAATGTGGCTGGTCTTCCTCTAAGAACAGCTATTGATTGTTGCCTTGGTGAGCTTTTACCTCACCAACAAGCTAATCAAGTGCGGGCTCATCTTTTGGCGATAAATCTTTCCCCGTAAGGGCTTATCCGGTATTAGCTCAGGTTTCCCCGAGTTATTCCGAACCAAAAGGCAGATTCCCACATTATACTCACCCGTCTGCCACTCAGTATTGCTACTGCGTTCGACTTGCATGTGTTAAGCGTGCCGCCAGCGTACGTTCTGAGCCATGATCAAACTCTCAAGTTTAATAACGGCGCACACTAGCTTTAATAACTTTAAAATAAATTAAAGTTACTTTCGTTAAAGTGTGTACGACAAATTTCTTTTATTAACCTAACCGTCCACACTTCTCTTCTCTATATCAACAATTTAAAAAAGCTAAATTTTCTATTTAATAGAAAACTAAACGCAACAGGCATCTCAAAAAAACCCTAAAAAGCTTGGTTTTATTAGTGATTATTGCGAAACGCAGTTATATTAAAATATAAAAATTAATCAAGACGTATATTTGTCAAAAAAACAAGCAAAAACAGCACTTTTAACACTACCTGACATTGAATATAGCAAATTTTTTTTATATAGAATAAGTGATGGTTATAAATCAATTTTTATCAAATTTAGAGAAATTCCAACAAAGCCTTTCAAAAAAATTTGCTTTTTTCAAAATTTTTAAACCAATTTACTTTTTTGGAAGTTTGTTGTTATTCTCAATCATTTCATTTTCAATAATTGTTAATGAAAATCTTAAGAGAAAAAGAGCAGAAGAAATAAATTCTTTCTTAACGAATAATCAAACACTTCTTCTAAGAAATTATATATTTAATAAAATAAAATCTCCATACTTAGAATATGATTATGTGGTCAAAAATAATGATACTATTGAAAATATCTTTAAAAAATTTAGCGTTAAAAAAGAAGAAATAGCTTTTGTGGTTAAAGAGATAAAAAAACAAAATTTATCAAACATATCTCCTAATCAAAAAATAAAGTTTATTTTAAAAAAATCTAAAAGCAAAGAAGATTTGGAGATCTTTAAAGTTAATTATCCTATTTCTAAAACAACTTTTGTTCGAATAGACAAAAGGAAGGATGGAATTAAAATATCAAAAAATGTTACCCAACTATTTAAAAGAAGGGTTGTCGTAGAGGGTAATATTACAAATAATTTATACAACTCAGCAACTACATCAGGCATGGAACCTGGTATAATTATAGAGTTCGCAAGAATTTTTGGTTTTGAAGTTGATTTCCAAAGAGATATTAGAAAAGGTGATAAGTTTCAAGTAATGTATGAAAGATATCTAGATGACAGAAATAAAATAGTTAAAACTGGTAAAATTCTTTATGCTTTTCTCGATGTAAACAATCAAAAAATAAAATTGTACAGGTTTGAAGAAAAAAATGACTTTGACTTTTATGATATGAACGGAAAGAGTATTAGAAAAGCACTAATGAAAACTCCAATTAACGGAGCAAGACTCTCATCGCCTTTTGGAAATAGGAAACATCCTATTTTAGGTTTTACTAAACATCATAATGGAACAGATTTTGCAGCACCGACAGGTACACCAATTATGGCTTCGGGTAATGGAACAGTAATTAAAGCTGGTTGGTGTGGTAATGGAGGAAATTGTGTTAGGATTCGACACAACTCTTCCTACACTACTGGTTACGGTCATATGTCAAAGATAGCTACTAAAACTGGAAGAAGAGTTCGTCAAGGTCAAATCATTGGTTACGTTGGTAACACCGGGATGTCAACAGGTCCTCATTTACACTACACTGTTTCTCATAACGGAAAATTTATTAATTCCCAAAAATTAAAATTACCTTCAGGTAAAATTTTATCTGGGGAGGAAAGAAAACAATTTGAAATACAAAGAATTAAGTTGGATGTTTCTTTAGGTGAATTATTATCGAGGCTTTAAATTTTATTCTTGTGGCTTATTAGTCTCAGATTTTGGTGTAGAATCAGAAATATTTCTTTGATTTACTTCAGACAGAATTCTTGAGAAATGGTCTGAATGCTGTAGATAGTTTTCATGTAAAATCTTATCTCCCGATCCAAGAGCCTCCTTTGCGAGGTTTTTATATTTTTCAATAATTCTTTCTAAGTTATGTGGATTTTTACCAACGTTACTGGCTCTGAAAAAACCATTTTTATGTCCATCTAGATTATTGACAGCATTATTCTTATGAGATCCGTTTGGTCTCCTGTTAGAAAAATGCTTATTGGATCGCGGTCTAAATCTTCTTATTTTTCCATTTCTCATAATTTAAAAGTATCTGATAATATTATTATAAACTTATTAATTTAATTTTTTTTTCAAATTTTTGTTTTTTTTCATAAAAGAGTGCTAAAAATACAACGAATATTATCTTTATAATCTTTAATTTTTTTAAATTCTCTAAACCCGTTTTGTTTTAAAATTTGTGTTACAGAAATATATTGTCCTGTCCCTATTTCTAATGCTAAAATTCCATTTAATTTGAGGATATATTTCGATTTGTAAATAACTTTTTTAATAACGTCAAGTCCATCGTTACCACCATTCAATGCTCTTTTTGGTTCAAAATTCTTTATATCTTCAGAAAGTTGGTTAATCTCCCTTCTTGCTATGTAAGGTGGATTAGATATTACTAAATCAAATTTAATGTTAAATACTTGATCTATTGATTTGCATTGAAGATTTGCTCTTGTTCCAACATTGGTATTATCTAGATTAATTTTAGCAATTGATATGGCTTTATTGCAAATATCAATTCCTATTCCTCTGCTCCCATTAAGTTCATTTAGTAAAGAGTAAATAATACATCCAGAGCCTATACCAACATCCAAAAAGAATGGATTTTTTCCTTTAAATTTTCTAACAAGTGGATCTATTAAAAGTTCAGTCTCTGGCCTAGGGATTAGTGTATTACTTGCAACGTATATATTTTTACTTCTAAACTCCTTTTTATTTGTTATGTAGGCTATCGGTTCCTTATTTAGTCTTCTATTAAGCATCTTATTAAATATATTGAAGTCCTTATGAGATATTTCTTTCTCTCTTATTAAAAGTTGTTCTCTTTTCACTTTTAGTATGTGGGATAAAATAATTTCTGTATCTAATTTATGAGAGTCAATTTTTTTTTCTCTTAAAAGTTTTGAACCGATATTTATAAGCTCAGAAGATTTCATATTATGTAAGACTTTTCAATTTTAAATCTTGATCTTTAAGTCTTAAATTATCATTCATTTCTTCATGAATTTCGCCTTTTAAAAATTCATCAAGTTTATGAAGTGTTAAATTAATTCTGTGATCGGTAACTCTTCCCTGGGGAAAGTTGTATGTTCTTATTCTTTCAGATCTGTCTCCTGAGCCTATTTGGTTTTTTCTTTCACTTGATCTTTCCTTCTCTTTTTTTAATCTTTCTGCTTCATAAAGTCTGGCTCTTAAAATTTTAAGTGCTTTGGATTTATTTTTATGCTGAGATTTCTCGTCTTGCTGAGTAACAACTATTCCTGATGGCTTATGTGTAACTCTAACAGCACTATCAGTAGTATTTACAGATTGGCCACCAGGTCCACTTGATCTAAATACGTCGATCCTAAGGTCAGCATCATTAATTTTAATATCTACATCTTCTGCTTCAGGCAATATTGCGACTGTTGCTGCAGAGGTGTGAACTCTACCTTGGGTTTCAGTGTTTGGTACTCTTTGAACTCTATGAACTCCTGACTCATATTTTAAGTATGAATAAATACTATTGCCCTTTACTGAAAAAATTACTTCTTTAAACCCTCCAGCCTCACTTTTAGATATACTAATTATTTCTAACTTCCATTTTTTTTTAGAACATACCTTTTCATACATTTTGAATAGATCAGAGGCAAATAAAGTAGCTTCTAGACCTCCTGTTCCAGCTCTAATTTCCACTATAGCATTTTTTTCATCATCACGGTCTTTTGGTAAAAGAAATATTTTTAATTTCTTTTCATACAGATTTTTTTTATCCTCTGCGCTATCCAGCTCTTTTCGAGCGAGGTCTATCATTTCAGTATCATTTTTTTTGTCATTTATAATATTATTTAGATCTTGTTTGTTTTTATCGTAATTCAAATATTCTCGTGCAATTTTAATAATATTTTTTAAGTCTGAATACTCTTTAGATTTTTTCGCAAATTGCTTTGCATCGAACTCGCCAGCTGATAATTCTTTCTCTAAAGAATTATATTTATTTATAATATTTTGTACCTTGTCGGATGGTATCATGAAATTTAATTTACTTTTTCTTTAGCTTTAGATTCAACCAACTCCACCACTTTTTCAATAATTTCCTTATTAGCCACTTTGTGATGAGGTATCCCAGATAAATAAAATAAATTATTACCTTCTCCACCCCCTGTAAGACCGATATCTGTTTGCGCTGCCTCACCAGGTCCATTAACAACACATCCTATTATCGATAAAGTTAAAGGTTTTTTGATGTGTGATAGTTTATTTTCCAAAATTTTAACAGTATCTATGACTGGAAAAGCTTGTCTAGCACAAGATGGGCAAGAAATAATTTGAACCCCTCTTGACCTAATACCTAGCGATTTTAAAATTTCATAACCTGCTTTAACTTCCTCAACTGGATCGGCAGATAAAGATACTCTTATTGTGTCTCCAATACCTTGCATTAAAAGCTTTCCAATACCAATTGATGATTTGATACTGCCAGTTACTAAACCACCTGCTTCTGTAATACCAAGATGAAGAGGATAATCATACAAATTTGATAAGCCTTCATATGCCTTAATTGCTAAAAATACATCTGAAGATTTAACGCTTATTTTAAAATTAAAAAAATCATTGTCTTCTAATAACTTTATATTTTGCTCAGCACTTTCAATTAATGCCTCAGGACAAGGCTCCTTGTACTTTTCTAAAATATTTTTATCCAGTGAACCTGCATTTACTCCAATTCTTATGGCACAGTCATAATCTTTTGCAGCTTTCACAACCTCTTTGATTCTCTCTTTTGAGCCTATATTTCCTGGATTAATTCTTAAACATTTTGCTCCGGAAATAGCTGACTCTATTGCTCTTTTATAATGAAAATGGATATCAGCAACTATAGGTACTCTAGTTTTTTTTGTTATTATTTTTAACGCTTTTGTTGACTCTTCATCTGGACATGAAACTCTAACTATATCTGCACCTGCTTCTTCTAGCTCTTTAATTTGTTTTATCGTAGCTTCGTGATCTGTTGTCAGTGTGTTTGTCATTGATTGAACAGATATGACTGAGTCGCCACCAACAAAAATATTGCCAACTTTAATTTTTTTTGTTTTTTTTCTTTTAATTATTCTATGAGGTCTTATTTCCATAATTCTCTCAATCTAGGTTAAATGTTTTATGCAATTTTTTTACTGCATCAATAGTAAGTTTTTCGTCTATTACAACCGAAATTTTAATTTCAGATGTAGAAATAGCTAACATATTAATATTTTCATCTGCTAAAGATCTAAACATTTTAAAAGTTATCCCTGGGGTAGCAACCATTCCAGCACCAACAATTGATATTTTTGCAACTTTATCATTCATATACATTTTTTCATACTTTATTTTTTTATTAGACTCTATCAATGAAATAGCATTTTTACAGTCCTGTCTTTTAGTTGTAAAAGTTATGTCAGTTTTTTTTCCATCAGTTGATATATTTTGAATTACCATATCAACATTAATTTGATTTTTTGATAGAGGTTCAAAAACATCAGCGGCAACACCTGGTTTATCCTCTACGCCGAGAAGTGTAATTTTTGCATCATCTTTTGAGTAAGCAACTCCTGTTACTGCTTTGGTATAATCTATATTGTCTTGATTAATTATTTCTGTACCCTTTCTATCTGTAAATGTTGATTTTACTTGAATAGGCACATCCCCAATCATTGCTGCTTGAACTGCAGATGATTGCATAACCTTTGCCCCTAAAGATGAAAGTTCTAACATTTCCTCATAAGAAATTTTATCGATTTTTTTCGCAAGAGGAATTTTATTTGGATCAGATGAGTATACTCCATCTACATCAGTATATATTTCACAACTATCTGTTTGAAAAATTTTAGCTATTGCAACCGCAGTTGCGTCAGATCCTCCTCTACCGATTGATGTGATGTCTCCAGTTTTTGAAACACCTTGAAAACCTGGAACAACCGCAACACCACCGGAGGATATATAATCATTTATACCTTTAACATTCATATGAATAATTCTAGAGTTAGTGTGTTCTCCATCTGTTAAAATTGGAATTTGCCAGTTCATCCAAGATTTAGATTTCACTCCTAAATCATTTAAAGCTCCGGCTATGAGTGCGCTAGTCACCTGCTCTCCTGATGTTAATAGAACATCAAGTTCTCTTTTGTTAAATTTTTTGGATATTGACTTCGAATGTTCAACTAAATTATTTGTTGTTCCTGCCATGGCAGACACAACCACTATTAGCTTATTACCATTATCACACTCTTTTTTGATAATTTTTGCCGCATGCAAGATTCTTTTTATCGAACCTACAGATGTTCCACCAAATTTTAATACTTTTTTCGCCATACTTAGATTTTATTATAAAATAATTAAGTTAAAATTAAGTTATTTAAATTATAATAAAGAAGTAAATGACTACAGTAAATAAAGAGGAAATTCAAAAGTTTTCAAAAATAGCTGATGAGTGGTGGGATACAAAAGGCAAATTTAAACCTTTGCATATGTTTAATCCTACAAGAATAAAATACATAAAGGAAAAATGTATTGATCACTTTAAATTAAAAGAAAATAATTTAAAACCACTAGCTTCGTTAGAAATTTTAGATATAGGTTGTGGTGGGGGTTTAATTAGTGAACCGATGCAGAGACTAGGTGCGAAAGTCACAGGTATGGATGCATCTGAAAGAAATATTGCTGTTGCAAAACTTCATGCAAAAAAAAATGGATTAAACATAAATTATATAAAATCATCTCCAGAAAAAAATACTATAAAAAAAAAATTTGATGTAATTTTAAATTTAGAAATTATTGAACATGTTCAAGACGTAAATCTCTTTTTGAAATCATGCAGTAAAATGTTAAACAAGGGTGGAATAATGTTCGTAGCAACACTGAATAGGACTTTCGAGTCTTATATTAAAGCAATTGTTGGTGCTGAGTATATTCTTAGGTGGCTTCCAATTGGTACACATGAATGGAATAAATTTTTGAAACCAAATGAAATACAAGAAAAACTAAAAAAATTAGATTTTGAAAATATTTATTTAGATGGATTTAGTTTTAATTTATTTTCTCAAAGTTGGAAAAAAACAAAAGATTATTCTGTAAATTATATTATTGTTGCAAAAAAAAACTAATTTTCTTTTAGATTTATCCAGGGAATTGTGGTTAGCTCAATACCTTCGTCTTTAAGATCCTCAGCTTCTTTAGGTGTTGTGGTTCCATAAATATTTTTATTGCCTTTTTTATCATAATACACTTTTCTAACCTCAGTTGGAAAATTTTTACCTACATAATCAAAATTTTTCTCTACAAATTTTCTTAATTTTAATAAATCTTTTTTCATTTTTCTTATTTCTTTACTAGGTTGGTTTATTTCTTTTTTGTTTGATACTCTGGGAGACATAATAGATTTTTTAATTGATTTTGTTCTACAGAATACGCATTCGATCATTTTTCTTTTTAATAATTTCTCAAATTCCAATGAATCTAAAAACCAGCTTTCAAATTCATGTTTATTTTTACATTTTAGATTGTATTTAATCATTAATTTCTATAATCAGCGTTTATATTAATATAATCGTTTGTAAGATCACAAGTATAACATTCGAAAGAGCCTTGCCCTAATTTTAAATTTACCTCGATTTTTAAATCATCCCACTTCATATATTCTTTTAATTTTGCTTCGTCATACTCATCAGAAATTTTTCCTTTTTCAGCTACCTTTAATTCTCCGAATTTAATTTCAATTTTATCAGGTGAAATTTTTTCTCCTGATTTTCCGATCGCCATAATTATCCTTCCCCAATTCGGATCTTCGCCAGCCATAGCTGTTTTAAAAAGAGGTGAGTTGGCAATAGAGAAAGCAATGGTTCTTGCCATTTGTTGAGATCTTGCATTTACAACTTTAACAGTTATAAATTTTTTTGCTCCCTCTCCGTCACTAACTATTTGTTTGGCTAAGTTAAGCAGTAATCTTTGAAGTGCCATTTCAAAATCTTTAAGTTTAGGATCTAAAACATTGTAAAATTTTCCTGTTTTTACTTTATTGCTTGAGAAAATTGCTACCATATCATTTGTAGAAGTATCACTATCTACTGTGATTGCATTAAAAGTATTTGTCATAGCTCTTTTAAGTAAACTTTTCAAAAATACAGATGGAATTTCTGCATCTGTAAAAACAAAAGCTAGCATTGTTGCCATATTCGGAGATATCATTCCAGAACCCTTTGCGATTGCAGAAAGTCTAATATCTTTATTCCAAATTCTACATTCTTCGTAAGCAAGCTTAGGTCTGGTATCAGTTGTCATTATAGACGCAGCTGCTTTAAACCATATAAATTTATTTTGCTTATCTCTTAATTTTTCAACAAGTTGAGGTGTATTATTTTTTATTTGTTGGGTTGGAAACTTCTCTCCAATCACACCTGTTGAAGCAAAAAGTATTTCGTTTGGTTTGATTACTTGACTTGTGCCTCCTTTTTTTTGGGCTTCTCTTAAAGTAAGATTTTTTGCAAGATTTTTTGATAAACTTTCTAATGCTTCCGCACCCTGTGTTCCTGTAAAAGTGTTAGCATTTTTTGTGTTGATCATAAGAGCTTTAATAAATTTTTTTCTGATATGCCTGTTCCAGGTTATCGACTCAGAACATATAGTGTTATTTGTATATACTGCTGCATAATTAGCCCCATCTTTAAAATAAAATAAACAAAGATCGTCCCTTCCTGTGCCATACAAATCTGCGGAAACTGCTGAGATCTCCATACCCTCGATTGGCTGCAGTTCTTGAAATTCGCCCATTTTTGACAGCTTTGGTTTATCCTTTAAAAAATTTTTTACATTAATTGTCATGTTATTATTTTATTTTATCACTATATATATATATGAATTTAATAATTATATAAAATTAACTTATGAATTTTATAACTAAAACACTCAATAGATTATTTAAAAGCAGCAATCAACTGGAATTAAATAAAATTAAGCCTCTAGTGGCTAAAATTAATGATCTTGAGAAAAATTTCACAAATTATAAAGCACATAATTTTGTCGAAAAAACTAATGAATTAAAAAAAAACGCTTTAGATGGTCGATCCTATGATGACATCTTACCTGAGGCTTTTGCACTAGTTAGAGAGGCTTCAAAACAAGTGCTTGGTGAACGTCATTTTGATGTTCAATTAGCAGGTGGGATTTTTCTTCACAGAGGTTGTGTAGCTGAAATGAAAACAGGGGAAGGAAAGACTTTAGTTTCAACACTTCCTGCATATCTAAACGCTTTAGGTGGGAAGGGTGTTCATATAGTAACGGTTAATGATTATTTGGCAAAAAGAGACTCTCAATGGATGGGGCAGATATATAAACATCTTGGATTGGAGACAGGTTGTATAACAAACGAATTAGAAGACAAAGATAGAGAGAAAAATTATAAAAAAGATATTACGTACGCAACAAATAATGAATTAGGTTTTGATTATCTGAGAGACAATATGAAATATAATATTTCTGAAATGGTACAAACAAATAGAAATTTTTGTATAATAGATGAAGTTGATAGTATTCTAATCGATGAGTCTAGAACTCCGTTAATAATTTCTGGTGGAATAGAAGATAAATCTGATCAATATTTTTTGGCAAATAAATTTATAAAAAGCTTACAAAAAAAAGATTATGATTTAGATGAAAAAAATAAAAATGCAATATTAACTGATGTTGGAATTGATAATATTGAAAAAATGTCTATTAAAACTGGTATACTTAAAAATAATAATTTTTATGACCCTCAAAATTTAAATCTTGTTCATCATATTAATCAGGCGTTAAAAGCAAATTTATTATTTCAAAAAGATAAAGATTATATTGTAAAAGATAATCAAATTAAGATTATTGACGAATTTACTGGCAGAATATTAGAGGGAAGAAGATTTTCTGATGGTTTACATCAAGCTATTGAAGCAAAAGAAAATGTTGAAATTCAAAAAGAAAATCAAACTCTTGCTTCAATAACTTATCAAAATTTTTTTAGATTATATCAAAAACTTGCAGGCATGACTGGTACTGCAATGACGGAAGCAGAAGAACTTTTTGATATTTATAAACTTAAAGTCATAAGTGTACCAACTAATAAAGAGATGATAAGAAAAGATTTTAATGATCAAATCTTTAGAACAGAAGAAGAGAAAAATTATGCAATTTTGAATAAAGTGAAAGAGTGTAACGCAAAAGGCCAGCCTGTACTTGTGGGCACAACAAGTATTGAAAATTCTGAAAAAATGTCAAAAATTTTTAAAAAAAATAAATTAAATCATAATGTTTTAAATGCTAAACAACATGAAAAAGAAGCTAACATAATTGCTGAAGCAGGAAAAACTGGAATGATTACTATTGCAACAAACATGGCTGGTCGTGGAACAGATATTCAACTAGGAGGTAATAAAAACCTATTTGTAAATATGAATGATAATAAAGATAAAATTGAAGAAATAAAAATTGAAAAAGAAAAAGTTAAAAATCAAGGTGGTCTATTTATCGTAGGTACAGAAAGGCATGAGAGCAGGCGGATAGACAATCAGCTAAGAGGTAGATCTGGTAGACAAGGTGATCCAGGTTCGTCTGTATTTTACATAAGCCTTGAGGATGATTTAATGAGAATTTTCGGGGGTGGATCGATTGATGGAATGTTGAAAAAATTAGGTCTTAAAAAAAATGAGTCTATCAATCATCCATGGATAAATAAAGCCATGGAAAGAGCTCAGCAGAAAGTAGAGGCAAGAAATTTTGAAATAAGAAAGACTCTTTTAAAATTCGACGACGTAATGAATGATCAAAGAAAAATTATATTTGGACAAAGAATAGAAGTTCTAAAAAATAGTGATATTAAAAAAATGGTTTTATCTTTCCTTGATGAGTTGAACAAAAATTTAGAGTCGGCGCATCAAAATTATACTAAAAGTAATGATTTTAAAGTATTCTCTAATGAGATTAAATCAAGCTACGGTAACGCTTTTGATGACCAAAAAATTGAAGAGTTTTCTAAAATGGAAACAAAAGATATAAGTAAGAGTCTTATAAATTTTTTTCAAGAAAAACGAAATGAAAGAATAAAAACTTTAGGTGATAATCAAAATATTGAGATTGAGAAGAGAATTTTTTTACAAATAATGGATTTTCTTTGGAGATCTCACTTGCAGTATTTAGAGCAATTAAGACAAGTCATTGGCTTGAGAAGTTATGGACAAAAAGATCCTTTAGCAGAATTTAGAAGAGAGTCATTTGAACTGTTTGAAAATTTATTATTTAAAATAAAGACAGAAACTATTAAATTTTTAATTAATACAAATGTTGTAATTCAAGAGAAACAAGATGAAACTCAAAAAAATAAATTTATTAAAAAGAAAAAAATTTCTAGAAATGAACCATGCTCCTGTGGTTCAGGCAAAAAATACAAACATTGTCATGGAAAGGTGGCTTAAATGAATAATTTTCCTAAAAAAATTTCTGTGTTCCCCTTAAGAGGGGCGATATTTTTTCCAAAAACAAATTTACCATTAAATATTTTTGAAAGAAGATATGTCAGCATGATAGAAGATGCTTTAAAAGGTGAAAAATATATTGGTATGGTACAAACGAAAAAGGTAGAAGGCGATGTTTTCAGAGTTGGTTGTTTAGGTAAAATTGACAGGCATGAAAGAACTTCCGATGGAAGAATTTTAATTAATCTGAATGGTTTAACAAGATTTAAAATAGACGAAGAAATAAATAATGATAAACTTTATCGTGAATTCATTGTTAATTATGATGATTTTAAAGAAGATATGAAATTAAAAGAGTATGCAGTTAAAAACGAAATACTTGAAAAATTAATCGATAATTCGAAAAAATATTTTAATCAACAAGGAGTATTGATTGATTGGAAAGAAATTTCAAAACTAAAAGCTTTTGAACAAATTTATACATTAGCAATGATTTCCCCATTTTCTGTGAGCGAAAAACAAAAAGTTTTAGAAATACCTGATTTAAATGAGGCAGCAAGTACTTTAAATGAAATAACCAAGTTTGGATTTTATGAAGATCTAAATGATAAAGATACGCTTCAGTAAACTAAACGTATATCTTATCTGCTAAACCGTAGCAAAGAACAGCACTAATGATAACAAGAACTATCGGAGCATAAATTCCATCATTTCTAGTTTTTTTTGTTAATCCTGTTTTATCAATCTTCAATGTATAAAAATTTACGATTAATATTGAAACGTTCATTATAAAAACTAGGTTAAAGAAAGCCCAAGTAGCAACTAAACCACCTGATCTAATAAAAGCAACATAGATTGCCATTAAAACAGTGGCAACCATGAATGAGCCTGCAAATCTCGTGATCAAAGTAGCGGTTTTATCAACCCCTCTATCCTTAAGAAATTTTTTAGTATCAAAGACTAATTGATAAGCGTAGCTACCAACTATAATAAAGTGTGCCAAGAAGATTATTAAATAAAATACGTTTCCAAATTTATCTATCATAAAAACTTAAATTAAGGTTTATTAACTAGTTTGTTTCTCTAGTATTCTTATTGTAAGACTGAGTAAATGGTATTGGTACAACTGTCGCATTAACAGGCTTGTTTGAGTATTTTTTTGGCAAATGTACTTTGTATTTTTTTCCAAAATTTCCAATTGGAAAACCATTGGCGTTTAAATTTCCCTCAAATGGAACATAGCCCATAGCTATATTTGTACCTTTTTCAGGATGGTACCAAGGAGAAGTAATAAATCCTACAGGCTTTCCTCCTTTATCATTTGATATTAACCAAAAATCATTTGCATAATCTTCGATAGGCTTACCACCCATTTCTAAACCTACAAGTTGAAGTTTATATGGTTTTTTTCCATTTTTGATTTGTTCTTTCATTTTCTCCAATGCATCTTTACCTACATAGTCTGTTTGTTTATCCCATGCTCCTTTACCTGATAATGAAACTTGATAACCAAGGTTACATTGAAATGGGTTGTGTTCGTGATCTAAATCCTGCCCCCAAGATAGTATTCCAGCTTGTATTCTTCTGTGGTGTGCTGGTGCTATGACCATCAATTTATGTTTTTTTCCAGCCTTTAGAACAGTATTCCACATATCCTCTGCGTACAAAGTTGCATTTTTCAAATAAATTTCATATCCAGCTTCGCCTGAAAAACCTGATTGTGAAATTACACAATCTCTCCCACCTATTTTCGCTTTAGCCAAACCATAGAATGGAATATTATCCATATCTACTTGGTCTCCTACCAGATCTTTCATTAAAGCTTTAGACTTTGGTCCTTGTATTTGAACTGGACAAGCATCGATTTCATCTATTTCGACATTAAATCTTTTGTCAGCATTAACACCTTGAAGATATAAACCAATGTCAGAGTCTGACAAACTAAACCAAAATTCGTCGTCTTCAACCCTTAACAAAACAGGGTCGTTAAGAACACCACCTTTGTAATTGCAAAGTATCACGTAACGACCTCGCATAGTTGAAATTTTTGTGGCATCTCTTGTAATTACATAATCAACAAATTTTTCGGCGTCTGGGCCTTTAACACGAATTTGTCTTTCAACTGCTACGTTCCACATTGTAACGTGATTTTTTATAGCTTTATATTCAACCATCGCGCCACCCTTTTCAGGTCTTACGTATCCTCTTGGATGGTATATACGATTATAAACTGTAGCTCTCCAACAACCAGCTTTCATAGATAAATGCCAATAAGGAGATTTTCTTACTCGAGTTGAGATAAGCATTTCTACTTTGGTGGGGCCGCTTTGTCTTAAATTATATGGAATTTGTCTATCTGATTGATCAACTGAAGTTTCGTGTTTAACTTTATCGTAATTTACTTTTTCAACTTTGTAAGAATTGGGAACCTTTTTAGGCATAATTATTTTTAACTAACCACTTGTTGGTTTCTTTTAATCCACCAAAAGTATAAATATGAAAATGACCTGTTGATTTCTTAACTTGATCAATTAATTCATTAGGATCCGATGGTTTCAACAAATTTATGGCTTTAGAGGCATTAGATTTAATAAAGTTAAGTGAATTTTTAGCTCCAACAATATTTGCAAATTTTATTAAACTTGTAAGCTTTAAAGGTCCAGTAATTCCAACATGAACTGGCAAACTTTGTTTTGAAATAAATTTATTTATTGGTTCTGGATTTAAAAGCCACTGGGTGACAATGTAATCTGCGAATGGTTTTTTATCTTTCATCGCTTTCTCCAAATCAGATTCCGATATATCAGGGGACCCCTCAGGATGTCCAGCAATTCCTATCCTAAACCCCTCAAATAATCCTGTTTCTAAAATCTGCAACGAGCAGTGGTAATCACCTATTGGTTCAGCACTTCCACCTATTACCAAAGCTTGTTTTACGCCGAAATCTTTACACATAGAAACGTACTGCTTTAACTCATCTAAATTTTTAATTGATCTCGCAGGAAAGTGGGGTACTGGATTAAACCCGGATTGGACTAGCTCTTTTGCTTTTTTTGCAACCTCCCTAAAATCATTTCCTGGAAGCATTGTTATGTAAACATCTTTAACCTTTGGTAAATCAGAAAGGTCTGTTTTCATAGTTATCTCTAAAGAAAAGTTCATATTTTTCCGGATATACCAGTCAAACCTATGTGATGTCCAGAATTATTGTTAGAGGTGGCCTTGGTTTGAATCGCACAAACGACACATACCTTTTCAGGGTACTGCTCTACTACTGAGCTACAAGGCCAAATATCCTAAAATCTAAAAGTAATCCTACCTTTAGTCAAATCGTAAGGAGTCATTTCAACTAAGACCTGATCACCGGCTAAGACTCTTATTCTATTCTTTCTCAATTTTCCAGCCGTATGAGCCAAAACTTCATGATTATTTTCAAGCTTAACTCTAAACATAGCGTTTGGTAATAATTCTGTTACTTTTCCCTTAAATTCTATCTTTTCTTGTTTAGCCAAATTACTCCCTTTCTTTAAGCCTAAGTTTTACAGAATTAGCATGCCCGTAGAGATTTTCATATTTTGATAAGGTTACAACGGATGGACCTAATTTTTCAATACCTCTTTTAGAAATTTTAATTATTGATTGTCTTTTAAGAAAATCTAAAACAGATAAACCAGATGAAAATTTTGCAGTGCCTGATGTTGGGAGAACATGATTAGGTCCTGCAATATAATCACCAACTGCTTCGGGTGAATACGCGCCTAAAAATATTGATCCAGCGTTATCAATTGATTTTAAATATCTATCTGGTTTTTTAGTATAAATTTGAAGATGTTCCGGAGCAATTATATTAGTTATTTCTGAAACTTCACGTGAATTTCTTACTAAAATTGCTAAACCAAATTTACCTAAACTTATTGATGCGATCTTTTTTTTTGGTAAGAATTTAAGTTGCTTAATAAGATAATATTGAACCTTATCAATTAAATATTTACTATCGGATACTAAAATAGATTGTGACATTTCATCGTGTTCAGATTGAGCGATTAGGTCTGCGGAAATCCATTCTGGATTAGAGTTTTTATCTGCAATAATAGTAACTTCTGATGGCCCAGCAAATATATCAATACCAGATACACCTGAAACTTCTTTTTTTGCTAGTGCAACATACTCATTTCCTGGACCAACAATTTTATCAACTTTATTTATTGTTTTTGTACCAAAAGCTAAAGCTGCAATAGCTTGTGCTCCCCCGAGTTTAAAAATCTTTTTAACTTTACATTTTTTTGCTGCATATAAAACTCCCGGATTTATTTTTCCATTAATAGAAGGCACTGTCATATAAATTTCTTTAACTCCAGCAATTAAAGCTGGTATACAATTCATCAAAACTGAACTTGGGTAGCTTGCCCTACCGCCAGGAACGTATACTCCTATCTTATTAATTGGTTTTGATCTATAGCTTAAAGAATTATTAAAACTATCTTTAATTTTGAAACCTTTAAATTTTTGATTTTTATGAAAATTAAAGATTCTTTTAAAGGCTATATCAATTGAATTTTTAATTTTTTTGTCTAGTGTTTTAACACTTTTTTCAATCTCATTTTTTGAAAAAAATAATTTATTTACATTTAAACTTTTAATATTGTTAAATTTTTTCTCATATTTTATTAATGATTTGTCTTTATTTTTCTTCACGTCATTAACAATTTTTTTTACAACGCTTATCTTACTTGAAGAATATTTCCTTCTTATATTTAAATAATAATTAAATTTCTTTTTGAAATCTTGTGATTTTGTATTTAATATTTTAATCATTTATAAGGTCGTGTTTTGGTTTATTTTTGGTTTCCCATGGATCACTAATATCTTCAAGAAAACATTCTATTACTTCTGAATTTAATTTAATCAATATATCTCCTGCAAAATTTAATTTTATTTCGTAGTTTTTATCAGACAAAAATTTACTTTCAATTGCTAAAAAATCTAAAAAACGTTCTTTATTCTTTTGATTAAGGTTTTTTGAGTAAACATTAATTACATTCTCAAATTTTAAAACTGATAATACTCTTTTATTCTTTCTAAACACACCTTTTTCAATGTCTTCCCACATAAACCTGTTAAATTGAATTAAAAAAATTCTATTTTTTTTTAAATGAGCTATATTTTTTATTTGTGTAATAGAATCCTGTAGATGAGCAGACATTACCTGTAAATCATTTTGTGAAACTGCATTTAACTTTAAACTTTTTTTTTCCATTAGTAATTCGTTCTAGAAATATTTGCACCACATTTTCGAAGCTTGTTTTCCAAATTTTCATAACCTCTATCTAAATGATAAACTCTGTTTATAATTGTTCTATTTTTTGCAATTAAACCTGCTAAAACCAAGCTCACAGAAGCCCTAAGATCAGTTGCCATTACTTCAGCGCCATACAAACTTTTAATACCGTCAATTTTAGATAGATTTCCAGACACTTTTATCTTTGCACCCATTCTATTTAATTCTGGGACATGCATAAATCGATTTTCAAAAATATTTTCTTTTATTTTTGACGTACCATTTGCTCTTGTCATCAATACCATAATTTGAGCTTGAAGATCAGTTGGAAAACCAGGATAAGGTTCGGTTTTAATTTTAACTGGTTTAATATTTTTTGAATTTAAAATTACTATTTCATTTTTATTTATTTTCAATTTAATACCCATTTTTTTTAAGATTTTAAGTTCTTTTTTAATTATCTTTGTTTCCAGTGAAACTATTTTAAGTTTTTTTGCTATTAATGCTCCTGCTATTACAAAAGTACCAGCTTCAATTCTATCAAACATTACAGAGTGGCTCACTGGCTTAAATTTTTTTCCACCTATAATTTTTATTTCCCTTTTACTAATCCATTTTATATTTACACCCATTTTTTTCAAAAAATTTGTTAAATCAAGTATTTCTGGTTCACATGCACAGTTTTTAATAAATGTTGTCCCATTTGCATAACTAGCTGCAATTATTAAATTTTCTGTTGCACCCACTGATATCTTAGGAAGTTTAATTTTTTTTCCACTTAAACCGTTTTTAGCCTCTGCTTCAATATAACCATTTTTTATTTTTATCTTAGCTCCTAATTTTTTTAGTCCATATAGATGAATATCAACTGGTCTTGTTCCAATTGCACAACCGCCTGGTAGAGATACTTTAGCTTTCCCAAATTTTGATAATAGTGGACCTAGTACGATAACTCCTGCTCTCATTGTTTTTAGAAAACTATAAGGCGCTAAAGTTTTAAGAAATTTTTCTTTGTTATTTATTATAATCTTCTTTTTTGCTAAATTTATTTTAATATTTGATCCAATATGCTTTAATAATTCCGTCATTGTAATGACATCCTTGACTAAAGGAATATTATTTATTTCAATTTTTTTATCATTTAAGATTGTAGAGGCCAGGATTGGTAGTGTTGCATTTTTTGAACCTGAAATTTTAATAGTACCAGATAAAGTTTTATTACCTTTAATAATTAATTTTTGCATTAATTAAATTTTTGGAAGAGTAACACCTTTTTGTTTCATATATTTTCCTTTTCGTTTGGCATATGTTACCTCTGGTTTTTCGTTACCTTTAATAAAAACAAATTGTGCGGCACCCTCATTTGCATAAATTTTTGCAGGAAGAGGTGTTGTGTTAGAAAATTCAAGTGTAACATGCCCTTCCCAGCCTGGTTCTAATGGTGTCACATTAACAATAATCCCACATCTTGCGTATGTAGATTTTCCTAAACAAATTACAAGTACATTTTCTGGTATTTTAAAATATTCGACTGTTCTTGCTAAGGCGAAGGAATTTGGAGGTATCACACAAATTTTTGATTTTTTTGAGACAAATCCGTCCTGATTAAAATTTTTAGGATCAACTATTGTAGAATTTACATTTGTGAATATTTTAAAATCATCAGAAACTCTTGCATCGTATCCGTATGAGGATAAACCGTATGAAATTTTTCCTTTTCTTGTTTGTTTTGGAATAAATGGAGTTATAATTTTATGGCTTTTAACCATCTTTTTTATCCATTTATCTGATAGAACAGTCATACTTTTTTTCTTTTTTTATAATATTTGTTTTTATATTCTCTTCTTTTTTTTAAATTTGACCTCAAGGCCAATTCTTTCCTGTCAAGAGATGACTCTTTTTTTGAAGCAGATTTCATTAAAATTAATTTTTATTGGGATTTGTTAAATCTTCTAAAGTAATAGTTTTTTCAATATCGTGCATTTTTTCACTTTCGCTTTGAATTGGCTTGTATCCCTTTTTAGCTCTTCTTTGTTCTAAACGGGCTTTTCTTTTAGCCTCTTTTTTCATGGCCTTTTCGCCTCTAATTGATTTATAAGTGTAATGAATTCCCATTTTTGCACCATAGTTTTTATATTGTTTTACTTTGTAGAGTTCAATTATGCAAGCTTCTACTATAAAAGTAACTAAATTATGGTTAAAAAAAATTATTTTTTATTATTTTTCATCGTTTTTCTATCCACATTTTCACTTTTAAAGGTATTCAACAATGCAGTGAATCTAGACACTTATGAGTACGGAGAATGGTTAATAAATTATCAGTCAGGATTTATAAGAAGAGGCTTAAGTGGTGAAATTATTTTTCAGCTATCAAAAATATTTAACGGTAATTTACAATTAGCTTATTTTGTAATTTTGTCAGGTATCTGCCTAATGTTTTATAGATTGAATTATATTTTATTAAAAAATATTAAATTTAATTTTTTTACTATTTTAGTATTATTCTCACCACTTTTATATTTTTTCTTCATAATTATTAATGGTGTTGGTATTAGAAAAGAAATATTACTATTTTTATTTTATCTGTGGTACCTGATAAGTATTTCTTCCAAACATTTCAACAAAAATAGCTTATGGAAATTCATTTTTATTTTTCCGATTCTTTTATTTATTCATGAGGGTATATTTTTTTATTTACCTTATATTCTTATTCCTATTTTATTGGTCAAAAAAAAAGAAGAATATAAAAATTTTATTCCTCATTTTTTGGTATTAATTTTTATTTCAATAATATCGATGGTAATTTTATTTTATTTTAAGGGTTCAGAGAAAAGTGTTTATGAAATATGTAAAAGTTTATTAAATTATACTCCGATTGGATGTCTTGAACGTGGACCAATCTTTGCTCTGAAACATAATTTGTTAAAAGATCAGGCAAATAATTCGATGTTATTCTTTTATTTAAGTGCGAGTTATACTAGCTGGATAGGTTATTTGACGTATATTATTTATAGTTTTATTCCATTAATATTACTTTTTAATTTTGCAAAAATAAAAAATAAAATTTTTTATATTTTAATTTATTTCTTAATAATTGTTTTTAGCTTTCCACTATTCCATGTGGCAGAAGATTGGTCACGTTGGTTTTCAATACATATTCATTTGACTGTATTTTTATTATTTTTTTTACAAAATAAAAAAATAATTAAATATGAAATAAGTAAAAATGCAAAAAAATTTAATGATTTTTTTATGAATAAAAAAGTATTATTTTTTTTACTACTTTTAACCTATTGTACCTTTTTACATCATGAAGAATATTTTTCTAAAGATACAAAACTCGAATTCACATATTATAAAATTTTTAAAGATTTAAATTAATATTTTAAAATTTTAATTTTTTAAAAATTTTTTCTGGAATATTTTTGACAAAAAACATTATTATTCTCCAATAAGAGTTTATATATATAATTTCTTTTTTTGTCTTGATTGCTTTACTTATAATAGTTGCAGCTTTTTTTGGTGAAGTAATTAAAAAATTTGGAGCACTTTCCTTAAAAGAATTTGTGGACATATAGCCAGGTATAATTGTTACAATATTTAACTTATTATGAAATTTTTGTCTTAAACCAGATAAAAAAGTTATTAAACCTGATTTTGAGCTGCCATAAAAAATATTTTTAGCTCTACCCCTTAACCCTGCAACAGAGCACATCACGGCCAAAAAACCTTCTCCATTATTGATAATTTTTGGTAATAACTTACTTATAATTAAAACTGGGTTTAGAAAATTTATTTTAATATTATTTAATGCTAATTCTGTATCGTTGATTTCTTTTACAGGATCCCCTGTATAACCAGAGATCCAGATAACTCCATCAATGTTGTCATCTAGTTTTGATATTAGTTCTAGGTTTTTTTGAAGATCAATTAAATCTGTCTCAAAAATTTCAAACTTATTATTATCCAGTTTTAGGTTTGATAGATCACTTAGCACAGACTCTTTTTTTCTACAGAAAATAATAAAATTATAATCTTCCCTAGAATAAATACTTATTAACTCCTTTGAAATTAGAGAACTTCCACCATATATCAAAATTTTTTTTGGCATTTTACATTTCTAGTCTTTTAGAGAAAATAGAATTAAATTTCCTTTCTGGACTAATAAGATTCAACTCTTTAACAAATTCTGAATACTCTTCTTTATTTTTTATTACATCTTTGTTTGCAATAGAGTCTTTTGAGAAATTAACTTTTATATCATATTCTTGAAATATACTATTTAAAAAATTCTTAGTTTTTTCAAAGTTTGAGTTTATCGGAATATCCATTGAGATTGAAAAACCTTGTCCATAAAAATTCAAATATTTACCTTTTTCATCAAATTTTTTAATTATAATAAAAGTACTAAAAATTTTTTCATCTTTAAAAAATTTAGCAATTTTATTCATTATATCTTTAAAATTATTTTCTTTTACCAAAAACTGAGCTTGAAAGAATCCTTTTTTTCCATAAATTTTATTCCAATTTATGAAGTAATCTTGGGGGTAAAAAAATTCATCAAAACCTGAGACTTTTTTATAAAATATTTTTTTAAACTTTCTGAATATAAATTTAGTTAATTTTATTAAGTAATAATTTTGAGTAAAAATTTTCAAAATAAAATAATTAAAAAAATCAATTTCCTTTTCCTTAAAATTAAATTTTTGCAAAGGATCTGAGTTATTATTATTTTCATGTTTTCCAAAATAACATAGTCCTTTAATTGAGCCATTACCAAAACTTTCTATCCAATTTACGTTATATTCATATAAATTTGATTTTGCTAATAGTGAAAAAAAACTATTATAACTTGTGAATTCTAAAATTTCCTGGTTCATAAATATTGAGTTGATTTTTTTCAATCTAAACTTTGCTGATAAAATACACCCAGTTAAACCAAATCCGCCTATCGTACTTTCAAAATAATTTTTTTTTTGTGTTGGAGTACAAGTTACAATTTCATTATTCTCATTTAATATTTTAAGCTCAAGTATATGGTGCTTTATTTGGTTATTTGAAATGTTTTTGCCGTGAACATTGTTAGCAACCATTCCACCAATTGAAACATATTTGCTACCAGGTGTAACAGGTACAAACCATCCTGCTTCTACAATTAAACCTAGTACATCTTTAAGTAATACGCCACCTTGAGCTTCTATGATCCCTTTTGACTTATCAAAATTTAAAATTTGTTTAAAATTTTTCATGGATACAATCAAGTTTGTATTAATAGAATTATCTCCAAATGATCTCTGATTTCCTGCAATTATAAAATTTTTTTCTGACATAATTTTTTTTAATTCTTCCAGATTTTTTGGATAAATTATCCTTGGGGTCGCTTTAGTATTACCACTCCAATTTAAAGAAAAATTTGATTGGGATTTCATAATAATTAAGTGTATATTTTAAAAATTAAATTACTTCTACCAAAAATGCTTAAAAAAAATTTACAACTCAACGAAAAAATTCTTGTATTAATTATTTTAGTATTTTCTATAATTATAAACCAATACTATGCCAATAGAGGCGTTTTCCCAATAGAAAGTTTTGCTCATTTTGACATAGCTTTTAGAATTATTAATGGAGATATTCCTTTTCAAGATTATTGGTTGGTTTCGGGATTATTAATCGATTATGTGCAAGCTGTTTTTTTTCAAAGCATTTGGACAAAATTTTCAAGTTTATATTTTGCATGCATCTCTAATTAATTGCTTATTAACGATTGCAACTTTTTATATTTTAAAAAATTTTAATTTAAATATTTATCAATGTTTTTTTTATTCTTTTTGTTTTGCGATTCTTGGGTATACAACTAGTGGGACTTTATATGTAGATCACCATTCATCTTTATTATGTTTACTGGCTGTTTATTGTTTAATAATGGCTTTAAAAACTGATAAAAAAAAATTCCTAATTTTTTTACCAGTTGTTTTAGGACTTGCTTTTTTGACCAAATCAGCACCTTCGGTCTATGTTTTTTTTTCAGTCTCATTAATACTTATCTTGTATATTTTTATTAAAAAAAGATTTAATTGGCTATTGTATTTAACTTTTAGTTCCTTATCTTTCATAATAATTATTCTATTATTTTTTGATTTTACTAATATTAAACTTGAGAATTTTTTTGATCAGTACATACTTTTTCCTTCTTCGATCGGAAAAAATAGAATTGCCGAACTTAATTTTTTGTCCGGTGATATAATTTTTGATTACAAGTTTATCTATATTTCTTTTATACCTTTATTATTAGTTACATTGCTTGATGTAATTAAATCTAAAAAAAATATATTTAATGAGAATTTCTTTTTTTTCTTATCTTTTCTTTTATTAATTCTTAGTTTAGTTATTCATCAGATAAATACCAGAAATCAGGAATTTATTTTTTTTCTAATTCCTGTTTTGTGTGCTTTTTCATCAATATTTATCTACAATTATGAAATAAGGTATAAAAAATACTTTTCATTTTTTTTATTGTTATTTTGTTTGTTTGTTACTTCAAAATATCATTTAAGATTTAATGATGAAAGAAGATTTCATGAAATGTCTAAAATAAATTTTGATTTATCAGTAAATGCAAAAAAAATTGACAAAAAACTTTCTGGTTTAAAATGGATAACACCAATATTCCCTAACTCTCCCGAAGAAGAAATTAAATTCTTAAGAGAAATTATAGGTGTATTAAACGCTGAAAATAATGAAGCTATGGTTATGTCAAACTATTCTTTTCTTTCCCTTATAATTAATAAAAATCTTCATTCTCCAAGTCGATGGTACATTCCAAATGGTGCGGCATACCCGATTCAAAATAATAAGTATTTTGATGAATATAAAAATTTTTTAATTGATCTAATTACAAGAAAAAAAATCTCGGTAATTTATATTATTTCTCCAGTAAAGGTTGATGAGCTTTATCGCTATGTTAGCAAAGATTGTTTTGAAGAAGATAAGACAATTGCGGATGTAAAAAAATTATTAATCAAAGATTGTTCATACTTTAAAAGGCCCATATAGCTCAGCTGGTAGAGCACTTCCATGGTAAGGAAGAGGTCGTAAGTTCGATTCTTGCTATGGGCACCAAAATCAAATTTTTTTAGAAAACCTTTTTTTTTAAATCTAATTTAATTTCTTCGAATGGTTTATCCCAATCATCAATTTTTTTTGATTTATAAAGAGTAACATTCTTGTACCATTTCGTTTTTTTTTTATCTTGAAACCAACGCCAATCACTTACAAATGGGAGAACTATCCAAGTTTTAATCCCTAGTGTAGCAGATAAATGTGCAATTGATGTATCGGAAGTTATAACAAGATCCAATTTTTTAATTATTTCAATACTATCTACAAAAGCATCATTTGATGAGTCCATTTCCTGGAAAAATAATATATTTTTTGAATTTTTTACTTTTTCACTACTGAAGTTTTTTTGCAACATAATAAATTTAAAGTTAAAAACGGATGCTAAATTGACAAAAAATTTAATTGGTATATTTTTTTTAGTTAAAGATGTGTTGCAGTTTATACCTATCTTAATTCCGCTATGGTTTGAAAGTAGTTTATTCCATTTAATTTGAGTTTTTTCATTTTTTTGAAAAAAATTTACGGGATTTATAAAGAGTTTATTTTTTTTATTAAAGATTTTTAAAATACTCAATAAGTGAACATGATAGTCGTGATCAGGTATATCCTTGCCCTCAAATACAATATCAAAAATTTTATTATCAAAAAAATGAGAAAATTTTTTACTTTTTAAATAAATTATTATTTTTACTTTCTCTTTTTTAAGCTCAAATAAATATCTAGTAAATTGAATTAGGTCGCCAATGCCTTGCTCTGAAATAACCAGTAGTTTTTTATCTTGTAAATTTTCACCTCTCCACTCTTTGCTTTTTAAATTAAGTTTATTGTAATTTATGTAGTCCAAAAATGACTTACTTTTTTTTCTCCATTCATATTCCTCAAAACCCTCTTCAAAATCCTCTAACATAAGTAATTGTGTGGCATAATTTATGTGAATATCAGGATAATCTTTTTTTAGTTTAAGTGAACTTTTATAGTATTGAATTGCCTCTTCAAAATTTCCTGTATTTTTTAGAGCGTTTGCCAAATTATTATGAGCTAAAAAATTTTTTGGATTTATTTTTAAACTATCTCTGTATGCTGAAATAGCTAAATCTAATTTACTTAATGCAAAATAAATATTTCCAATATTATACATTGAGAAATTATTTTTTGGCTCAATTTTAAAAGATTCTTTATAGAATTTAATTGCTTCATCAAACAATTTTTGATCATGGTAAAATTTTCCATAGTTATATAATAGCAAAGGATCTTGGGGTTTTATTTTTAAACTTTTTTCAAAAATATTTTTTGCCAATTTATATTCTCTTAATTGACAGAGTAATGGACCGTAATTTTGAAGCACTGGATAATTATTTGGTTCTGTTTTTAAAATATGTTCGTAAATTTCTTTAGCTTTATTCCAGTTTCCTTTGCTATGATGTAAAAGAGCACTTTTAAAATAATTTATATTCATAATTATTTTTTTATAAATCTCATTAAAATAATACTTACGAAAGATAAAATAACTGCAATAATTACATCAAGGAGTGGGCTTGCTTCTGGATACCCATAATTCCAAATAATTACTAAAACCAACCATACTAGCCAATTAATTATTTTAAAATTGTTCATTCTAATTTTTTTTAAAAAATAATTTTTTAATTAAAAGTCCAACTAAAAGCATCAATATAAAACCTAAGATTGGTAAGTAAATATCAGGAGATAAGATTATATTTATTAAACTTAATTTTTCATTTGTCTCAATATATTTTTCTATCCCTGCTCCTAGTGCAACACTTATGAACATTGCTGGCCAACTACCGATAAATGTTCCAATGAAATAATTTTTTATGGAAATATTAAATAAAACGGGTAAGACATTTTGTATTCCATAGGGGATTCCACCTCCACCGCCAAGTCTATATAATGTAAAATATAAAAATTCATTTTTTTGAAAGGCAAGTTTAAAACTTGAAAATTTTGGATCTAATTTCTCTTTTATTAAATCGGTAAAAAAGAGTTTTGCTAATAGATATAGCAGGGTTGTTCCAATTGAAGCGGATACAACAGCGATTATAATTCCATACCACTTTCCAAAAACAAAACCAGAAAATAACAAAATTGGTGATGCAAATCCCAAAAGTAAATACCAAACTATTGAAAATAAGAAAAATGTTATAGTAAGAAATAGAAAATTATTATTCTTGTAATCAATAATAATCTCTTTGTTTGACTTAATAAACTCATAGCTTGTCAAATCTCTAATATCAATTAGAGAAAATAAATAATATAGACCAAAAAATAGAATTAGTAGATAAAATACTCCAATTATAAGTTTTAGATTTCTAGAACTTAAATTCATAAATAATTTTTAACTGTACTTATACAATCTTATTACCTATAAATATCAAAAAATTTAACAGAACCAAAGAAATCTTATGAAAAGAACGTATCAACCAAGTAAGCTAGTTAGAAAAAGAAGGCATGGCTTTAGATCAAGAATGGCCACAAAGGCAGGTAGAAAACTTTTAGCTAGACGTAGAGCAAAAGGTCGAAAAAGACTTTCTACTTAAAGATAATGACAAAGCTAGAAAGTTTAAAAAAAAATTCCCATTTCCAAAGAGTCTTAAGAAATAGAGTTATAAATAATGAATGCTTTACTATATATCGTTCAAAAAATTTTTTAGATAAAAAAAATAAGGGTAAAAAACTTTACGTAAGTTTTGTCATGAGAAAAAAAATCGGAAATGCAGTTAAAAGGAATAGAATCAAAAGGAAGTTAAGATCTATTGTACAAAAGTTGTTAATGATGAACAGTACAATTAATTTAGATTATATATATATAATTTTTGGAAAGGATAAAGCCTATAATGAGTATAATAATTCACTGTATGAAAAAATGAAAAAAAGTTTTAAAAGGATGCAAAGTTTAAAAGTATGAAATTAATTAGTTTAACATTAATATTTTTTATTAAAATTTATAAATATTTAATATCACCTCTACTTGGACAAAATTGTAGATTTCTTCCCACTTGTTCTGAGTATGCTGAAGAGTCATTAAAAACTCATGGTCTAATAAAAGGTTTATCCTTAACTTTTAAAAGGATATCAAAATGTCACCCTATAAAATTATTGGGAGGAAGCTCAGGATTAGATTTTGTACCGAAAAAGAAAAATGTAGGAAAGAAAATTTAAATGGATCTTAGAAACGTAGTTTTTGCTATAGCTTTATCATTCGCTGTTTTATTTGGTTGGTCAGTAATTTTTGAAACACCTCAAATCGAAGAGCAAAAAAAATTAGAACAAACTCAGGGTTCAGAAAAGACTGACAATAAAAATACTGATGCACCTTCACCAAATGTTAATATAGAAAAGGAAAAAGTTGTAAACATATCTAGGGATGATGCGATTAAATCTGTAAAAAGAGTAAATTTTGAAAATGAGAATGTTAAAGGTTCAATCTCACTAAAAGGATTTTTGATAGATGACATTCTTTTTAAAAAATATAACACAGAGGTCAATTCAGATGAAAAAGTAAAATATTTAAATCCTTCTGAAACAAATGATGGGTACTTTGTTGAAACTGGGTGGGCAGCAAGCAATACAACTAATACACCTCTTCCAACAAAAAATTCGATATGGAATGTAGTTGGAAATAATAAACTTTCAGTAGGCAATCCAGTTACAGCTGAGTGGAATAATAAATCAGGTTTGACTTTTAGAAAAAAAATAGAATTAGATGAAAAGTTTTTATTTAAAGTAACGCAAGAAGTTCAAAATAATTCAAGTCAAAGAGTAGAGCTTTATCCGTACGCGCAGATAACAAGAAACCAAGATCCAGATGTTGTAGACTTTTATATTTTGCACGAGGGGTTTATTGGAGTTTTTGATGAGGACTTACAAGAGGAAGGGTATGATGACATTAAAGAAAAGAAAAAAGAGTACTCCGCTGGAGAAGGTTGGTTGGGTATCACAGATAAATATTGGTTAACCGCATTAGTACCTGAAAAAAATCAATCATTTAAAGGTGAGTTTACTTACAAAAATGGTTTCAAAGCAAACTACATTCAAAATAAACCTGTTGTTATTCAACCTTCAGGCTCAGGAATATCCGAGTCAAAAGTATTTATAGCAGCAAAAGAAGTTAAAGTAATAGATGGTTATGCTGAAACAGAAGGTATTAACAAATTTGATTTAACAATTGATTGGGGTTGGTTCTACTTTTTCACTAAACCACTATTTTTTATAATGAATTATTTATTCGAACTTACAAAAAACTTTGGAATAGCAATTGTTTTAGTAACTGCAGCTGTAAGATTATTATTTTTCCCACTTGCAAATTACTCATTTAGATCAATGGCAAAAATGAAGATATTACAACCCGAGTTGTTAAGATTAAAAGAATTACACAAAGAGGATAAAGTTAAACTTCAGCAAGAAATGATGGCGCTTTACAAAAGAGAGAAAGTAAACCCACTTTCTGGATGTCTTCCAATTTTAATTCAGATACCTTTCTTTTTTGCAATATATAAAATGCTTTTCATTTCACTGGAAATGAGACATCAACCATTTTTTGGTTGGATTAAAGATTTATCAGCACAGGATCCAACTTCCATTTTTAACTTTTTTGGTTTGATACCTTGGGATCCACCATCGTTTCTAATTATTGGAGCATGGCCTATAATGATGGGAGCGACAATGTATTTACAGCAGAAACTTAACCCTACTCCTCCAGATCCTATACAAGCAAAAATTTTTATGTTTTTTCCGTTATTTTTAACAATAATTTTAGCACCATTTCCTTCAGGTCTTGTTGTTTATTGGACAATTAACAACATACTAACAATTGCTCAACAATGGGTGATTTACAGATCAACAACTGTCAAAACAAAATAAATGTCCGAAGAAAATAATTTAGAAGAAATAAAAAAGTTTTGGCCAAAAGATGCTCCAGATGTGACGAATGTTCCAAAATACGTAAAAAAATATAAAAAAGATTTAATAGTAATAAAATATGGTGGCAATGTTTTAATTGATAGAAATATTTTTAATAATTTCATTCAAGATATAAGCATATTAAATAAACTAGGTCTTTCAATTGTAGTTGTACATGGTGGAGGTCCAAGAATAGAAAGGGAATTAAAAAAAGGAAATATTCAAAGTAAATTTATAAATGGTCTAAGAGTAACAGATAAAGATGTTATTAATATTGTAGAAAAAGTTCTTATAGATTTTAATAAAGATATCGTAAGTTCATTAAACAAAAAAGGGTCTAAAGCAATTTCAGTAAATACAAAAATAAATAATATTATAAACGTAATTCCTGATAAACCTGAGTTAGGTTTTGTGGGAGTACCACAAGAAATAAATATTGAAGTAATAAGAAATATAATTAGTCAAAATCAAATACCAATTGTTGCACCATTAGGTTTAGATAAAAATAATCAAACTTATAATATTAATGGGGATACTGCGGCGAGTGCTATAGCTAAAAAATTGAAATCTAGAAGACTTTTATTAATGACAAATGTTGAGGGTGTTTATGATGATAGAAAAACTTTAATTTCAGAAATAAAGCCATACGATATGGAAAATTTAGTTAATCTAAAGATTGTCCAGGGTGGAATGTTACCTAAAATAAAAAATTGTATTGAGGCTGTTGAGAATGGGGTTAGAGGTGTTGTTATTCTTGATGGTAGAAAACCAAGAGCTATATTGAAAGAAATTTTCTCAGATCAAGGTGCTGGTACTTTAATTAGAAAATGAAAGATCTTTTAAATATAAAGTATTGGCTATTTGATTTAGATAATACACTTTATTCTGGTGATACAAAAGTTTTCGATCAAGTTGATAAACGAATGTCTAAATATATTTCAAATAAATTAAAAGTAAGCATTGAGGAAGCTAGAAAAATACAAAAAAATTATTTCCATGAATATAATACGACTTTAAATGGTATGATCAAAAATCATGAGATAGATGCGCAAGAGTTTCTAGATTTTGTTCACGATATTGATTTAGAATTTCTCAAAAATGATAAGGGTTTAGAAATAGAGCTCAGTAGAATAAAAGATAAAAAAATAATATTTACCAACGGCTCCCGTGCTCATGCCGAGAATGTTACTAAAAGAATTGGGATTAATAGGCTTTTTGATGGAATTTTTGATATTGTAGACTCAGATTTTATCCCTAAACCTGCTATCGAAACTTACAAAAGATTAATTGATAAATACAAAATTGAGCCACAATATTGTATATTTATAGAGGATATTGCAAGAAATTTGAAGCCAGCACATGAATTGGGTATGAAAACTGTTTGGATTAAAAATGATGAACCTTGGGCTGCAAAATATTCAAATGAAAATTTTATAGATTATAAAACAGCTAATTTAACAACTTTCTTAAAGGAAATAAATGAACTTAGAAAAAATTGAAAAAACTATAAACGAAGCTTTTGAAAAAAAAGATAAAATTGATAGTTCAGATAAAACGCTAAATGATTTGGTGCGTGAAACTATTGACTTGTTAGATAACGGTAAAATCAGAGTTGCAGAAAAAAAAGGTGACAAATGGCAAGTCAATCAATGGATTAAAAAAGCTATACTTTTAAGTTTTCGGGTGAATAAAATGAAAGCATCTAAAGGTCCTTACTCTACTTGGTACGATAAAGTTGATGGAAAAACACAAGGATGGAGTGAAGAGCAAGTTAAGAAAGCTGGATTTAGATATGTTCCCAATGGCGTAATTAGAAAAGGAGCTCACATAGCAAAGAATGTTGTTTTAATGCCTTCGTTTATAAATGTTGGAGCGTACGTAGACGAAGGAACAATGATAGATACATGGGCATCAGTTGGGTCATGTGCGCAGGTTGGAAAAAATTGTCATATTTCTGGTGGTGCTGGTATTGGTGGTGTCTTAGAACCGATGCAAGCAAATCCAACTATTGTAGAGGACAATTGTTTTTTAGGAGCAAGAGCAGAAATAGCGGAAGGTGTAATTGTCGAGAAAGGATCGGTGCTGTCGATGGGTGTTTATATTGGTGCATCAACAAGAATAATTGATCGTGCAACTGGCAAAATTCATTATGGTAAAGTACCTGCCTATTCTGTTGTTGTTCCAGGCTCAATGCCAAGTGCAAATAATCCTAAAGGACCATCGCTATATTGTGTGGTAATTGTAAAAAAAGTAGATGAGAAAACTAGAAGTAAAACTTCTATTAATGATTTGTTAAGAGATTAAAATCATGCAAATAAGTGAATTAAAGTTAGCAAAAGATTTGATTCGTAAACCTAGTATTACACCTAAAGATGCTGGTGCTATAAATTTATTAGCTAAAAATTTAAGATCTATAGGTTTTAATTGTAAAATTATTAATTTTAAAAATATAAAAAACCTTTATGCAAAACTTGGAAAATCCTCTCCAAATTTTTGCTATGCAGGACATACAGATGTGGTTCCTCCAGGAAATATTAAAAACTGGACCACTAATCCATTTAAACCAATTGTAAGAAATAACAAATTAATTGGACGAGGTGCTAATGATATGAAAGCATCAATTGCATGTTTTGTGGCTGCAGTAAGTAGATTTAAAAATGAAAATAAAAATTTTAAAGGATCAATAAGTTTACTTATTACAGGAGATGAGGAAGGAATAGCGGTGAATGGAACAAAAAGACTTATAAAGTATTTAAAAAGAAAAAGAGAAAAAATTAATTTTTGTATAGTAGGCGAACCAACTAATCCAAATAAACTTGGTGAAATGATAAAAATTGGAAGAAGAGGAAGTTTGACAGGTAGACTTACTATAATAGGTTCGCAGGGCCATGTTGCTTATCCACACAGAGCCAATAATCCCTCGAGTACTTTAATTAAAATTTTAAAAAAAATTAAGGATTTAAAACTTGATAAAGGAACAAAAAACTTTCAGCCTTCTAATCTTGAGGTAACAAAAATTAATATTGATAATCATGCGGATAATGTTATTCCAGGATCAGCTGAGGCTGTTTTTAATATCAGATTTAATGATAAACACTCATCTAGTTCCCTAAAAAATAAACTTAATAAAATATTTAAATCAGTTACGAAATCTAATAAATCTAGATTCAAAATAACTTACGAAGTTTCAGGCGAAGCATTTTTAACTAAACCAAATAAAACTACTTATATGGTTCAAAATATCGTTAAAAAAGTCACTGGTCTTAAACCAAAACTATCTACCTCAGGCGGTACATCTGATGCAAGATTTATAAAAAATATTGCACCTTGTCTAGAATTTGGCTTGGTAGGTAAGACAATGCACAAAATAGATGAGAGTGTGTCTGTTTCTGATTTAAAAAAATTAACTAAAATATATGAAAATATTTTGGTAAGTTATTTTAAGTGAAGACAGGAATTATTACTACAGAGACTTATTTAGATCACGACACCGGTCAAGGTCATCCTGAAAGAGCAGATCGTGTTTCTGTTGTTATTGAAAACTTAAAAAAGAACAAAAAATTGATTTGGAAAAAACCATTAAAGTTTGATGCTAAATATTTAAAAATTGCTCATAAATCTGATTATATTGATGAAGTGGAAAATTCTTTTCCAAAGAAGGGACTACATTTTTTAGATGGTGATACCATTGTGTCTCCAGGTAGTAAACAAGCTTCATCAGATGCAGTTGCATCAATAGTTACTGCTATTGATAGTGTTCAAAATAAAGAGTTTAAAAATGTTTTCTGCCCTGTAAGACCACCAGGGCATCATGCAGAAAAAGATAAAGCAATGGGATTTTGTATATACAATAATGTGGCAGTTGGAGCTCATTATCTTATAGAAAAATATAAACTTAACAAAATTGCTATAATAGATTTCGATGTTCATCATGGAAATGGAACACAAAATATTTTTTATGATAATGAAAAAGTTTTATATATTTCAACCCATCAATACCCCTTCTATCCTGGAACGGGTGCAAATAATGAAAAAGGTAAACATAGTAATATTTTAAATATTCCGTTGCCAGCTGGAACAAACTCTGAGGAATACATGAATGCATATGAACATGTTTTAAAAAAACTTAAGGAATTTAAACCAGAATTTTTATTATTTTCTGCAGGATTTGATGCACACCAAGACGATCCTCTTGCTCAATTTAAATTAAAGTCAAAAGATTTTTACGATATTACAAAAAGAACATTAAAAGTTATTAATAAAAGTATTAATAATAAAGTTGTTTCAATTTTAGAGGGTGGTTATGATTTAAATGCCCTTAAGGAGAGTTCTGAGTACCACCTAAAAGCTTTGTTAGAAAACTAAAAGTTACTTGCGGAGACAGGCCCCGCAAGCAAGGCTACCTTATTTAATAGGTATTAGTTTTCTCTTTTTTATTTCTGGTACGATTTTTTCACAATCGATAGTTAAAAGACCATCTTTTAACTCAGCGCCATTTACCTTTACATCATCTGCTACTGTAAATGATCTAGAAAATGATCTTTGAGATATTCCTCGATGAATAATCTCGTCACCATCTTTATTTTCAGATTTTTGAACTTTTTTAGTTCTCACTGTTAAAGTATTGTCTTCATACTCAATTTCAACATCACTTTTGTTAAAGCCTGCAAGAGCTACTTCTATAGCATACTTATCTTTACCTGCTTTCCTGATGTTGTATGGGGGATAATTTGTTTGTACGCCTAATCCACCATTCCCTAACATAGACTCAAACTGATCAAACATGTCGTCGAATCCAATGCTGAAAGGTCTTAATGAGTTAAAGACAGAAATGTCCTTACTTGTCATATTTTCCTCCTTTGTTAGCAAGGTTATTTGTAAGTCCCATTTGGCGACCTACAATTTCTATATGGTAATTAAAAAAAATAATTCAAGTACTTTTAATATTTGACTTTGACTAAATATAATCCATGTGCTGGAGCTGGGGGAGCACACATTGATCTTTTTTTTGATTTAAATGCTTTTTTAAAATCTTTTAAATTCCATTTTCCCTCACCTAAATATTTTAAAGAACCTACCATTGACCTTACTTGTTGCTGTAGAAAAGACTTTGATTGAAAGGTAAATATAATCTTATTTTTGCTTTTAATAATTAAAGGTTTTTTCAATGTTCTGATTGGCGATTTAGCCTGACAATTTGAAGCTCTAAATGTCGTAAAATTATGTGTTCCTTTTAAAATTGTAGCGCCCTTTTTCATTAATTTTACATCTAGTTTTTTTTTAATATGCCAGGCCTTATTTTTATCTATAGCAAGAGATGAGGGTCGATTAACAATGAAATATTTATAAACTCTTTCTTTAGCACTGTGCCTTGCATGAAAATTATTGGATCTTTTCTGAATATTTAAAATTGATACAGGATGTTTCTTTAAAAAAAAATTCACTGCATTTAGGAAAATACCAATATTATTTATCTTATTTTTTGTATTAAAATGCGCTGATTGTTCACTCGCATGAACGCCGGAATCAGTTCTTCCAGAACCTATTACTCTAATATTTTCTTTTAAATATTTCGATAAAGCCGTTTCTAAAACTTCTTGAATTGAAAGACCATTTTTTTGAAATTGCCATCCAACAAAATTTGTACCAAGATATTCAACTCTAATTTGATACGTTGTCATTATGCAATTTTTTCACCTTTAGGAATTTTACTACCAAGTAGGAATTGACCAGTTGCTTGTCTACTTTTACCCTCCTTTTGTATTTCAAGAATACTTATTGATTTATCTTTACATGCAATTGTTAAGTTGTTATCGATTGTTGATCCTTGTACACCACTTGTATTGGATATTTTTGCTTTCCACACCTTATATCTTTCGTTTTTATATTTAAACCAAGCTCCTGGATTTGGATTTAATCCATTGATTTTTGCTAAAATTATTTTTGCATTTTGATTCCATTTTAATTCAGCCTCTTCTTTTGTAATTTTTTTTGCGTATGTAGCTTCATTATGATTTTGCTCAACAAAGTTGACTTCGTTCTTTTCTAATTTATCGATCGCATTCATTAAAGATTTTGCACCTAACTGAGAGAGTAACTTTGATAATATTGAAGTATCTATATTTTCATTTAAATTAATTTTATCCTGTTGAATAACAGGTCCAGCGTCTAGTTTTTCAACAATTTTCATTATACTTACGCCAGTTTCCTTATCTAAATTCATTATAGATCTTTGTATAGGAGCTGCCCCTCTCCACTTCGGCAACAGTGAAGCGTGAACATTAATGAAACCATATTTGGGAATATCTAAAAATCTACTGGGTATTATTTGGCCGTATGCAACGACTACAGCGATGTCTGGTTTTAATGAGCTAAAAAATTTAAACTCTTCATCGCTATCTAAAGTTTTAGGTGTTCTTAAACTTAAGGAAAATTTTTTTGCTAAACTTCCAACTTTTGAGTCTAATAATTTTTGACCTCTATTTGCTTTGCTAGCTGGTTGAGAATAAACAACTATAATTTCATTATTGGAATTCTTTAAAGCTTCTAAAGTAGGAACTGCAAACTCTGGTGTTCCCATAAAAACAATTTTTTTTGACATTAAATTTTTTAATTTAAACTACTACTCTTTCTGTCTCTTTTTTATCTTTTGATACTTTCTTAATAATTATATCTTTTTTAAGCTTTGACAAATAATCAATGAATAAAACTCCATTTAGATGATCAATTTCATGTTGAATACAAGTTGATAGAAGTCCTTCAGCTTTTATTTCTTTATGGTTTCCATCATAGTCTAAAAATTTAACATTACATTTTTCAGGTCTTTCAATTTTTGCAAATTGATTTGGTATAGAAAGACATCCCTCTTCATAAGTTGACTTTAAATCTGATTTCCAAGTGATCTCAGGATTAACAAAATACATTGGATTTTTTTTTTCAGGATCTTTAGATAAGTCCATAACTACAATCCTTTTTGGAATACCAATTTGTATAGCGGCTAAACCAATTCCTGGCGCATCGTACATTGTGTTTAGCATGTCATCCATGAGAGTTTTGATTTCTTTATTTACTTTATCTACTGGTAAAGATTTTTGCCTTAAAATAGAATCTGGTATTGTTAAAATTTTTCTTAAAGCCATGAAAGTTTATAATACAATTATACTCTCAAAGGTAGGGCGAGATTTAAAATTTGATTTCTAACTTTTTTAATTTTTCCTTTATTTAATAGGTTGTTAATAAAATATAAAGTTTCAGGATCTAAATTCTCTATATCATCGCTCCCAATAATCTCAACAAGCTTCAACATGAATAAACCTATTTGACCTTCTTCTATAAGCGATTCCATTGTGTTTGGAATCGTTAAATCTTTAGAGAGACTTTTCACATCTAAATCAGATGGAATTGATATTCCATCGGCAATTAAAGTTTCTAAAAGCATAATGTCTTTTATAGAGTAAAAATATTTTTTGTTTCGTTTAATTTTTTTATAAACGCTCTCTAGATCCTTATTTACTTTATCTTTTTTTATATCATCTTCAGTAAAAATTTTAATTACTTTAGACCTATGTAAGACCTTGTCGTCAAATTTTATTTTTCCTAGCTCAAAATTTTCTTCAATAATTATATTTTTTTCAACTATTTTCTTAAAATCCTCTGGAACATCACTAGGATCTATTTCTTTAAGTATTTCACTTAATTTATCTTTAAAAATATTGTTTAGTTTTTCTTTATCAAAAGAGTCTTTTAAGAGAAAAAATAGCTTTAATTTATTTTCAATATTATCTGACAATAGAGCTCTTTGATAAATTAATGCTCTTCCCTCATAACCTTCTAGACCTTGATAAATTGTTGATGCATTTAATAGTTGATTGATACTAAATGGTATCGACATATATATTTCAAATATTTTATTTTTATCAAATGAGCCATCATTTGCAGCAACTTCATATTTTTTGATCGTTTCTGAATCCTCAAGTTCATCGATTACTATAAGATTTGAGGCTACTAAAAATTTCCAAATATTTTTATCAGTTTTTTCGGTAGGTTCATATTTAAATCCCTCAATAGTAATTGAAGATAAATAAAAATTTAATAAATTTTTGTCAGAGATTTTATCGCCTGTTTTTTCTTGTAACCCAAGTAAATATGAAATTTTGTCGTTAAAGAATTTATCTGATCTTCCCTCCTCTCTTAATAAATCAAAGTTTAATATTGCCTCCTCTTTTTTCTTATTTAATATTAAGCAATAAATTCTAAATTTTTCCAAATAATTATCTTTTATTTCTTTATTTATAAATTCTGCTTTATTACATCCTTCCGAAATATTAGCTGACGAAATGTAATGATCGACTAAATATTTTATTAATTTTGATTTCCCATCAAATTCTAAATTTTTATTTAAGAAATTTTCAATTATTTCTATTTTATTATTTTTGATTAACCAATCTATTTTTATTTTTAAAAATTCTTTTTCAGATAGGTTTTTTTGTGGAGAATAAGAATAAGTTAAAATTGTATTTAGAAATATTTCTTCTGAAAACTTTGATAATTTTATTTTTTCTATCCTTTTTAATGATTGTTTTATTAATTCCCCATTTGTACGCATCCACATTTCCAAACTTAGATCGTTTTGTCCAGGGTCATACAGTCCAATTAATTTTAAGTTAGTGTCTTCACTTTGAGGCTCTGAAATTTTAATAAGTTCATTCTGATTTTGATTTAGTTTAGAAATATCAATTTTGGGTTCCTGGATTAATTTTTCTTGAATTTTATTATTTTCAGACTTAGGTTTGTTATTATTATTCCAGATATCAATAGATTTTTCCTCTGCAAGAATATTTTGAAAAAAAAATAAACTTATAATAAGAAATTTAAGAAATTTTCTATTTGAGCTTAATAATTTGATTGGTAACATCTTCTTTTGTTTCACTTTGTGGAGATGGAAAATCTATCTTATCAACCAGGTAGAACGCCAAACTTATAAAAACAATAATTACTAAACCTTTTATGGCTATACCAAACAGGGATGAATTATTTTTTGATCTTAAATTTAATCTTGGTTGCATAGTTGTTAAAATATATTTAAACTCGGAAATTAAGACAAATTTGTGATAAATCAAATTAAAATTTGGGTATAAATTGAAAAAAAACCTTATATTAACTGGAATGATGGGTGTTGGTAAATCTTCCATTGGTAAAGATTTGTCTTACAAGCTTAATATGGAATTTATAGATATAGACTCCATAATAGAAAAAAAACTTTCATTATCCATAAGTGAAGTATTCAAGCAAAAAGGTGAAAAATTTTTTAGAGATATAGAGGAAAAAGAAACTATAAATTATTTTAATAAAAAAAAAATTGTTATAGCTCTTGGTGGTGGAGCTTTTATGAATGAAAAAATTAGAGATGAATCAAGGAAAAAAGGTATTTCATTTTGGTTAGATCTAGACTCGAAGGTCATTTTTCAAAGAATTAAAGTTAACATGAAAAGGCCGCTATTGAATAATAATACTTCAGAAAGTGAAATTAAAAAAATTTGTAAGTCTAGAGAAACAATTTACTCACTTTCTGACTATAGGATAGATTGTAATGCTAAAAATAAAAATCAAATAATAGAGGAAATTTATAATATTTATGAAAATAAATAAAATTTATGTGAAAAGTAAAAATACCCGCTATACAATTATTATTGGTAAAGGATCATTAGGAATATTAAAAAAACAATTAAATAAGTTGTGCCCCCGGACAAAAAAAGTAGGATTAATTTTAGATAAAAATATTCCAAACAATTTTAAGATAAAAATTAAAAAACAACTCAAAAAATACAATGTTTATGTTTATGAATTTCTTCCTAATGAAAGATTAAAATCATTTAAAAAAGCAAATAGTCTATTAGAAAGTCTAATCAAAAATAATCTAAGTAGAAATGATACAATCATAACTGTAGGTGGAGGAATAATAGGTGATTTTGGAAGTTTTGTTGCAAGTATTTACAAAAGAGGAATTAATCTAATAAGTATTCCCTCCACACTTTTGGCGCAAGTTGACTCATCAATTGGAGGAAAAACAGCTGTTAATTCAGTAGGTGGTAAAAATCTTATTGGTACGTTCTATCAACCAAAATTAGTTTTAAGCGATTTAACACTTTTAAAAAGTTTATCAAAGAGAAATTTAGTCTGCGGTTTTGCGGAAATTTTAAAACATTCAATAATAAAAGATGGTAAATTTTTTAAAAAATTAGACAAGGACAAAAATAAGATTTTTGAAAACTTCAATTTTAATGTTTTGGCAGAGATAATATTTAGAAGTTGTAAGATTAAACTATCTTTTGTAAATAAAGATGAAAAAGAGCAAAATGAAAGAATGATACTAAATTTTGGACACACCTTTGCTCACGGGATTGAAGCGGCAAATAAGTACTCTGGAAAAATTAATCATGGGGAAGCTGTTTTAATTGGAATGATTTTAGCAACTAGACTCTCTTTTATTAAAAAAGTTTGTTCTAAACAAACATTAGATAAAATAGAAAAACTTTATTTAAATCAGAAACTACTTAAAAAGTTTTTAAACTTTTTAAATAAAAATAATTTAAATAAAATAGTTAACTTTATGGAAGTTGATAAAAAAAATTATGACAAAAAAATTAATCTAATACTTCTTAAAAGAATAGGTAAAACGACAAAGCCAGGTCAATATAGATTTAGTCCTAAAGAGATGAAGAACGTTTTAAAAAAAATTATAAGATTTTAATTTCTAGGGAGTGAATTTTTGTTTCAATCTCATCTTTAAGAATACCTGTTATTTTTTTATGTGAATCTATTCGTTTTAATTTTTTAAGAATTTCAGACTGTATAATTATTTTTAAATGTGTTTTGCTTTTATTAAATGATTTATGGTGTTTATGTAGATGTGTATTATCAATAATATCGATATTACAATCTGGTATATCTTTAATAATTTTTTCTTTAACTATTTCTATTAAACTTTTCATTAAAGTAACATTGTACTATATAATTAAAATTTATTATGAAAAATATTTGTGACTGGAGTAAATGTAACAAAATAGGTATGTATAAAGCTCCAATAGAAAAAGATAACAGTAAAAAATTTAGATTACTTTGTTTAGAACATATCAAAGAGTTCAATAAAAGCTGGAACTATTTTTCTGATATGAATAATGAAGAAATTGAAAATTTCGTAAAGTCTGACCTCACATGGCATAAACCTACAAAAAGTTTTGGATCATCCGAAAACTTTTTTAGGATATTGTGGCTTAACGCTTTGGACGACAAGACTGGAATTTTTAGAAATTCTGACTCTAGGAAGTTTGAAAAATCCAATTTGACAGTTAAAGATAAAGAAGCCCTTAAAATTTTAGGCCTAAAAAGTGATACAAATTGGTCTGATATTCAAAAAAAATTTAAAATACTTGTAAAGAAGTACCATCCTGATAAAAACCGTGGAAGTAAAAAATATGAGGATATTTTAAAAAAAATTACTTTGGCATATAGCCAACTTAGAACGAGCATGAATAAATGAACTTAGAAAATAAAAAACCAGACATAAAAATTTCTGTAAGGCAAACATTTGGAATAGATACTGAAATGGAAGTCGATAGTTTTTCAGAAAAAAATCCTTATGTGCCTGAAATAGATGAAAATTATAAATTCGATAGAGATACAACTCTAGCTATACTATCGGGTTTTGCATTTAATAAACGAGTTTTAATACAAGGTTATCATGGTACAGGAAAATCTACACACATAGAGCAAGTAGCATCAAGATTAAATTGGCCATGCGTAAGAGTAAACCTTGATAGTCATATAAGTAGAATAGATTTAATTGGTAAAGATGCAATTGTAATTAAAGACGGAAAACAAATTACAGAATTTAAAGAAGGAGTTCTGCCTTGGTCTGTGCAAAATCCTGTTGCTTTAGTTTTTGATGAATATGATGCTGGCAGACCTGACGTAATGTTCGTCATACAGAGAATTTTGGAAAGCGATGGAAAACTTACGCTTTTAGATAAAAATAAAGTTATTAATCAAAACAAATTTTTTAGAATGTTTGCAACAACAAATACAGTTGGCCTAGGGGATACTACGGGTCTTTATCATGGAACCCAACAAATTAATCAGGGCCAAATGGATCGTTGGAATATTGTTACTACATTAAACTATCTTAAAACAGAAAAAGAATTAGAGATAATTTTAGCAAAAAATAAAGCTCTTAATAATTCGAAGGGTAAAGAGAAAGTTCTCAAAATGATAAAGGTAGCTGATTTAACTAGAAACGGTTTTGTTAATGGCGACATATCCACTGTAATGAGTCCCAGAACAGTCCTTCATTGGGCGGAAAATTCAGAAATATTTAAAGATATTGGATACGCGTTCAGAGTGACTTTTTTGAATAAATGTGATGAGTTAGAAAGAAAAATTGTTGCCGAGTATTATCAAAGATGTTTCGGCGAGGACCTCCCAGAATCCTCTGTGAACGTTAAAATTGTTTGAAATGCAAAAAAAAGAAAGTCGTTTAGAGTTTTTTAAAAGTGCAATAATTTCAACTGTTAAATCAATTTCCAAAAAGAAAAACTGTGAGGTAAAATTTGGTAAATCTACAAATCAAACAAGTAGTGATAAATTTATAAATTTACCTGAAATAAATAAACTGGAGAATTTAAATGACTTTTTATTATTTAGAGCAAAAGCGGACTCTGAGGCTTTAAGACTTAAGTATAGTGATAAAGATATTTTTGAGCGTTACAAGCCAAAAGGAGAAATGTCTCAAAAACTTTATCAAATTGCTGAAAAGATAAGATATGAGAAAATAGGAAGCGAAGATTTTGCAGGGGTTAAAAAAAACTTATTTATTCAATACAAAGAAAATCAATTAAAATTAAAGTCAAATAAGAATAAACTTGAGGAGTCTTTTGACAATTATCTTAAAAGTTTCTTTTTTAATATAAAAGAGCCAAAAAAATCTAGAGTAAATTTTGCCAAAAAATTCAATCAAAATCTTAATTTTCTTAAAGATAATTTAAATGATCAGGGTAAATTTAATGAGATGATTTCTGAGATAATATCAGAATTAAATATCGACGATAAAGAATTTACTGAAGATAGGGAAGAAAGTGACAAAAACGTAAAAAATCCTGAAAGCCAAGAGTCCAAAGACAAGGCTGATGGACAAATTGCTGAAAAGGAGAATGAACAAGAGCTCTCTATTGATACAAGACCTCCAGATACAAAAGATTTATTAGGTGAAGATGAAAAAAGTATTGAGGAAATTGATGAGACAGGAGAAAAGACAAATATTAGGCCGAAATCAATATTTTCTGAAAAAGGAAGAAAATATAAAATTTATACTGATCAATTTGATGAAGTTATAAAAGCTGAGAATTTAGAAACTAAAGAGGAGTTAGAAAGACTTCGATCGACTCTAGATCAACAACTTTTACAGCTGAAAAGTTTTGTATCAAAGTTGGCAAATAAATTACAAAGAAAACTTTTGGCTAAACAAAATAGATCTTGGGATTTTGATTTAGAGGAAGGCTTGTTAGACTCATCAAAACTTACAAGATTGATTATAGATCCATTAAATTCATTATCTTTTAAAAAAGAAAAAGAAACCGACTTTAAGGATACACTTGTAACAATATTAATAGACAACTCTGGCTCTATGAGAGGAAAACCTATTTCAGTAGCAGCTGTATGCGCAGACATACTATCAAGGACTTTAGAGAGATGCTCAGTAAAGGTTGAGGTTTTAGGTTTTACAACAAAACATTGGAAAGGTGGTTCGAGCAGAGAAAAATGGATAAGCAATGAGAAACCAAAATTTCCAGGAAGATTAAATGATCTTAGGCATATAGTTTATAAATCCGCAGATACACCTTGGCGTCAATCAAAGAATAATATTGGTTTAATGCTCAAGGAGGGGTTGTTAAAAGAAAATATCGATGGCGAAGCTTTGAGGTGGACTTTTAATAAAATGAAGAAACGAAAAGAAGAGAGAAAAATATTAATGGTTATATCGGATGGAGCACCAGTTGACGACTCAACTTTATCAACTAATGCCAACGATTATCTTGAAATTGATTTAAAAAATACAGTAAATGCAATTGAAAAACTTTCATCTATTGAATTATTAGCAATCGGAATAGGCCATGATGTAACTCGTTATTATAACAAAGCTATAAAAATAACTGATGTTCATGATCTTGGTGATGCAATGATAAATCAATTAACAGATTTGTTCTCTAGTAAAAAAGTTATTCACTAATAAAGTTTTCCAGGTAAGTTGATGTCATCTGGAATAGTTTTATTTAATAGAAGCCTAAAAGGTATAAGCATTATTAAAGATATTAAAACTTTTACGATAAAATCTCCCATAGCTAAAGTAATCCACGGAACATCCGTATTATAAAAAGATATAGAAAAGAATAAGAATGTATCAATTAATGATCCCAATAAGGATGAAGACAAGGGGGCTATAAACCACATTTTTTTTCTTAATAAGTCAAAAACTCTTACATCCAACAATTGAGCGACTAGAAATGCAGTACCAGATCCTATTGCAATTCTAATTGAAATAAGGTCTTCAAAATTTGTAGAAAAATATAAGGTTAATATAATACCTATAAAAAAACCAAAATAGACGACTCGTCTTGCAATTAGTTTTCCATATTTTCTATTAGCAAGGTCTGTTATTAAAAACGTAATTGGATATGTAAACGCTGCGTAGGTTAAAATATTTTCTAGTCCAAGATAATTAACAGGAAATTGAACTAAAAAATTAGAAATAGCTACTATACCAGCCATACAAGTAGCTAAAGTATAAAAAAATTTAGATCTGAGCATAATTTATTAAACTGCTTTTAATACAATTTTATTTCTCAGTTTTTTTGCTCTTTTTGAGAGTTTATAAGCCTTTGCAGATGTAAGAAATTTATCAATTCCACCTTTGAAATCTACTGTTCTAAGTGCAGCATTTGAAACCTTAAGAGTAATATTCTTTTTTAAAATATCACTTTTGAATCTTATTTTTTTTACGCTAGGATTAAATTTCCTTTTGGTTTTATTGTTAGCATGGCTAACGTTATGCCCTTTAAGAGGTCCTTTTCCAGTGAGTTCACATTTATTACTCATAAATTATACATTTGGTATATAATTCGACATGAACGTTTTATCAAGTAAATATATGTCTATTGACAATGTTTGTACCAAAGAATAATAAACTTAATGGATTTTTTCCTACCTGTAGCACAAGTTCAAGTAAGTATAATAGTAATTCTATTGCTTAGCTTTTTAGTCGGTATTATATCTGGTCTTTTTGGTATCGGAGGTGGTTTTCTCATGACACCAGTTTTAATTTTTCTAGGGATCCCTCCAACTTATGCTGTAGCTAATGAAGCTAACAATATACTAGGCACGTCAGTATCTGGTGCCCTTCACCACTGGTTTAGAAAAACCCTTGATTACAAAATGGGAATAACAATTGTTGCTGGAGGAGTAGTTGGTACTGGTGTTGGAATGTTAATCTTTGCTTACCTAAGAGAAAAAGGAGTTATTAATGTAAGTATTACATTAGCTTATATTTATGTTTTGGTTGTAATTGGTACATTAATGTTTGCTAAAGGTTATAAAGAATTAGCAGATCTAAGAAAAAAGACTGTTGTAAGAAAGAAAGCTCACGATCACTATTGGATACATGGTCTCCCATTTAGAATGAAATTTCATAAATCCAGACTTTATGAAAGTGCGATAGTTCCAATAATGTTAGGATTTATTGTTGGAATATTTGCATCAATTATGGGAGTAGGTGGAGCTTTTTTAATGGTTCCAGCAATGATTTATATTATTGGGGTTCCAACAAAGTTGGTTCCAGGCACATCTTTGTTTGTAACAATTTTTATTACAGGTTTAGTTGTTATTGTGCACGCTCTTAAATTTCAAACTATAGACTTCATATTAGTTTTTATTTTACTTACCGGTTCTATAATTGGTTTACATATTGGTCTTAAAATTTCTCAAAAATTAAATGCCTCTGAGTATAAAACTTTATTAGCAATTTTACTTCTTGCTGTTGGTGTTATTATGGGAATAGAAACTTTTGTAATTGAAAAGGGATCAAGTTTGTTTGCTACTAATAAAACTGGTGAAATAGATAACAAACTTTCTGAAGTAATTTTATCTCTTTCAACAAATAATCCTATAGCATATGGTTTCTTATCGATCATTATTGTTGTGCTAATAGGAATTTCATTTTCTTATGCGAGAGAACTCTTCCACTATATTAAATTCGATCTCGATAAAAAAAAATATAATTTTTTTAAATAATTAATTTAAAGAAGAACCTACAGCCTCATTAATATTAGTGAAACCTTTGTTTTTCAAAATTTGAATTAAATCTTTTTTGATCTCTTTCACAATATTAGGACCTTTATAAATTAGACCTGTATATAATTGAACTGCTGATGCGCCTGCAGCAATTTTTTCAAAGGCAGATTCTCCTGAGTCAACCCCTCCAACACCGATAATTGGTATTTTTCCATTTAGCTCTTTATAAAATTTTTTGACGAATTCAGTTGATAGTTCCTTAATAGGCTTTCCAGACAATCCGCCGTCCTCCTTACTATTTACATCAATCAAACTTTCTCTATTTTTATTTGTGGTATTTGTCAAAATAATACCATCAATTTTATATTCCAAAATTAAATTTACTATCCCTGAGATTTGAGAGTCTTCCAAATCAGGTGATATCTTTAATAAAAAAGACTTTTTAAAATTACTTTTTTCTCTTATCTCATTGATTTTTGAAAGTAGATTTTTTAAATCATCTTTATTATGAAAATCTCTAAGACCTTTGGTGTTAGGTGAGGAAATGTTTATTGTTATGTAATCGCCAATTGGAAAAAAAATTTCAGCACATTTCAAAAAATCATCAGTCATATTGTCTGTGTCTTTATTAGGTCCTATGTTAATTCCTAAAAGGCTTGAAGGAATATTAGCTTCTATTCTCTTTCTAATCACATCAGATCCATCATTGTTAAACCCAAGTCTATTTATAAGTGCCTTATCTTTTTCTAATCTAAAGACGCGCGGTTTTTCATTTCCAAACTGTTGTTTTGGAGTTACAGTTCCAATCTCAACAAATCCAAAACCGATTTTAAATATCTCATTATAAACCTCTGCACTTTTATCAAAACCTGCCGCTAGCCCAATTGGATTACTAATTTCTTTTCCGAAAAGACTTGTATTTAAAATTTCTTCACCCTGAACTGAAAATAAACTGCTTGGTAAAAAATTGTATTTAAGCGATTTAATTGCTAAATCATGTGCTTTTTCTGGATCTAGATTAAATATAAAAGGTCTTATAAAAGAAAACATTAAAATTATATTTTCAACTTTTTTTCCATTAAATCAATTGTCTCTTTGACCCCAAAAAAGCTGATAAAAAAACCCATTCTTGGACCGTTTTCCTCTCCAAAACAGACCTGATATATTAATTTGAACCAATCTCTTAAATTTTTACTATAACCATTTTCTTTTCCTGCAGTGTAAATCTTTGTTTGTATTTCTTCTGCTGGGGTATCTTGAGATACTTGCTTTAAAACTGATATCAAATTTTTTAAAGCTTTTTGTTCAGAGTCGTTTGGTTTTTTATATTTTTTCTTTGGTTCAACCTCGTCTATAAAGTAATTGATAGCATAATTTGTAAGTTCGTCTAAAATTTTATGATTTTTTGGGTCAAGTTCACTATGAAATTTTTTAATAAATTTCCATAATACTTCTTTGGTTTTTGCATTACTTGATCCAACGATATTCAATAACATTGAAAATGGCATAACTGTTTTTTCGTTAGGAGGGGAACCATTATGAATATGCCATACTGGATTTAAAAGTTTTTCTTTTTCTTTTTGGTTTTCATATTTTTCAATCAAAGAAAGATATTCATCAACAGCTTTAGGAACTACATCTGGGTAAAGTTTTTTTGCTCTTTTTGGATTTTGATACATATAAAGTGATAAGCTTTCAGGAGAAGCATACCTTAGCCACTGTTCAATAGTTATTCCATTACCTTTTGATTTCGAAATTTTTTCTCCTTTTTCATCTAAAAATAACTCGTAAGCAAAACCATTAGGTGGTTGTTTGCCCATTACCTTGCAAATTTTACTAGATATTATCGCGCTCTCTATTAGATCTTTACCGTACATTTCAAAATCTACATCAAATGCAAACCACCTCATAGCCCAATCTACCTTCCATTGTAATTTACATTTGCCATTCAATATTTCTGTTTCAATTTTTTTTCCATTATTATCAAAGACTAATGTGTTTTTTTTCTTATCAATTTCGATTACTGGTATTTCTAATACTTTTCCAGTTTCTGGACATATTGGTAAAAATGGGCAATATGTTTTTCTTCTTTCACTTCTTAATGTAGGCAAAATAATATTCATGATATCATCAAATTTTTCTAAAACTCTTATTATTGAGTTGTTAAAAGTACCATTTTTATAATTTTGTGTTGAACTTTTAAAAGAAAAAGTGAAATTAAATTTTTTAAGGAATTCTATTAGCATTTTATTGTTGTGTTCACCAAAACTTTTAAATTTTTTAAAAGGGTCAGGAATATCAGTCAATGGTTTTCCTAAATTATCATGTAAAATTTTATCATTTGGTATGTTCTCAGGAACTTTTCTTAAACCGTCCATGTCATCTGAGAAAGTTATTAATTCTGTTTCAATTTTTTTAATATGCTTTAAGGCATTGATCATCATTGAAGTTCGTGATACTTCCCCGAAAGTCCCTATATGTGGAAGACCACTTGGACCATATCCTGTTTGAAAAATAATTTTATTTTTTTTCTTTATTATACTGTCTCGATCTTTTAAAAGTTTTCGAATTTCGACAAATGGCCAAGAAGATGTTGATTTAAGTAGTTCAGATTCAAGCATTACTTAGGTTTATAATAAGTTGAATTTTATTGCTATTTAAATATTGTCCAGATTTTATGGCATCTAATAAAACTGTTTTTTTTATTATTGGTATTCTGTTGATCATACTAGGCATATTTATGCTGGCGCCTTATGCTATACAACTTATATACAACGAAAAGAGTAGTAGTTTTTTTTCATCTGCAATAATCACTATCATAATTGGAATTTTAACTGTACTTACCAGTTTGACAAAAGAGAAACAGCTAAACCTTAAGCAAGCGTTTCTATTCTCATCGCTGGCATGGATTAGTATTGCTCTTTTTGGAAGTATTCCTTTCATGCTTTCGAGTTTAAATCTTTCTTTTAGTGAGTCTTTTTTTGAGAGTATGTCAGGTATAACTACTACAGGTTCAACTGTGATACTTGATTTAGATACATCACCTAAAAGCATTTTACTTTGGAGAGCTATTATGCAATGGCTTGGAGGCATAGGTATTATAGTTATGGCTACTACAGTTTTGCCTCTTTTAAAAGTTGGTGGCATGCAACTATTTCAATTAGACACATCTGGAACTGAAAAAATTTTACCAAAAACAGTTGAGATCTCAACTTTGATAATTACAATTTATTCATCACTAACCATTGCATGTGCATTTTTTTATTGGGCACAAGGAATGAGTATATTTGATAGTATTGCACATTCATTTACGACTTTGGCTACTGGAGGTTTTTCAACTCACAATGATTCAATCGGCTACTTTAATAGCCCAGGTATTGAGATTACAGCAACAATTTTTATAATTTTAGGTAGTATACCGTTTATTGCTTACCTTAAATTTATTAAAGGTAATAAAAGAATTTTTTTACAGGATGTTCAAGTTAAAGGTTTTATTTATTTATTGATAGTATCTGTTTTTGTAATGTTTTTATATTTATTTTTAAATAATAGTGAATTATCTTTTTTAGATAATTTGAGAATTTCCTCTTTTAATGTTTTATCTATTTTATCTGGGACTGGATACGTCACCGATGATTTTGGATTATGGGGTAAATTTCCATTAATATTTTTTTTATTTTTAATGTTTATCGGCGGTTGTGCTGGTTCTACCACATGTGGAATTAAAATATTTAGATTACAGATACTTTTTATATTTTTAAAAACTCAAATTAAAAAGTTGATTTATCCTAATAGTATTTTTTTAGTCAATTACAATAAGCAAAAAATAGAGGATGGTTTTATAAACTCTGTTGTGGTTTTTATTTTTTCATATCTATTTATATTTTTAATAATTTCAATTTTACTATCAATTTCAGGATTAGATTTTTTATCAGCTATATCAGGAGCTGCTACTGCAATATCAAATGTTGGTCCTGGTTTAGGTGAAATGATTGGTCCAAACGGTAATTTTAGTCAAGTTTCTGAAATTTCAAAATGGATATTATCTTTTGCGATGTTGTTAGGAAGATTAGAAATTTTTGCAGTTTTAGTGTTGTTTTTACCGTCTTTCTGGAGAACATAAACTAATCTATAATAAAGTGATGGAAATTTATCAAAAACAGTCATTTAAAGACTCTTTTAAAATTTATTTTGATAAAAGAATGCTTCGTATTCTTTTATTAGGTTCGATAAGTGGTTTTCCGTGGGTAATTATAGGAAGTAGTTTAAGTCTCTGGTTAAAAGAGGAAGGACTTAGCAGAAGTACTATTGGATGGGCTGGATTGATATTTGCAGTTTACGCATTTAATTATTTGTGGGCTCCATTAATTGATCGAATAAAAATACCTTGGTTAACAAATAAAGTTGGTCATCGTCGAAGTTGGATAATTATTATGCAACTAATTATTCTTCTAAGTTTGATTTTTTGGAATTTTGTTGACCCAACTAAAAACTTAGCATTAGTCATCACTATAGGTTTAATTATTGCTGTAGCTTCTGCAACTCAAGATATAACTGTGGATGCTCTAAGAATTGAGCAGATTGGAGAAAATGAAGGCAAATCAATGCAGGCTGGGGCTGCTATTGCAGTAGTTGGTTGGTGGACTGGATACAAACTTGGTGGAGTAGTTGCATTAAATTCAGCAGAATACCTTCAAAAATTAGGTTTTGAAAATTATTGGCAAATTACTTTTTTAATTCTTGGGATTATCATTATTGCTTGCAACATAGCTTTAATGTTTGTTCACGAAAAACAAAAAAATGAAAGATTTGAAGCACAAAAAAAAACAGACGAAAATATACAAAATAAATTAGGTCGTTCAAATATTCTAACAAAAATTATATCCTGGATAAGTGGAACAGTTGCTGGACCAATTGTTAGCTTTTTCAAGAAAAATGGTTTTAAAATTGCTTTAGGAATACTTTGCTTTGTGTTTCTTTTTAAAATTGGTGAGGCTTTTCTTGGGCGAATGTCAATAATATTTTATAAAGAAATTGGTTTCTCTAAAACTGATATCGCGATTTATTCTAAAGGTTTGGGTTGGATTACTACTGTTATTTTTACTCTTTTAGGTGGATTATTTGCAATTAGATCTGGTGTAATTAAGGCTATGTTTTTATCTGGAATATTGATGGCATCAACAAATTTATTATTTTCTCTACTAGCGTGGTCAGGAAAATCTGAATTGTTATTTGCAATAGCTGTCATTTTCGATGATATGGCTGCAGCATTCGCTACTGTCGCCTTTGTAGCTTTTATTTCAATGTTAGTAGACAGAACTTACACTGCAACACAGTATGCTCTTCTTGCATCTATTGGAACAGCGGGTAGAACCACTTTGGCTGCCTCGTCAGGTGCTATGGTAGATTGGTTAAATGGAGACTGGGGAATATTCTTTATACTAACCGCAGTTATGGTTATACCTTCTTTAATTTTTCTTTATGTAATAAAAAAAGATATCAAATTAAGTGAAAAATAGTTTTAGAAATAATTTTCCTATAGTTAACCTTTACAAGAAAAAGAGTTTAAATTCTAAAATTGATACCCAATTACTCTTCGGAGATAATTTTAAAGTTAATAAGAAACTAAAAGGTTTTTCAAAGATTAAAATTAAAAAAGATGGTTATATAGGCTTTATTAAGAATGGAAATTTTTCTGATCCTATAAAGGCAAATTTTAAAGTTTCAGTTTTAAAAGCAAGACTTTACAATAAGCCAAGTTTAAGAAATAAACTTAAAAAATTCCTACCTTACGACTCACGAATAAAAATATTTAAAAGATCTGGAAAATTTAGCAAATTTGATAAATATTGGATAAAAAATTCTGATATTCTAAAAATTAATATAAAAAATAAAAATATTTTTAAAGATATTCAAATTTTTAAAAATACAAGATACTTATGGGGTGGTAAGAGTTATAAAGGTATTGACTGTTCTGCATTAGTTCAAGTGTGTTTAAATCAAAATAATAAATTTTGTCCAAGAGACTCGAAAGACCAAGAAAAATATTTTAAGAAAAGAATAAATATCAAAAATATAAAAAAAAATGATATTATATTCTGGAAAGGTCACGTAGCTGTAGCTTTATCAAAAAATAAATTAATACATGCTTATGGGCCATTAAAAAAAGTGGTAGTTATGGATATAAAAAAAACAATAAATAGAATTAAAAGAACTGCCGATTTAGATGTAACAAGTGTTAGGAGGATATAGATGTTGCGCTATATATTATATGGTATAGCTCTTGGTTTTTTATTTTATCTTGGTGATAAATATTTATTTTAACTAAATGTTTTTAATAAAAAATTTAATTTATCTATTAAGAATTGGTGTAATTAAAGGTGCTTACCGAAAATTTAATTTTATTTCTGAATATTTAAAAGTTTCGAAAGTTAAGATTAATAAATTACAATTTATAATGTATCTTTTAAAATCAGAAATAATTAAAAAAAAACAAAAGTCATCTCTTGAAAATCAAAAAAATTATTATCAAAAAAAATATAATTTTACAGACATCGACTGGTTTTCTCCAAATATACCGATTTGGGATACAGTATTAAAGCAAACATTTTTTAATAAAGAAAAAATCGAGTACCTTGAAATTGGTACGTATGAGGGAAGATCTACAATTCATATTTGTGAAAACTTTAAAAATTTCAAAATAACAGTAGTTGATCCCTATATTGAATATAACGAAGTTAATTCTGTTGTTAAAGACTCGAACATGGAAAACGTATTTGAGAGATTTAAAAAAAATTCTTTTAATTTCTCTGATCGTATAAGTATAAATCGAATAACTTCAAATGAGTTTTTTAAAAAAAATAAAAAAAAATTTGATTTAATTTATATTGACGGTTCACATCATTACCTTGATGTTAAGAAAGATTTGATAAACAGCATAAAGTTTATCAATAATAATGGAATTATTATACTAGATGATTTTATATGGGACTATTATGAAAAAATTGATGAAAATCCTATTGGAGGAATCATGCCCATTATTCATGCTGATCCAAATATTGAGATCAAGTCGATTTCAAATCAGATTATATTAAAAGTAAAAAGTTAAACTTAGTTACTTGAAATATAATAAATTATATAAACTACTGCCAAAATTTCCCAACCGCTCATTGTTCTCCTTTCGATTCGTTTACTATATCAAAAAGTTATGACGGAGAGTAAGATTCTTAAAAATGGTCAAAAAGTGTACTTACTAATTTAAAAAAACAGTATAGATTATTTATATGAAAACATCTCGAGACAAGATAAATTCAAAAATATCTGATGCTGCGGATATTAGTAAGCCATGGGATAAAGATAATCAAGCCTGGTGGGACTGGTATGTTGGTCTTGCAGATAATGACAAAAAAAAGGATCCAATAATAAACGCCGAACCTTTACCGAATGTTGCAATCCCAACTGATGATGAGGTTGTTTTTGAACTGACCGAGGTTTACCCATTGAAAAATGAACAAATTAATTTCTTTAGAAAAAACGGTTTTATTAAACTAAAAAAAGTTTTCTCACCTGGTGTTATACTTAAACTTAGAGCTGAGTTGATCAGCCTATTAAAAAAAGAATTTAATGTTGATCCTGACACACAGGCGCATGACCGGTTTCTTAGCCTTGAAATGATCTGGCCTAAAAACAAACTTTTACGTGCATACGTATTATCACCACGTCTTGGACAAATTTCAGCGGATCTACTTGGTGTTCCTTCGGTTAGACTTTACCATGATAACGTTTTAGCAAAACAAGCTGGATGTGGAAGAACACCATGGCATTTTGATGACCATCATTTTCCATTAGATACCAATGATGTAGTTACTGCTTGGGTACCAGCACAACCAACTCCGATTGAAATGGGGCCACTTTCTTTCGCTTATCCACTTGACGTGCATAATCTAGTTAATGCTGTAACTTTTGAAAAAACCGGTACTGGTTATGACCGTGGAGTATCAGAAGTTTTTAGAAAAAATGGTGTGACTGTGAATGAAACACCATTTGAGTTAGGTGAAGTTAGCTTTCATCACAATTTAAATTTTCATACTGCGTCACGAAACCGAACTAATCGAAGCCGAGTAGCTTTAGCAAATACTTATTTTAGGGATGGGGCACGAGTAATAAATAATCCTACAATGGTTTCTGGTGACTGGCAAAAATTCATGCCAAATGTAAATCCTGGCGACGTAGCAGCTAGTCCACTAAATCCAATTTGCTGGCCAGTAGATGACAAATAAAAATAAAAATAATCAGGCGGTTCTTAACTCGACCTGGACTGAAAGTCTTGCTAACAATCAACAGCCAGATAGTAAAGCGCTACTCGCCCATCTAAGAACTGTTCATCGAAATAATGCGGGTTTCACAGAAAAGTGTGCGAGTTCTTGCCGCGACAAGGCTGGACGCAATAGTTACGAATGGTTAGCTGAAATTGTGCCTAATGTTGATGGTATCCGTGTGCTGGATCTTGCTTGTGGATCAGGACCATTACTAAAAATCTTATACGATCGTAATAAAAACTTCAAATTAAAAGGAGCGGATATAAGTCCTGAAGAATTAGAACTGGCTAAGGCGCGTCTACCAAAAGGTTCTGTTGATCTTTTTGAGTTAAAAGCACAAAATTTGACGGCTATTGATGATAACTCAGTAGACGTTGTGCTGTGCCATTGGGCTTTGACATTAATGAACCCAATTACTCCAGTGTTAAATGAAATCCGTCGTGTACTGTCCACAGGTGGAAAGTTTGCAGCATTGGTCAATGGACCTATGGATGCAGCGCCAGGATATAATGATGTATACAATTTAATCTATGAATACGTACAAGCTAAGCTACCAAAGTATGGCGAGATTGATTTAGGTGATCCAAGAATACGTAGTACAGATAGCTCAAAAAATCTTTTAAGTGAGGCTTTTCCAGATGCTAATATTAATATCAAAACTAGCGTGGTATCCATGGAAGGACCCGTTACTGAAGTGGCCGAAACTACCGCAGGATTTTTTTATGCTTCATTCATCTTACCACCAGAGACTCGTGGGATATTACTTTCTGAGTTATCTAATCTTCTGGCGGTATCAAAACAGAGTAGAGATCCTGAAAGACAAGGTCGTTTTTCAATGCCGATCAATCGACTATTGATATCAAAGTAACGAATTATTTAAAATGGCGGAGAGAGTGGGATTCGAACCCACGAAACGGTTTCCCGTTTACACACTTTCCAAGCGTGTGCTTTGAACTAAGGCTTAAATTTTTGTTGGTATCATTAAAGAATTTTTATTCAAAAAGTATAAATTTAGAGTTGGCGACGGCAGAGCGGAGTCAAAATTCTATTTTTGCTTTTTTGTATCTAGCAAAGGGGTCTTTTCCATCCCAGTCTTTTGGCATTTTCCTATTTAAGCCTAATTTGTTCAATTTTAAATCTTCACTTTTAGTTATCCTTATTACTTTCCAAAATTTAGACAAAATTTTCTTAACATTTGTCTCGTTTAATGGTTCAAGGGTAAGCAACATATCTATGATTATATTCATTGGAACGACATGCTCCATGATTAATTTAGATTTTTTACCAAGTTTTTTAAATTCTCTTTTCGCAAGTAATGAGTGAGTAAATTTTTCTTTGTGCCATCCAATATGAGCTCCAACCTCTTTGGCTTGCCAATGATGGTTTAAGGTAATATTAAGACTTCGACTTGCAACATTTTTTTGAAAACCAAATTCAATTGCATCTTTCAACTGCTTAGTGGCAAATACGATGAGCTCGAGATTAGATCTTTTAATTGAATTACTTGTTATTTTTTGAAGTTTGTTTACTTCATTGTCATAATTATCAAAAGTTTTTTTGAGGTTTCTTATATCATCTTGTAGTGCTTCGATTTCTTTAATTTTTTTTTTCATAACTGCCGACGGCACAGTGACGGCAGAGATAACCTTAACGTATATTTTTAGTTGTGGGAAGTTTCAAAAAATGGCGGAGAGAGTGGGATTCGAACCCACGAAACGGTTTCCCGTTTACACACTTTCCAAGCGTGCGCCTTCAACCACTCGGCCATCTCTCCTTAGGTTTCTTTGTTGATTTTTAAAACCCCAATAAAAGCTTCTTGTGGTATCTCAACTCTACCAAATTGTTTTGAACGTGCTTTACCCTTTTTTTGTTTTTCTAATAATTTTCTCTTCCTATCCCTTGCCCCTCCACCATGAATTTTAGTTAAAACGTCTTTTTTAAAACCTTTTATACTTTCCCTTGCAATAATTTTTCCTCCAATTGCAGCCTGGATGGGAATCATAAAATTGTGTCTAGGTATAAGATCTTTTAATTTTTCACATACTAATCTTCCTTGATTTTGTGCAAATTCTTTATGAATAATCATTGAAAGGGCATCAACTGGCTCATTGTTTACCAAGATTCCTAATTTTACTAAATTACCTTCTTTGTAACCAGTAATTTCATAATCGAAACTGGCATATCCGCTAGTAATTGATTTCAGTCTATCATAAAAATCAAAAACAACTTCATTAAGGGGTAGTTCGTAAACTAGAACTGCTCTGTTTCCTGAATAAGATAAATCTTTTTGAACACCTCTTTTATCTTGGCAAATTTTTATTATGGATCCCAAATATTCATCTGGGGTAATAATTGTGGCTTTTATCCAAGGCTCCTCAATAAATTTTATTTGAGTTGGATCTGGCATCATGGTTGGATTTTGAAGATCTATAACATCACCATTAATTTTATTTAATTTGTATACAACTCCAGGAGTTGTTGTGATTAAATTGATATCAAATTCTCTTGTTAATCTTTGAGTTATAATTTCTAAGTGTAGCAATCCTAGAAATCCACATCTAAAACCAAGACCAAGTGCACTTGAGGACTCTGGTTCATAAGAAAAACTAGAGTCATTAAGTTTTAGTTTACCAAGTCCATCTTTTAATCTTTGGTACTCTGAGCTATCAACTGGGAAAAGGCCACAAAAAACAACAGGCTTGCTGGGTTTAAAACCTGGTAACGGTTTTTCAATTGGATCTTTGGCATCACAAATTGTATCTCCTACTTTTGTTTCTGATAAACTTTTAATACCAGTTATTATAAATCCAATTTCTCCTGAATTTAATTCATCTATATCTTTGGCCTTTGGTGTAAAAACACCAACTTTTTCAATTTCGTATTCTTGGTTTGTAGACATTAGTTTTACCTTCATTCCTTTTGTGATACTTCCATCAATAACTCGCACAAGAATTACAACACCTAAATAACTATCATACCAGCTATCTACTAATAAAGATTTGAGCTTAGACTTTTGATCGCCTTGAGGGGAAGGTAAATCTGAAACAATCGTCTCTAAAATTTCTTCAACACCTTCTCCAGTTTTTCCCGAACAAGAGATAGCTTTAGAAGTTTCTATACCTATTACATCTTCTATTTGTTTTTTAACTTTATCAACATCAGATGCTGGAAGATCTATCTTGTTAAGCACAGGAATTATATGATGATTTGTGTCAAGTGCTTGATATACATTTGCAAGAGTTTGAGCCTCAACACCTTGTGAACTATCAACAATCAGAACTGAACCTTCACAAGCAAGTAGCGATCTACTTACTTCATAACTAAAGTCAACATGGCCTGGGGTATCAATAATATTTAAGAGATAATCATTTCCATTTTTCGATTTATAATTAAGTTTCACTGTTTGTGCTTTAATTGTAATACCCCTTTCTCTCTCAATGTCCATTGAGTCTAAAACTTGCTCTTTCATTTCTCTTTTTGATAAGCCACCACAAATTTGTATCATCCTGTCAGCTATTGTTGACTTTCCATGATCAATATGTGCGATAATCGCAAAATTTCTTACTCTCTTTATATCTGACATTAGGATCTTATTGTTCCACCAGTTTTGGCTTTTACAATATCAATTATTTTTTGACTTATATCATCAAGGTCTTTTTGGGAAAGTGTTTTTTCTTTAGACTGGATTAAAACATTTATGGCTATTGATTTTTTACCAGCGGGCATATTACCACCTGAAAAAACATCAAATATTTTTACATTTTTAATTAGATTTGTATCAACATCGCTTATTAATTTCTTAATGTCTCCTGCTTTAAAATCTTCATTAATAATAAAAGCAAAATCTCTCTCAGATTTTTGATACTCTGAAATAGAGTAATCTTTTTTAGAAAATCTATATTTAGTTTTTGGTTTTGGAATGTTTTTTAAAAAAATTTCAAATCCGCTTACATTTTGCTCTTTTAAGTCTAGACTAGAAATTATTGACGGATGAATTTCACCGAATGAAGCAAGAAGTGCTCCATTTTCTGAATTTAAATTTATTGACCCAGATCTACCCGGATTATAGTAATCTTGAGTCTTGTTACTTACATGAATATTATTTTCTTGAATCCCAAGCTCCAACAATGTCTTTACAACGTCAGCCTTTACATCAAACACATCAACGTTTCTTGGTTTAGACTCCCAAGTCTTTCTGTTTACTACTCCCGACCTTAAACCACCTATTACTACCTGTTGTTCTCCAGGTTTTTTGCCGAAGAAAGTAGGACCAATTTCAAATAACGATAGATCTAAATATCCTCTATCCTGATTTCTTTTCAAACACACAATCAAGTTAGAAAAAATTGACGTCCTTAAAACATTTAAATCACTTGAAATTGGATTTGTAATTTCAATTTCTTTCTTTCCTTGTGAAAAATATTTATCAATCCGTGAGTCAGTAAATGACCATGTGACTGCCTCCATATACCCTTTTGTAGCTACAGCTCTTTGAGAAAGGTGAAATAACTTTTGCTCAAAACTTAAGGTATCTTTATTCCTTGATCTCTCTGGGTGTATTAATGAAATTTTATCAAAGCCTTTAATTCTTATTAATTCCTCGATTACATCAACATCTTGATGGATGTCAGGTCTCCAAGTTGGTATCTTTACTAAAAGTTTATTTTTTTTGATTTTCGTATCAAATCCAAGTGAGTTTAAAATCTTTTTAGCTTCTCCAGAAGGTAGTGGTATCCCTATTATCTTTTTAAATTTTGTTTGATCAATTTCTAAAATTTTATTCTTAACTTTAGATTTTCCTTCTACCGAAAATTTACTAGCTTCCCCACCGCAGATTTTAACAATTAAATTTGTTGCAACTTCAAGTCCCTCAATAATTGAATTTGGGTCAATACCCCTCTCGAATCTGTATTTAGCATCTGTATCAACACCTAAATTGCTTGCAGTTTTTCTTATAGATGAAGGATGAAAATATGCTGCCTCTAATAAAATATTTTTTGTATCAAATTCAGTGCCTGACCGTGAACCACCTATTATACCGCCAAGACCTAAAGGTCCGCTTCTATCAGAAATTACACACATATTATTTCCAAGCTTGTAGTTTTTACCATCAAGTCCAGTAAAAGTTTCGTCAGACTTTGAGTTTCTTACAACTATCTCTTTATCTATTTTGTCAGCGTCATAAGCATGCAAAGGTCTGTTAAGGTCAAACATTACGTAGTTAGTAATATCAACTACAGCAGAAATTGGTTTTAAACCAAGAGAAATTATTTTCTCTTTTAGCCATTCTGGACTTTCTTTATTTTGAATATTTTTTATATAACAAGCACCAAAATTTAAGCAGCCTTGATTTTTTTCTTTTGTTATTGAAATTTTTATAGGTTGTTTAAAACTTTGCTTTATATTTATTTTTTTTAAATTTGAAAATTTACCTAGACCAGCAGAAGCTAAATCTCTTGCTATTCCCCTAACACCTAAACAATCAGGTCTATTAGGTGTCACGGATATATCTATTGATTTTTCACCTTTGCTCTTAAAGTAGTTTTTCCCAATATCGTTTTCTCTATTTTTTAGTTCTATAATTCCCTCACTATCGTCTGAAATATTTAATTCATTTCCAGAGCACAACATTCCATGTGACTCAACTCCTCTTATTTTGGCAATTTTTAATTTTATTTTTGATTTTGGAATAATAGAACCTGGTGGTGCGTAGATAGTTACTAAACCTTTTCTCGCATTTTGGGCTCCACAAACAACTTTCTTGATGTCGTTATTGTTTCCAATACTTACTTCACAAAGCTTAAGTTTATCTGCGTTTGGATGTTTTTCTGCTTTAAGAACTTTTGCAATTTTAAAATCAGATAATTCATTTTGAGCTTCTTTAACTCCCTCTACTTCCAAACCAATGTCCGTTAGTTTGTTTATAATTTTTTCAAGATTTAATGATGTAGTTAAATGATTTTTTAACCATGATAGAGTTATGATCATCTACTCAAACCTCGATAGTTAGTTGGAACATCCAATGGATCAAAACCAAAATAATTCAACCATCTATAATCACTTTCAAAAAAAGATCTAAGATCGTTGATTCCATATTTTAACATAGCAAGTCTATCTATACCCATGCCAAATGCAAAACCTTGATACTTATTAGGATCAACTTTCGCATTTTTTAAAACATTAGGGTGAACCATTCCACAGCCTAAAATTTCTAACCACTTATCTCCTTCACCCACAATTATTCTTCCGTTTTCAAGTTTGTAACCAATATCTACTTCAGCTGATGGTTCAGTAAAAGGAAAGTGACTTGGTCTAAATCTCATTCTGATTTTTTTAACTTCAAAAAATTCTTTTACAAAATAATCTAAACAACCTTTCAGATGCCCCATGGTTATATCTTTATCTATATGTAAGCCCTCAAGTTGATGGAACATTGGTGCATGGGTTTGATCACTATCACAACGATAAGTTCTTCCAGGAACAATAATTTTAAAAGGAGGTTTGCCATTTAGCATTGTTCTTACTTGAACTGGAGAAGTATGAGTTCTCAATAAAATTTTTTTGTCATTATCTAGATAAAAGGTGTCGTGCATATCTCTTGCAGGATGATCCTCTGGAGTATTCAATGCTGTGAAATTATTATATTCGGTCTCAACATCGGGACCTTCTGCAACAGAAAAACCGATCTCAGAAAAAATTGATGAGATTTCATCTATCACCTGGGAGACTGGATGTATTTTACCATTAGGTCTCTCTCTTGCTGGTAAAGTAACATCAACTTTGTCTTTTTGTAATTTTTTGCTTATTTCTAATTTTTCTAATTCTTTAAACCTATTGTTAATAGCTTCAGTAATTTTTTGTTTTTCATTATTTAATGATGAAGCTTTAATTTTTTTTTCCTTTTCAGATAAAGAGCCAAGTTTTTTAAATTCTTGATTGATTTGGCTATTTTTACCTAAAAACTGTGATTTAATATTTTGCAACTCCAGTTTATCTTTAGCTTGTGAGATCTTTTGAATTAATTCTCGTAAATCTATCATTAGTTAGTTTTTACTCTAACTTTATAAAAGAAAAAACAAGTTTATTTTACTGATAACTGAACTTTTTTTACAAGTGATTTGAAAGCTTCTGGATTATTGTAGGCTAAATCAGCTAAAACTTTTCTGTCTAATTTGATTTTCGATTTGTTAAGACCATTTATAAATCTTGAATAAGTTAGCCCCTCAGCTCTCACACCTGCGTTTATCCTTTGAATCCATAAAGATCTGAATTCCCTTTTTTTGGCTCTTCTATCTCGGTAAGCATACTGCAAAGCTTTTTCCATAGCTTGTCGAGCAATACGAATAGTATTTTTTCTTCTGCCCCATTGACCTTTTACAGCTTTGAAAACTTTTTTATGTCTTGCTCTACTTGTAACACCTCTTTTTGTTCTAGACATTTTTTTTATCCCCTTAAGCTATAAGGCATATATGATTTAACAATTTTAGAATCTTGTTTTGACATAATGGTAGTGCCTCTTTGTTTTCTAATTTGAGAATTAGTTCTTTTTATCATACCGTGTCTTTTTCCAGCTTGTGGCATTTTTACTTTTCCAGATTTAGTTAATCTAAATCGTTTTTTAGCTGAACTTTTAGTTTTAAGTTTTGGCATGGTATCGGATTTATATATATTTTGATTTAAATTTACAATGATTAATTAGGGTGAATAATCATTATCATTTGGCGGCCTTCAAATTTTGGTTTTACTTCTACTTTCCCAATTTCCTTCGTATCCTCAATAATTCTATTCATCAAATCTTTACCTAGGTTGACGTGTTGCATTTCCCTGCCTTTAAATCTTACCGTAAATTTTACTTTATCACCCTTTTGAAGAAACTTTTTTGCATTTTTTATTTTAAAATTATAATCATGTATTTCGGTTCCAGGTCTTAATTTTAATTCTTTTAGTGTCGCAATTTTTTGGTTCTTTTTTGCCTTGTTGGCTTTTTTTTGCATGTCATACTTATATTTACCCATATCCATAATCTTACAAACTGGAGGATTTGCATTAGGAGATATTTCGATTAGATCAAGTCCTTCTTCTTTGGCTGTCTCAATTGCTTTCTTTAAAGGAAGAACTCCTAAGTTTTCGCCGCTACTATTTATAACTTGAACATCTATACTTCTAATTCTGTGATTAGTACGGGGTCCTTGAAATTTAGTTCTTCTTTGAAAATAGTTTGGTTTTTGCACTTATTTAATTGGTAGGTTATTTGATGATTTAAATTCTTTAAGAGCTTTTTCGAATTTTTTAACTTCGTGTTTTTCAGATCCAAGTTTACGTATACTTACACTTTTATCTATTACTTCTTTTCCTCCACAAATTAATAGTACAGGAACTTTTGATAAAGAATGTTCTCTTATTTTATAATTAATTTTTTGATTTCTTAAATCCACTTCGCATTTTATACCCTCTTTAAAGAGTTCTTTAAATATTTTTTTTGCATAGTCATTGTGCTCTTCGGCTATAGGCAATACAACAACTTGTGAAGGTGATAGCCAAAATGGAAGTTTGCCTGCATAGTTTTCAATAATTATACCTATAAATCTCTCTAAAGAACCAAAAAGAGCTCTATGTAACATTACAGGTACTTTTTTAGTTCCATCTTTGTCTACGAAAGTTGCACCAAGTCTTCCTGGTAAATTCAAATCAACTTGTAAAGTTCCACATTGCCAGTCCCTTCCTATGGCATCTCTCAAAACAAATTCTATTTTAGGACCGTAAAAAGCACCCTCTCCTTTATTTATAGTATATTCTAATTTTGTTTTTTTAATTGCCGCAAGCAAAGCTTTTTCTGACTTATCCCAGATTTTATCATCACCAACTCTTTTTTCTGGTCTGTCAGAATACTTAAGGAATACTTTTTCAAATCCCAAGTCTTTGTAAATATCCAATATTAATTTTGTAACACTAATACATTCATCTGTTATCTGCTCTTCGGTACAAAAGATATGTGCATCATCCTGAGTAAAAGCTCTAACTCTTAGAAGGCCATGTAATGCTCCAGATGGTTCATATCTATGAACTTTTCCAAATTCAGATAACTTTAAAGGTAAATCTCTATAACTTTTAAGACCTTGATTAAATACTTGAACACAACCAGGACAATTCATTGGTTTCACAGCAAAAACTTTTTCGTCTGGTGTTTCTGATGTAAACATGTGATGACCAAATTTCTCCCAGTGTCCTGATTTTTCCCAAAGACTTTTATCTAAAAGTTCTGGTGTGCTTATCTCTTTATATCCAGCATTTCTTTGCTTTAATCTCATGTACTCTACAAGCCGTTGAAATAAATTCCAGCCCTTCTCGTGCCAAAAAACAGATCCAGGGCTTTCCTCCCTGAAATGAAAAAGATCCATCTCTTTACCTAACTTCCTATGATCTCTTTTTTCTGCTTCTTCTAGTCTGTGTAAATATTCATCTAATTCTTTTTTAGAACTCCAACATGTTCCGTAAATTCTTTGTAGCATTTCATTATTTGAGTCCCCTCTCCAATAAGCTCCAGAAACTTTTGTTAATTTAAAAGCTTTTCCTATTTTTCCTGATGAAACTAAATGCGGACCTCTACAAAGATCGTGCCAAGTATCTCCATGATGATAAATTGATAATTCTTCATTTTTAGGGATGCTCTCAATAATCTCAGCTTTATACTTTTCGCCAATTTTTTTAAAATGCGCTATTGCTTTATCTCTGTCCCATACTTCACGTTTTGTTTTAACATCTCTGTCGATAATCTCTGACATTTTCTTCTCAATTTTTTTTAAATCATCTTTAGTAAATGGTTCCTTTCTTGCAAAATCATAGAAGAAACCATTCTCAATAACAGGACCTATAGTAACTTGGGTTCCTGGAAATAATTCTTGAACGGCCATTGCCATTATGTGTGCTGCATCATGTCTGATTACATCGAGACCATCTTTATCTTTGCTAGTTATGATTTTAACAGAAGAGTCTTTTTGAATTGAAAAACTTAAATCTTTCAACACTCCATCCACACTTACTATAAGAGCCTGTTTTGAAAGTGACTTACTAATTTTTTCAGCAACCTCATATCCAGTTACATTGTTCTTAAAACTTAATTTTTTTCCATCTGGTAAAGTAATATTCGGCATTTAATGTTTTTGTTTTAACAATTTTTTATACTCAGCAAATGTTGATTGGCACATTTTTTCTACATCAAATTTTATCAATATATTTTTCCTACCCTCATTTCCAATTGATTGCAACTTGTCTTTATCCATTTCAATAATATAATTTAAATTTTGTGCAAGAGAATTTGGGTCTCCATTTTTAAATAAAAATCCTGATTTACCATTAATTACAGTCTCTTTTGATCCACCTAAATCACTTGCGAGAATTGGTTTTTCCATTGCTTGTGCCTCTACTGCAACTCTTCCAAAAGCTTCGGGCTCTATAGATGAAGATACAATTACATCTGCACTCTTATAGGCAACAGGCATTTCCTCACAAAAGCTTAAAAATATAACATTATCTTTCAATTGGTATTGATCAACCATTGAAATAAGTTTTTTGAAAAAAACTTTACGACCTTGATGTGAGCCTAATATTACGGCCTTAAAATTTGTTTTATAATATTTTGTTTTTAGCAATTTTATAGCCTCTAAAAACATTTCTTGACCTTTCCACTTAGTCAATCTTCCAGGTAAAAGAATTTTAAAAGTTTGAACATCTAACTTTAATGTGGAATTAAATCTTTCTACTTTTTCTTCAGTAACATTTGATTTGTTAAAATATTCAGTATTTATACCTCTAAATATTACTAACAATTTTTTGTTTTTACTTAAATGACTACTATAATTAGTGTGTATGTGGTCAAAAATGAAATTAGATCCAGCAATAGTTAATTCAGACCTAAGCATAATAGAATTGTAAAACTTTTTAATTCTGCTTTTAAAATTATATGTGCCATGAAAAGTAGTAACAAATTTTCTCCGTGTTAGAAGATTCGCCAACCAACAAGACCAAGCGGGTGCTCTACTTCGGGCGTGAATAATATCAATGTTTAAAATAAATACTAAAACTAAAAGAATTATAGCATTAATAATCATAAGCAGAGGATTCTTTGAATGAACTGGTAACCTAATGACCTTGACTTTATTTTTTTTAATAAATTTTAGTAATGGTCCTCCACTTGTAACTATGTAAGATTTACAATCTTTCTCGGCTAAATAATGAGCAAGGTCATAACAACCTGTCTCTGCACCTCCGTAACCAAGTCTTGGAATTACTTGTAAAACTTTTATTTTAGATGACATATAATCAAAGATATATAATAACAGATTAATAAGAAAAATTTTATATGAAAAAATACAACTACATTAGATTGTCAAAAACAAAAAAACTGAGATATATGGGCAATTTTTTCAAAAAGAAACTGTATATAATTTTTTTGCCTGGTTTTATGTCAAATATTGAGGGAGAAAAACCTAAATCTTTTAAGAAATATGCAGTAAGAAAAAAATTAGGTTTTTTAACTTTAGATTATTCAGGTCACGGAAAATCCTCAGGGGAATTTACTAAAGGAAATATAAGTCGATGGTCGAATGATACAAAAATTTTGATTAAAAGATTTGTGAAAAAAAATAATTTTATCGTAATTGGTTCAAGCATGGGATCTTGGATTGCATTAAATCAATTTAAATATTTTAAAAATCAGATTAAGGGTTTTATTGGAATTGGCTCAGCTCCAGAATTTTTAGAGAGATTAATGTGGAAAAAATTCTCAAAAAAATTAAAGAAAGAGATTAAACTCAAGGGGATCACTCAAATAAAAAATGGTGATTATGAATACCCGATAACCTATCAAATAATTAAAGATGGTAGAAAAAACGAGGTTCTTTCAAAAAAAATAAATTCAAAAATCATTGTAACAATGTTTCATGGTCAAAGAGATGAAGCTGTACCAGTTTCTTTTTCGAGAAAAGTTTTATCTGTTTTTACAAATGCAGAAAAAAGAATGGTAGTCATTAAAAACGGGGATCATAGTCTTTCAAATAAACTAAGTATAAATAAAATCTTGAAAGAATTAGACCGCTTTAGAAATTCTATCCTTTAATGTTATTGGATTCTCTAGTTTATCTAACATTTCTATCGGACAAACTTGTTTAAAATTATTCATTTCATTTTCGAAATCATTTAGAATTTTCTTGGCAATAACGGAGTCTGTCTCTTGTAAGTGTTCTTGAATTAGAGACTTTAATTTTTCTTTCCAATATTTTGTTTCTAGTTTTTGCCAAGTAATTGAAGCAGGATTTACGAAGTTCTCAAAAGTATTTTCTGGATCATATATAAAGGCCATCCCTCCAGTCATTCCTGCCCCAAAATTATCTCCAATACTTCCTAGTATTATTATATTCCCCCCAGTCATATATTCACATCCATTTGAGTCGCATCCTTCAACTATTGCAGTTCCTCCAGAATTACGGACAGCAAACCTTTCGCCAGCTTTACCAGCCGCAAATAGTTTGCCCGATGTAGCTCCATATAAAACCGTGTTTCCTATAATTGTATTTTCTTTTGTCTTTAACCTATTAGTTTTAGATGGAACAACAACAATTTTACCGCCGGACAATCCTTTAGCAACATAGTCATTTGCATCTCCAAATATTTTTAATGAAATAGATTTTGATAAAAAAGCACCTAATGACTGACCTGCTGAACCATTTAGGTTTATTTGAATTAAATCACTATTCAGTTTGTTTTTAAATTTATCAAAAATATAGTGTGATAGCTTAGTTCCTACTGCCCTGTCTGTGTTTTTAATATTTCCATCGTATGAAATTTTTTCATTATTATTTACTTTATCTTTTATTTTTTTCCAGACATTCTCATCTATGTTATTATCAGGAACTTTGTTGATTAGTTTGTTGTCTGAATATCTGTTGTGATTTCCTGGATCTGTTTGCACTAATAGAGGATTTAAATCAAGATCGTCAAGGTTTGGGGAGCCTCTACTTACTTGGGCTAAAAGATCTGTTCTTCCGATGATATCTTTTAGATTTTTAAATCCAAGTGAAGCAAGTATTTCTCTAACTTCCATTGCAACAAAGTTAAAAAAGTTTACGACCTTTTCTGGTGTTCCAGTAAATTTTTTTCTAAGTTCATCATCTTGAGTACAAACACCTACAGGACATGTGTTTGAATGACATTGTCTTACCATTATACAGCCCATTGCTATTAAAGAAGAAGTTCCCATTCCAAATTCTTCGGCTCCCATCATAGCTGCCATTACAACATCTCTTCCTGTTTTTAATCCACCGTCAGTTCGAAGTGTAACTTGCTGCCTTAATTGATTTAGTGTTAGAATTTGATTTGCCTCTGTTAAACCCATCTCCCAAGGTATGCCAGCGTATTTAACACTAGTTTGTGGACTCGCTCCTGTACCTCCTGAGTGACCTGATATTAAAATTACATCAGCTTTTGCTTTTGCAACTCCAGCTGCAATAGTTCCTATTCCAGTTGAAGCAACAAGTTTAACACCTACTCTTGCTTTAGGATTGATTTGTTTTAAATCGTAAATGAGTTGAGCTAAATCTTCTATAGAATAAATATCATGATGAGGTGGAGGAGAAATTAATGTTACACCTTTTGTCGAGTGTCTTAATCTTGCAATATCTTTTGTGACTTTAAATCCTGGAAGCTGTCCTCCTTCTCCTGGTTTAGCACCCTGTGCTATTTTGATTTCGATTTCGCTACAATTATTTAAATATTCTATTGTCACACCAAATCTTGCAGATGCAACTTGTTTAACTTTAGAATTTGCTGAATCACCATTCTCAAGTACCTTAAATCTTCTTGAGTCCTCACCACCTTCACCGCTGCAGGAAGCCCCCTTAATTCTATTCATTCCAATTGCTAAAGTTTCGTGTGCTTCTTCTGATAATGCGCCATGAGACATGCTTCCACTTCCAAATCTTTTCATTATCTCTGTGACCGGTTCTACCTCATCAATATTTACTGGATTATTTTTCTTCTTGAATTCTAGGAGATCTCTTAAATTTATTGGTGTTAAATTATGAATACCTGCTGAATATTTTTTATATTGTTCGTAAGACTTAACTCCTACAGCATGTTGTAAAAGATGTATAAGACTTCCTTGTAATTGATGGTCTTCACCAGATTTCCGATATTTATATAAACCACCAATTGGCAGAACTGTAACATTTTTTTGATAAGCTTTTTTGTGAAGTTCTTTTATTTTATTTTCTATGCCCGATACCCCAATACCTGAAATTCTAGAAAACATTCCTGGAAAATAATCTGCAACAATAGCTCTGCTTAAGCCCACGGCTTCGAAATTACATCCACCTCTGTAGGAGCTTAATACAGAAATTCCCATTTTTGACATGATTTTTAACAAACCATTATTAATGGATTTTTTAAATCTATCTACACAAGCATTAAAGTCTAACTTTCCAAATAATTTCTTTGTATATCTTTGGTAAATACTATCTATAGCAAGGTAAGGATTTATAGTTGTTGCTCCTACTCCAAGCAGAACAGCAAATGAATGTGTATCCATAGCTTCTGCGGTTTGAACATTTATTGATGAATAACCTCGTAGTCCATGTTTGACTAAATTTGAATGAACGGCTCCTACCGCCAAAACCATTGGTACAATCGCTTTTTTTTCGGATATTTTTTGATCTGAAAGTATAAGATGATTTATACCCTCTCTAACTGAAATTTCAGCTTCTGATCTTATTTCTTCCAACCTATCTTTTAGAGATTTACTTACATCAAATGTGCAATCGATAATTTTTATTTTAGTGGAAAAATGGCTTTTAAATTTTTTAAATTCTGAGTTTGTTAAAATAGGGCTGTCTAAAACGTAAATATTTTCTTTTGTAAAATTGTCAAAATCTAAAATGTTGCCTAAATTTCCAAATCTTGTTTTAAGGCTCATAACTTTGTTTTCTCTTAAAGAGTCTATTGGTGGATTTGTTACCTGGCTGAAGTTCTGTCTAAAATAATGCGTAATTGGTCTATAATGGTTTGATAATACAGCAACAGGTGTATCGTCTCCCATTGAACCAGTAGCTTCTTTTGCTTCTTCTGCCATTGGATGAAGAATAAGCTCTAAATCCTCTATGCTGTATCCAGAAATAAATTGTCTTTGTCTTAGTTCCTCGTTTTGAAAATTTGGGAACTCATTTTTTGTACCAAGTTTTTTATCAAAGTGCACAACTTGCTTATGAAACTTTGTAAAATCTTTAGCTAAATAATCTTTTATATCCTTATCCTTAAAAATTTTACCTGCTTTTAGATCAACAGCAATTAGTTGACCAGGTCCTAGCCTTCCTTTTTCTATAATATTCTCTTCTGGAATAGAAACCATTCCTGTTTCAGAACCTGCAAATAATAAATTGTCCGACGTAATCGAATATCTTAAAGGTCTTAATCCGTTTCTGTCTGTTGCTGCTATTGCCCATTTACTGTCAGTTGCACAAATTGCAGCTGGTCCATCCCATGGTTCGATGGTGCTGTTTAAAACATCAAAGAGTTGCTGATGCGCTTTTGGTAAAATTTTACTTCTCTTAGACCACGCATCTGGCATCATCATTAATTTGATAAGTGGAACTGATTTTCCAGAATGAATAAGTAATTCAAAAACATTGTCTAAAGCTGCAGAGTCTGAATTGCCGGGAGTTATAACAGGTTTTAAATCCTCTACATTTTTGAAGAGTTCACTCGACATATCCTGTTCATGAATTTTCATCCAATTTATATTTCCTTTTAAGGTATTAATTTCTCCATTGTGAGCCAATGATCTGAAGGGTTGAGCTAATTTCCAACTTGGAAATGTATTTGTTGAAAATCTTTGGTGGAAAATCGAAAATCTAGAAATAAATCTTTTGTCCTTTAAATCTGGATAAAAATCCGACAAGGCTTCAGCCAAAAACATGCCTTTATAAACAATCGATCTTGAACTCAAGGAACATATATAAAAATCGTTAATTTGCTCATTTCTAGTCTGTTTAAGAATTTTTTTTCTAACTACATAAAGTGATCTTTCTAATTCATTTCTTTCTTTTTTCTTATTGGACTTAAAAATAATTTGAGTAATTTCTGGACGGTTTGAATCAGCTGTTTTTCCTAAAACATCTGAATTTACTGGAACTTGTCTCCAACCATATATATAAAAATCGTTTTCTAATAAATTTCTTTCTACTAATGCTTTGCTACGTTCTTGAGATGAATAGTCTGTTCTTGGTAAAAAAATCATTCCAACACAAATATCACCCTCTGTATGTTTGTGACCTGTATCCTCTATTTTTTCTTGAAAAAAATCTTTCGGAATTTCAAAGCTAATACCTGCTCCATCTCCGGATTTCCCATCGGCATCAACTGCTCCCCGGTGCCATACTGCTTTCAAAGCCTCAATACCATACTCAACAACTTTCCGACTTTTTTTACCATCAAGAGAAGCTATTAGACCTACTCCGCATGCATCATGCTCCATGTTTGTAGAATAAGAAAAGTTTTTTTGTAATATTTCTCTGTTCTTTTTATATAACTTCATGCTGCTTCCGTTTTTTTTATTACTTGTGAATTTAGATATTTTTCAATCTCTGCAGCTGCATCTCTACCATCTCTAATTGCCCAAACGACTAGCGAAGCCCCTCTTACTATATCTCCAGCCGCAAAGACTCCTGGCAAATTAGTTTGCATAGTTTTAAGGTCGATTTTTATAGTTCCCCATTTAGAAACTGATAAATCTTCAGAGCCGAAAAGCTTAGGTACATCTTCAGGATCGAAACCAAGTGCTTTAATTACAATGTCAGCATCAACTTTATATTCAGAATTTTTAATTGGAACAGGTTTTCTTCTACCTGAGGAGTCTGCTTCACCTAATTCCATTTTTGTTACTTCAACAGCTTCCACATTATCTTTACCGATAAATCTGTTTGGATTAGATAGCCAAAGAAAATCAATTCCTTCCTCTATGGCGTTACTTACTTCTCTTGCTGAGCCAGGCATATTCTCCCTATCTCTTCTGTATAAACATTTCACAGATTTAGCTTTTTGTCTTATAGCGGTTCTCACACAATCCATCGCGGTATCACCACCGCCGATAACAACAATATTTTTATTTTCTGCATTTAAAGTACCATCATCAAATAATTTAACTTTATCTCCTAAACCTTTTCGATTTGAAGCAGTAAGAAAATCCATCGCTGGAAAAATATTTTTTAGATTTTTTCCCTCTATATCAACATCTCTCGCTTTATATACGCCGGTAGCAATTAGTATTGCATCATGTTTTGATTTTAATTCTTCTAAAGTTGCGTCTCTACCAACCTCGAAGTTATGTTTAAATTTAATCCCTGAATCTTTTAAAAGTTTAGTTCTTCGTTCAACTACAAATTTTTCAAGTTTAAAGTTTGGAATTCCATATATTAATAATCCACCAGGTCTGTCATATCGATCGTAAATTGTGATTTTGAACCCAGATTTTCTAAGCTGTTCAGCACATGCTAATCCTGCTGGACCAGCTCCGATAATTCCTATTGATTGATTTTTCTCTTTTTTTAATTTAATTGGTTTGACCCATCCTTTTTCCCAAGCTGTTTCTGTAATGTATTTCTCAACCGATCCTATTGTTACTGTTCCATGTCCAGACTGTTCAATTACACAATTTCCTTCACATAATCTATCTTGAGGGCAAATTCTTCCACAAACCTCAGGCATATTATTTGTACTTTGTGATAATTCATAAGCATCTTCTAATCTTCCCTCCGCGGTAAGCTTTAACCAATCTGGTATGTTGTTTTGAAGAGGACAATGAACCTGGCAGAATGGAACACCACATTGCGAGCATCTACTTGATTGCTCTTTGGCTTTGTTACTAATAAATTCATCGTAGACTTCTTTAAAGTCATTCTTCCTGTTATCAGCAGATCTTTTAGGTGGTGATTGCTGACCTATTTTTACAAACTTTAACATTTTTTCTGACATGACGGTTTTTTAGAATAAAAATTAAAGAAATTAAAGACTATTTAGGTAAGTTATATTGACCTTTAATTCAAAAAACCCATATTTTACTTGTTTTTTATATGTGCATATCAGCTATGCGTAATTTTAATGAACTCTCTAGTTGAATTAAATATAAGGAAATACACAATAAATGGAAAACTTTATTCAAATTTTAATCCTATCTATAGCACAGGGTATTACTGAATTTCTTCCAGTTAGCTCTTCGGCTCACCTAAATTTAATATCAAAATATTTTGGTATTCAAAATGAATTATTAATAAATGTTTATGCTCACATGGGTTCTTTACTTGCGGTAATATTTTTCTTTAAAGAGGATATTTTTAATTTTGGAAAGAATAAAAAATTAATTTATAAAATAATTTTGGCATCAATTCCATTGTTTGGATTTGGATTTTTAATTTTAAAGTATAACTTGATTGATACATTTAGGTCTTTAGAGCTTATAGGTTGGATGACTATAATTTTTGGTATTGTACTTTTTATTTCAGATAAATTAAGCCTTGAAAATAGCATTAAAGATAAATTTACGTTTAAAAAGGCCATTTTAATTGGGTTTTTTCAAGTATTAGCTCTTATACCTGGTGTAAGCAGATCTGGAATAATAATGACTGGAGCTAGATTTTTAAAATTTAATAGAGAAGATGCCGCCAAGATTTCATTTTTACTTTCAATTCCAGCGCTTGCAGGTAGCTCGATATACGGTGTTTATAAAATGTTTAATGAAGGAGACTTAATTGTAAATACCAACTCAATTATGACGATAGGTTTGTCATTCATTTTCTCTTATTTAACAATCAAATACTTATTAATCTACTTAAAGAATTTTAGCTTTAATGTCATTGTTGGATATAGATTAATACTTGGATCAATTATTCTAGCTACTGTTTATCTATAAAATCAAGGATAGTACAAATAGAACAGCTAAAACTACAATAAAAAAAACGAATACTGAATTTTGTAGTGACATAAAAAATCTCCTTATTTTGGAGGTCCCAGAAGGACTTGAACCCTCAACCTTCTCGTCCGTAGCGAGACGCTCTAATCCAATTGAGCTATGGGACCACATAGTAAAAATATCAAAGAAAACAGCTATAATAAAGCGATTTTATGCTTATTGCTATTCTTTGAATAAGAATATAATTGTAGAAAATTATGTCTAAAGAAAATGGAGTTGTAATAACATCTGCTGTAAGAACAGCAATTGGAGATTTAGGTGGGTCTTTAAAAAATGTTTCTGCTCATAAACTAGGTTCGACAGCTATTTCAAACGCTATTAAAAAATCAAATATTAAGGCTTCAGATATAAACGAAATCATAATGGGCCAAGTTTTAACAGGTGGTGCAGGACAAAACCCTGCAAGACAAGCCGCTATGGATGCAGGTATTCCAAAAGAAACACCATCATATATTGTTAATCAAGTTTGTGGTTCAGGTCTAAGATCTATTGCATCAGGATATCATTCAATTCTTTCTGGAAGTTCAAATATTGTTTTAGCGGGAGGTCAAGAAAGTATGTCTCAATCGCCTCACGTAGTTCATTTAAGAAACGGAAAAAAACTTGGGGACACTAGTTTGGTTGACTCTATGATAAAAGATGGATTATGGGATGCATTCAATGGATACCATATGGGTATAACAGCAGAAAATGTTGCACAAAAATTTCAAGTTACAAGAAAAGATCAAGACAAATTTGCTTTCGACTCTCAGACAAAAGCTTTAAAAGCACAAAAAGAAAATAAGTTTGACGATGAAATTGTTCCTTACACAATTCAACTTAAAAAAGGTACTGCAGTTTTTAAAAAGGATGAGCATCCAAGAGACGGGATTTCAATGGAGGCACTACAAAGGCTTAAAACTGCTTTTCAAAAAGAAGGGACAGTTACCGCAGGAAATGCCTCAGGTATAAATGACGGTGCTGCTGCAGTAGTTTTAATGTCAAAAAAAGAAGCTGAGAAAAAAGGTATTAAACCTTTAGCAGAAATTAAATCTTGGGCTTCTTGTGGTGTTGATCCCTCTGTGATGGGAACAGGTCCTATACCGTCTTCAAAAAAAGCATTAGAGATTGCTGGATGGCAATCAAAGGATTTAGATTTAATAGAGGCGAACGAAGCATTTGCTGCACAAAGTTGCGCAGTAGTTAAGGAGCTAGCTTTGCCAATGGAAAAAGTAAATGTTAATGGTGGAGCAATTGCTTTAGGACACCCTATTGGTGCTTCTGGGACAAGAATTTTCGTGACACTTATTCATGAAATGCTAAAAAGAGATTCAAAGAAAGGGTTGGCTACGCTTTGTATTGGAGGAGGTATGGGCGTTGCTATGTGTATTGAGAGAAAATGAAACTATCTAAACCTAGAAAAAAAATAAAAAATAGAGCTTTAAGTAAAATTCCATTTACTGTTAGAGGCTATCAGTATTATTACGGTGCTATAATTCTAGTAGTATTGCTAATTGGTTTTAGCCAGGTATTTTCTTAATAAAATTTTTTGAATTAATACCTGAGAATTTACATCTGCTCTCTTTTTTTTAAATATAAGTCTTAAAAGTTGCATGAATTATATTGCAAATTCTAAGTGTCAAAAAAGCGGATAAATTGTGTCAAAAATTGTGTATAATAATTAAATGTCTAAAAACATTTCTGTACCAGATATTGGTGATTTTAAGGATGTTGAAATTATAGAGGTTTTAGTAAAACCTGGAGATCAAATTAAGAAAAATGATCCAATTGTTACTTTAGAAAGTGACAAGTCAAGTGTTGAGGTTCCATCGCCTTACGAAGGAAAAATATCCCAGCTAAAAGTTAAAATAGGAGATAAAGTTTCGGAAGGAAGTATTATAGCTACTTTAGATGGTGGGAATGAGAAAAAAGAAGAAGTTGCCAAACCAAAAAAAGAAATAATAGAAGTTGAAGAAAAACCAATTCCAAAAATAGAAAAAACAAATGGTCTAAAAAATGGAAAGGATACTATTTATGCTCAACCCATTTCTAAGGATGATATAGATCCTGCAGAAACACAAGAATGGCTGGACTCCTTACGAGCAGTTGTAAAAGCAGATGGTTCATCTAGAGCAGGTTACTTACTTAAAAAAGTAATTGATGAAGCATACACACAAGGATTAACTTTACCTGACACTAGAACTACTCCTTACATAAATACAATACCTGCCAGTGCAGATATCAGATCGCCTGGAGATCAAAATTTAGAAAGAAAAATTAGAGCTTACATAAGATGGAATGCAGCTGCCATGGTTGTAAAGGCTAATAAAAAAAATCCAGAACTAGGAGGCCACATAGGTACTTTTGCTTCTGCAGCAACATTATATGACGTCGGTATGAATCATTTTTGGAGAGCAAAAAATAATAAGTTTGGTGGTGATTTAGTTTATTTTCAAGGTCATAGCGCACCAGGAATGTATGCAAGAGCATTTTTAGAAGGAAGAATTACAGAAAAACAATTAGATAAATTTAGACAAGAAGTTGAGAAAGGCGGATTATCTTCTTACCCACATCCTTGGTTAATGCCTAAATTTTGGCAGTTCCCAACTGTGTCCATGGGACTTGGTCCTATGATGGCAATCTATCAAGCTAGGTTTACTAAGTATTTAATAAATAGAGGTCTTTTAAAAGATCAAGATAGGAAAATTTGGTGTCATCTAGGTGATGGTGAAATGGATGAACCTGAAAGTTTTGGGGCTGTAGGGCTAGCAGCAAGAGAGAAATTAGATAATTTGATTTTTGTAATTAATTGTAACCTTCAAAGATTAGATGGACCTGTAAGAGGAAATGGAAAAATTATTCAAGAACTTGAAGGAAGATTTAGAGGGTCAGGTTGGAATGTGATTAAAGTAATTTGGGGATCTTACTGGGATCAGCTTTTGTCTAAAGATAAAACTGGTTTACTAGTTAAAAGAATGACCGAAGCAGTTGATGGAGAATATCAGGCATTCAAAGCAAAAGGTGGGTCTTACGTAAGAGAGAAATTTTTTGGTAAGTATCCTGAATTAAAAGACTTAGTAGCAAATATGACTGATGCGGATATTTGGAAATTAAATAGAGGTGGACACGATCCTCATAAAGTTTACTCAGCTTATCATGCTGCTGTTCAATGCAAAGGTAAGCCGACTGTCATAATAGCTAAAACAATTAAAGGTTATGGAATGGGTAAATCTGGTGAGAGTATAAATACAACACACCAACAAAAGAAATTAGACGAGGAAGATTTATTATTTTACAGAGATAGATTTAACGTGCCGCTTACTGATAAGCAGGTTAAAAATATTGAATATTACAAACCAGCAGAAAATTCACCAGAAATAAAGTATTTAAAAAATTGCAGAGTTAAGCTTGGTGGACACATTCCTGAGAGAACTACTTTTGCAAAATCAGTTAAAACACCTCCTCAAGATATATTTGAAAGTTTTATGAAGTCCACTGGTGATAAGGAAATGTCTACTACAATGGCTCTTGTAAGAATGCTTGCGAATTTACTAAGAGACAAAAATGTTGCCCCAAGATTAGTGCCTATAATTGCTGATGAGGCTAGAACTTTTGGTATGGAGGGTTTTTTTCAAAAGATTGGAATTTATGCACACGAAGGCCAAAAATACGAACCAGTCGACTCTGAACAATTAAGTTCTTATAGAGAAGACAAGAGCGGACAAGTTTTACAAGAAGGTATTACTGAAGCAGGAGCAATGTCATCATGGATTGCTGCTGGAACCTCTTACACTAATCATGATTTAGAAATGGTTCCTATTTATTTGTTTTACTCTATGTTTGGTTTTCAAAGAATTGGGGACTTGGCTTGGGCCGCAGCAGACTCTCAGACAAGAGGTTTTTTAATTGGAGCAACATCTGGAAAAACAACTTTAGCTGGTGAAGGACTACAACACCAGGATGGACATAGTCTTCTCATGGCATCTGCGATACCTAACTGTGTGAGTTATGATCCTACATTTTCATATGAGATGGCAGTGATTTTTAGAGATGGATTGAAAAGGATGCACGAGAAAAAAGAAAATATTTACTACTATATAACTGCAATGAACGAAAATTATACTCATCCAGAAAAACCTGTTGGTGCAGATCAAGGAATTTTGAAAGGGATGTATTTGTTTAAAAGTTATGGGGGAAAAGGAAAAGCAAAAGTACAGATGTTAGGATCTGGATCAATTTTAAGAGAAATTATAAAAGCAGCTGAAGTTTTGTCTGATGAATATGGAATTGATTGTGATGTTTGGAGTGTTACTAGTTTTAACGAATTGAAAAAAAATGGCATGGAAGTTGAAAGGAAAAATTTATTAAATCCAGGAGAAAAAGCAAAAAAAAGCTATGTTGAAACATGCTTAGGTTCACAAGATGGTATTATATTTGCAGCATCTGACTATATTAGATCCTATGCTGATCAAATAAGACCTTATACGAACAAACCTTTTTACACATTAGGAACTGATGGTTTTGGAAGAAGTGATACAAGGAAAAAGCTAAGAAAATTTTTTGAAGTTGATAAAAAACATATTGTTACATACACTTTAAGTGCTTTAGCAAAAGAGCAATTACTAGCAAGTAAACATGCAGAAAAAGCGATTAAGAAATACGATATAGATCAAGAAAAGGTATTTCCAACAAAATTATAGAGTTTAATGGCTGAAAAAAAATTATTAGTTCCAAATATCGGAGATTTTAAAAATGTTGAGGTGATTGAGGTATTAGTTAAGTCAGGACAACAGATCAAAAAAAATGATCCCCTGATAACTTTAGAAAGTGATAAATCAAGTGTAGAAGTTCCTGCAACTGATGAAGGAAAAATCAATGAGATTATTGTTAAAGTTGGTGACAAAGTTTCAGAAGGAAGTGAAATATTATCGTTAGATTCTGTTAGTAAAAAGGAGGAAAGTAAAAAAGCAGTTAAGGTAAAAGAAAATATCCCTGAAAAGAAAATAGTAACTGAAACTCCAAAAGAAATAGCTCCTGTAGTAAAAAAATTGAGTAAAGACGGTGTATCATCTGCAAGTCCAAAAGTAAGAAAATTTGCAAGAGAATTAGGTGCTGATATCGTTCAGATACCTGGATCACAAAGAGCTGGTAGAGTAACTGAAGATGATGTGAAAAAATTTGTAAGATCCCAGGTGTCAGTTAATGAAGGAAAGGTTGAAAAGAAAGTTTACAAAGATGAATATCCTCATGAAGCATTCGGAGAAATAGAAAAAAAAGATCTTCCCAGAGTGAAAAAGTTATCTGGTCCTCAACTTGTTAGATCTTGGACTGAGATTCCACACGTTACTCAACATGATGAGATAGATATTACTGAAATGGAACAGTTTAGAACAACATTAATCGATAATTATTCTGGTGATAGAATAAGAATAAGTCCATTGGCATTTATAACTAGAGCTGTAGTAAACGCACTTAAAGAGTATCCAAATTTTAATTCTTCTATAGATCCTGAGAACAATAAATTAATTTTTAAAAAGTATTACCATGTTGGTTTTGCGGTTGATACTCCGCACGGTTTGATGGTTCCAAAAATTAGAAATGTTGATCAATTAGGATTAAAGGAAATTTATGAAGAATTAAGAAAAGTAAGTAAACAATGTAAAGAGCTTAAAATAGATAAGAAAGAATTTTTTGGGGGTTCAATGACAATTTCAAGCTTAGGAGGTATTGGAGGAAATTTTTTCACACCAATTATTAATCCTCCAGAAGTAGCTATTTTAGGTGTTGGTAAAACTTTTGATAAAATTAAAAAAGTTAACGGTCAATTTATTGTGAGAAAGATGCTTCCAATATCTCTCTCTTATGATCATAGAGTAATTGATGGTGCTGAAGGCGCAAGATTTTGCGTACATTTATCTAAAAGTCTAGGTAAAGATTTTGCATTCAAGCTTGCAGTTTAAATGGATAAAAAAATATTTTCATTAATTTGTGCGGTAGGATGCTCTTTTCTTTGGGGTACAGCTTTTGTGGCCCAAGATATGGGAATGGATTATATTGGCCCTTGGACATTCTCTGCGGCTCGTTTAATTTTAGGCTTCTTAGCACTACTACCGTTTTTTTTTATTTTTGAGTATAAAAAAATCAAAGAGACAAAATTAAATTATAAATTTGTTGCAGGTTATATATTTTTTTTAGGTTTTTTATTAGCTGGAGGAAATATTTTACAGCAGATTTCTCTAATTTATACTGATGTAGCAAACTCAGCTGTGTTTACAGTTTTGTATGTAGTTATAGTTCCAATAATTGCTTTTTTTCTTTTTTCAAAAAAAATTCATAAATCTGTTTGGCCATCAGTAATGATGTGTTTAATAGGTGGTTTTCTTCTTAGTGAATTGGGTAATCTTAGAGTTAGGTTTGGTGACACACTTGTAGTAATTGGGGCTTTTTTCTGGGCCTTTCATATTGTTTATATTTCTAAATTTTTAAAAGTTTTCAATTTTCCGATTACTATTGCTTCTTTTCAATGTCTTGCTGCTGCAATATTTTCTTCTGTTCCGATGTTTGCTTACGAATATGTCTCATTAAAAGTTTTATCATTAGAAGCAGCTGAATTACTTTATGCAGGTGTTTTATCTAGTGGAATTGCTTTTATGCTTCAGATTCTTGCTCTACAAAATATTTCTCCTGCTCCAGCTGCAATTATTTTTTCTTTAGAAGGTGTATTTGGATCAGTAGCTGCATGGATAATATTAGACCAATATCTCAACGAATATAAAATCATGGGAATTATAATTATTTTATCGGCTGTTATTTTTTCACAACTGGCTCCTTTGTATGATAAAAGAAGATATGGACGAAACTAATTCAGGCTACGCAAAACAAGTAGGTGGACTTAAAGGTAAAAAAATAGATAGCGCTACTTTTGAGTACGAAACTGAAGTTAAAGAAATACATCTCAATACTGCCGGGATGGCACACGGAGGATTTCTTACTTTTATTGCAGATACTGGAATGGGAAATGCAGCACATCAATCAGCTGATAATAAAAGATGTGTAACAATATCTTTAGAAATGAAGTTTATATCTGCAGCTAAACTTGGAGATAAATTAGTAGCCAAGGTTAAGGTTCAAAAAAAAACTAAGACACTAGTTTTTCTAACATGTGAAATTATAAATGCTGAAGGCATAGTGGCAGTCACATCTGGTGTTTGGAAAATTTTAAAAATAAATAAATAAAATTAAATATTTTTTCTTCTATAATTTAAATACCCAAATATTAATAAGCCAAAAAATGCGAAAGGATAAACAATTGCTTTATTTGGTCTTTCTGGATTTTCAATTTTAAAATTACTTATAATATCACCCATCTGCATTCCAGATTTTTTTGCCTCCCCTTTCCAGTTTAATTTATCGACAGTAACTTGATCGTTTTGATCCATCAAAGTTATACCGTATTCCTCTAAATTATATTCTTTTTCAAATTTTCTTTTATCAATAACAAATAACTTATATCTTTCTCCGTACTCAGAAACCCTGGTTACTTTAATGTGAACTTCTTTAGCAGGATCAAAATAGAGATTTTGAATAGTTTCTGCTGAAAGTTTTTGCTCATTAAATTTTGGATAAAATTTACTTAAAACATAATCAGGAGCCAAAAATGATAAGGAAATTATTAAAAATGCAATAGTTTCATACCATTTTAATTTGTTTATAAACCATTGTTGAGTAGCAGCAGTAAAAATTAATATTCCTGTTAAAGAAGTAGCTATTACAATTAGAGCCTGCCAAAAACTATCTACACCGATTAACAATAGTTCATGATTAAATAAAAATACGATAGGTAAAATTCCTGTTCTTAAGCTATACCAAATTGCCTGAAGTCCGGTTCTTAAAGGGTCGCCGCCTGAAATTGCTGCAGCTGCGTAAGAAGCTAATCCAACTGGTGGTGTTACATCAGCCATTAAACCAAAATAAAATACAAATAAATGGACTGCTATTAGTGGAAAAATAAAGCCTGAAGCATTTCCAACATCAACAAGGACAGTGGCCATAAGCGATGCTACTACAACATAATTTGCAGTAGTTGGAAGACCCATTCCTAAAAGTAAACAAAGTATAATGGTAAGTAGTATTAATATTATTACATTGTCTCTAGCTATTGTCTCTATAACTATAATCAGGTTAGTACTCAGTCCTGTAGAGCCAACAGCTCCAACTATTATACCAGCAGTAGCAATCGCAATTCCAACTGCCACCATGTTGATTGCGCCTTTCTGAAGACCAATAATTGTTTGATTATACCAATCAATTAAACCAGTTTTAAAATCTGAATTTTTAATAATACGGCTTACTAAATTTACTAAAACTAAAGAAAGAGTAGCATAAAAAATTGAAAAGCCAGCAGTATATCTCATATAAACAAGTAAAAAAATTAGTACAAAAATTGGTATTAAAAAATGTAATCCTGATAAAAAAGTTTTCTTAAGATGCGGAACATCAGCATCGTCCATACCTTTTAGACCTAATTTAAGAGCCTCTAAATGAGATATGTAAAACAAAGCAATGTAAGAAATAATAGCTGGCAAAAAAGCATGTTTAACAACTTCAAAATAAGTTACTCCAATAAAACTAGCCATTACAAAAGCAGCAGCTCCCATTACTGGTGGCATTATTTGTCCATTAACTGAAGAGGAAACCTCGATGGCTCCTGCTTTTTCCTGGGAAAACCCAGTTTTTTTCATAATTGGAATTGTGAAAGTTCCAGTTGTAACAGTGTTAGCTATAGATGAGCCTGAAATCATACCTGTCATTCCAGACCCTAATATTGCAGCCTTAGCTGGACCTCCACGCATTTTACCAACCATAGCAAAAGCTAAATCTAAAAAATATTTTCCTCCACCAGCAGTTTCTAACAAGGCTCCAAATAAAACAAATAAAAATATAAAGTCCACGGATACTCCAATTGGTATTCCAAAAATTGCCTCTTGATCAAACCACTGGAAACCGACTAATCTTTTGACTGAAAGACCACCATGAGAAATTATATCTGGAGCATATTTGCCAAAATAAGAAAAGAGTAAAAAACAAACTGCAATAATAACCAAAGGTAACCCAATTGCCCGTCTTGTAGCTTCTAAAAGTATTAAAATACCAATTGCACCTATTATGAGTTCTACTGGAATCTTAAATCCAAATATTTCTTTTACTAAAAGTATTCCACCTCTATTAACTAAATCATCATAAAAAAAATAGATATATAAACAACAGAACGCTCCAACTATACTAATTAAAATATCAAATACTGAAATTTTTTTTCCTCTAACTGCTGGAAAAATCAAAAAAGCTAAAGTTAAAGCAAAACCTAAATGGATAGCTCTTGCCGGTAAACCTTTAAACATTCCGAAATTAAACCAAAAAGGAAATGGAGAAGCATACCAAAGTTGGAAGAACGTCCAGAGAATGGCAATACTAAAAACTATTTTTAAATGAATTCCTGTTAAATTACGAGTTGGAGAAATATCTTCTTGAATTTTGTCTTTAATCTTACTCTGAACATTTTGATTCATTATAGTTAAGATACATTATTATAAAAAAAAAGGCCCAATAAATATTGGGCCTTTTTAATTTAATTATGTATTAAGATTACATTAATCCAGCTTCTTTATAATACTTAACAGCACCTGGATGTAATGGAGCTGATAAACCATCAGCTATCATATTTTTCTTTTCCAGTGGTCCAAAAGCTGGATGTTGAGCTCTGAAATCATCAAAGTTTTCCATAACCGCTTTTGTTACTAAGTATACAAGCTCTTCAGAAACATTTGCGCTTGTTACAACAGTAGCTTTTACACCGAATGTTGTAGCGTCTTTTTTCTGATTTGAGTAAGTACCTGCTGGTATTACCGCTTTAGCATAATAGTCAGCTCCATCAATTAAACCTTGAACTGGTGCGCCAGTCAAATTAATCGGGCTTGCTTTTGCTTTACAAGTTGCTGCCTGCTCCATAGCACCATTTGGAAATCCTACTGAATATCCGAATGCATCTATTTTTCCGTCACAAAGAGCTTTTACTTGTTCAGATGAAGTAAGTTCTGTAGTTGCTTTGAACATACTCATATCTGCTCCCATAGCTTTCATTAATTCTTCCATAGTTCCTCTTTGGCCAGAACCTGGATTACCAATGTTAACTGTCTTTCCTTTTAAGCCTTTAAAATCTTTAATTTTAGATTTTTTACTAGCCCAAATTTGGAAAGGTTCATTGTGAACAGAAAATACAGCTCTTAAATCGCTAAACTGCTTTCCTTCCCATTTGCTTGAACCATTATAAGCATGGAACTGCCAGTCAGATTGAGCAACACCAAATTGAAACTCACCATCTTTGATTTGTCCAATATTGTAGTTAGAACCACCTGTTGAAGGCGCAGTACATCTATAAGCTTTAGCTGTACCCTTTTTTCTTCCGTGCTCAGCACTTATCGCTTGTTTGTGTAACATTTTACAAATGGCGTTACCAGTTTGGAAATAAACTCCAGTTGGTCCACCTGTTCCAATTGTAAAAAACTCAGCAGCTTTTGCCACTGACATCATCGGTAAAGATAATGCAAACAACATTGCTATAGCTGAGATAGTAGAGATTATTCTCTTCATTTTTCCCCCTAGTCTTAATTGTACAATTAGATAAATCGTATCAATACGCTTAGGGCGTTGTAAAACTAAATAACTTAATTTGGACGTTAATTTTTATAACGTATCTATAGTGTTTTAGACCACTCAACTAATTTATGGGTTCCTTCAACAACATTTGGAGCATATTTTTTAACAAGATCATCATCTAGTTTTTTACCACTATTTATATTTTTAAGAAAAATATCCCCGTCAAAATCAGTATAGCTGAGCCTTGCTAACATTTTTTTTGATTTAAAACCAAAGTCTGAACCAGGCAAAAGTGCTACACCAGTTTTGTTGATTATATCCTCGCACATTTCGGTAGAGTTTTTAAATTTAGAATTTAAAAACTCGGGCATTAAATAAAATGCCCCTTTAGGGGGATTAATTAAAACTTTGTTGGATTTTAAATTATTACAAACATAATTTCCTACAAGCTTTAAAATAGATTTAGTTTTGTTTAAATAATCACTATAGTCCCCTTTATAGGCTTCAACTGCTGCAAATTGCAAAGGACTATTAACAGTTGAATATGATTCACTAGCTAAAGTTTTTAATGCATTTAAAAAATCTAATTGACTATTTGGTACTGCAAAAAAACCTAATCGCCAACCTCCTGCGCCACACCATTTACTTAATCCACCACTTATGAAAGTGTTTTCAGGACTAAATTTTGAAATAGATTCATAATTATTATCAAAAGTTAAGTCTGTATATATTTCGTCAGATAGAATTTTTACATTGTTCTGTTTAGCAACATTAGCGATCTCATTTAAATTATTACAAACTGAGCCAGATGGATTATTTGGAGAATTTAGTATTAAAATAATATTTTTTTTTCCAATAGATTTTATTTTATCCTCGAGTTGTTTTGCGGTTGGAAACCAATTATTATCTATTGTTGTTTCAATCCAATGAACTTTATTATTAGCTATTTCAGCTTGAGGTTCATATGAAACCCAACTTGGGGCAGGCAAAATTATTTCCCCATTAAATACTACATGCATTAACAACATTGCTTCTTTTGAACCAGGGGTTATAATTATATTTTCTTTTTTATAATCAACACCTGTCCTTTTAAATAAGTATTTTGAAATTGCTTCTCTTAATTCAGGAAGTCCCTGCATTGGCAAATAATCTTTTTTATGGGCGTTATCTCTTAGAACTGAAACTATTTTTTCTGGAACTGGAAAAGGAGATTGACCAAATCCAAAGTTAAATACTTTCTTTCCATCTTTTAACAATTGTTTTACTTTTTCATTTATTGCTAAAGTAGCAGATGGTTTTAAACCAGCGATATTTTTTTTTATATGATCGTCCACTGACTTTCGATAGTACTACAGAAATTATTTATTAAAATAGAACGTTTGACAAAGTGATTCGGTCATGGTTTAATCATCTTTTGTTCTCTAACCAAGTCTATATATAGTGTTTAAAAAAAATTATAGCACAAATTAATGAAACATACCGAAAATAAAATTTTAGCTATTCTGGGACCAACAAACACCGGAAAAACTTATATGGCTATAGAGAAGATGTTGGAATTTAATTCAGGAATTTTTGGTTTACCTTTGAGACTTTTGGCTAGAGAAGTCTATGATAAATGTGTTTTAAAATTAGGAACTGAGAAGGTTGCTTTAATTACTGGAGAAGAAAAAATAATTCCTAACTCTGCTAAATACTTTATTTGTACCGTAGAGTCGATGCCAAAAGATAAAGTTGTCGATTTTGTAGCAGTCGATGAAATTCAAATGTGTGGCGATACAGAGAGAGGCCACATTTTTACCGACCGCCTTATAAATTTTAGAGGTGAAGTTTTGACTATGTTTTTAGGTTCTCAAATTATGAAAAGTATTATCTCCCAACTTTTAAAAAATGTAGAATTTATTAATCAAGAACGATTTTCAAAATTATCCTATAATGGATCAAAAAAAATATCCCGATTAAATAGAAAAAGTGCAATTATAGCTTTTTCTATTGAGGAAGTTTATGCCTTGGCAGAATTAGTAAGAAGACAAAAGGGTGGGTCTGCCGTAATAATGGGTTCTTTAAGTCCTAAAACAAGAAACTCCCAAGTAGAACTTTATCAGTCTGGAGACGTAGACTACTTAGTAGCAACCGATGCAATTGGAATGGGTATTAATATGGACATTGAACAAATTAATTTTTCAAGTCTTAGAAAATTTGATGGAAAGAAAAGAAGAAGATTAAGGATGACAGAGATTTCACAAATTGCTGGTAGAGCAGGAAGATTTAAAAATGATGGATATTTTGGAATAACAGGAGACTGTGAAACTTTAGAGCCTGATGAGATAGAAAGAATAGAAAAACATAATTTAGATGATATAAGATTTTTATATTGGAGAAATTCAGATCTAGATTTTTCTGATCCAGAAAGTTTAATAAACTCACTTGAAAAAAAATCAGGAGATAGAAATCTACACAGAATTTCTGACTCAATAGACGAAAATATTTTGAAATATTTGATAAGAGATAAAAAAATAAAAGTTTCTTCAAACAATCTTGAATTGCTTTGGGAATGTTGTCAAATACCTGACTTTCAAAAAAAGGCTTTTAATCACATAGATGTTGTTACTAAAGTTTTTAATTTTTTAAATTCTAATAAAAATCGGATACCAAATGAGTATATGAAGAATCAGCTTAAGGGTTTAGATAAATATCATGGTAACATTGATGTAATTTCAAATAAAATTTCAAATGTCAGAACATGGTCATACGTAGCTAATAAAAAAAATTGGGTAGAAAATTCAGATTATTGGATTGAAGCGAGTAAAAATATTGAGGATTTCTTATCTGAAAGATTGCACCAAGAATTAACTAAAAGTTTCATCGATAAAAGAATAACTGCTCTTTCAAGAGATTTAAAACAAGATTTTAAATTAGCAACAACTATAAAAGACAATAACGATGTGATCATAAACAAACAATTAATCGGAAATCTTAAGGGTCTTAAACTTAATTTAGAGTTTACTAAAGGTACACTAGATACAGATATCAAATCACTTAAAAAAGCTGCAAGACAGGGTATTGCAAATGAGTTAATAAGTAGAGCTAAAGAAATTATAGAAAAAAAGGATCTTGAATTGAAAAATGATTATAAAGTTTATTGGAAAAATAATCCGATTGCGAAAATTAAAAAAGGAATTAATTATTTATCGCCCGAGATTGAAGTTATAGCAGATGAAGCACTAGATATAAATTTTAGAAAGAATTTAGTTTTTGAACTTAATTCTTGGATTAAAAACCTAATATCAGTTGAATTAAAAGATTTAATTAGCTTAATAAAATTAAAAAATAAAAATCAATATCTTAGAGCACTAGCCTTTCAACTTTATGAGAGTAATGGTGTATTAAAAAGAAATGAGGTTAAAGAAATTGTTAGCTCGATATCAAAGGAAGACCGAAGACAATTGAGAAATTTGGGAATTAAAATTGGTCGATACCATATATTTTTGCCTAGAATGTTAAAACCTAAAGCTGTGAATTTGAGAATCTCTCTGTGGAAATTTCATAATAATATTATTAATGACCACTCAGTACCAAAATCTGGTCTTAACTTTTTAGTAGATGATAATCTTAAATTAAATTCAAAATTTCTTTTATTATGTGGATTTGAAAAATTCAAAAATTTCTATGTTAGAGTGGATATTCTTGAAAAGTTATTTTTGAAAATTATTGAAAACACTAAAAAAAACGATTTCGAGGTTAATGCCGAAATGATGAATCTTTTAGGGTCTTCAAAAGAAAATTTTTATAAATTATTAAGTCTTATGAACTACAGAAAAAAAGATAAAGATAAAGATATATTTTATTATACTGGAGATAGTCAAAAAAGAAGAAGAGACCAATTTTTGGGCAAAATTCGTAAAAAAGATAATCCTTTTCAAAAATTAACAGAACTTAATATTAAATGATAATAAATTTTCTTGATAAAAGTAAAAAAAATAATCCTAAAGATACAAATGAAAATTTAATGAAAATGTTAGCTTTGCTAATACATGCAGCTAAAATAGATGAAAATTATTCTGATGAAGAAAAAGAATTAATTATAAATTTTGCAGAAATGTCTTCAAAGGAAAAATTAAATAGAGAACAAATCTTATCAATTATTAAAAGTGCAGAGGAATACGAAAAAAATTCCAATCAAATTTTAGAATATACCCAAGAAGTTAAAAAAATGGACTCGGATAGTAAAAAACTAGTTCTTAGGTTTTTATGGAAAATTATTTTATCAGATGATAAATCAGATATATATGAGAATACTTTAATGAGGCGAATTTGCGGATTGCTTTATTTACCAGATAAATTAAGTGGAGAAATAAAATTGGATATTATAAAAGAAAAAAATAAATGACTTACATAGTAAAAGATGAATGTATTAAATGTAAACTAATGGACTGTGTAGAGGTATGCCCAGTAGATTGTTTTTATGAGGGGGAAAATATGCTTGTAATCAGTCCGGAAGAATGTATTGATTGTGGAGTTTGTGAACCAGAATGTCCAGTAGATGCAATAGTTTCTGACACAAGTTATGAAAAAGATGACAAACAGAAATGGCTTGAGATAAATGAAAAATATTCTAAATTATGGCCAAACATTTCTGTGAAAAAGGATCCTCCAAAGGATGCTGATAAGTTCAAAAATGTTAGAAATAAATTGGACAAGTATTTTTCAGAGAAACCAGGGGAGTAATTGTGCCGAAAAAAATTAAAAAGAAAAAAAAAATAAAACAGAAATTAGAAAAATCTAAAGATCTTAAAAAAGTAGTCGCGCCAAAAAAAATAAATATTGCTGATCAAAAAATAGAAATTAAAAAGATTAAAAAACAACCTACTGAAAAAAAACAGTATAATATTAACGATTACGTTGTTTATCCGAAACATGGTGTTGGTAAAATTACTGCAGTAGAAAAAGCTACCATTGGAGATATAGGGATAAATTTTTATAAAATATTAATTGAGCGTGATAAATTAACTTTAACAATACCTATTAATCAGCAAAGCCATTTAAGACCAATATCCTCGATAAATCAGATAAATAAATGTGTTTCAATTTTAAAAACAAAACCGAAAATTAAAAGAACTATGTGGAGTAGAAGAGCACAAGAATATGAGCAAAAAATAAATTCTGGAAAAATATACGAACTTGCAGAAGTTGTGAAGGATTTAAACAAGACATCAAATACCATTGCTGATCAATCTTATAGTGAGCGACAACTTTTTGAACAAGCTTATGATAGATTGCAAAGTGAGTTTGAGGCAGTTCTTAAAATATCAGCCGAGGACACGAAAAAGAAGATGGATAAAGCCTTGGGAAGAAATCAAATTGTAGAGATGGAACAATAAAAAACGCCCTTTCCGTGAGATTTGGAAAGGGCGTTTTAGTAGAAAACTATTTATCTTCTTCTTCTTCTTCTTTTTTTAGCCTTCTTTTTTTTCTTTTTAGCTTTTTTACGTCTTTTAGCCATTATATCTCCCTTTTTTTAAAACAAATCTTAATGATTCGTTTGTTATTTAAACTTTATTTCTTTCTTTATTGATGTCAAACACTAATTAATTCTCAAAATTTTAAAATAAATTAAATTTATTATTTAAGTGTAAAATTTTAAATTTATTTAAAAAAAGTAAGTAATATCAACACTTTTTTAATAAAAGAATTAAATTTAATTAATAAAGTTTTTCAAGTTCCTGTTGATACTTTTCAATTATTTTTTTTCTTTTTAACTTTAAAGTTGGAGTCATTAAACCATTTTCAATTGTAAATTCATCTTCAATTAAAATAAATTTTTTAATTTTTTCGATTAAAGTTAAATCTTTATTTAAATTTTCAATTATACTTCCTATAGTTGAATTATCTTTATCTTTTGACTCAACGACAATTAATGCAACAAGATAATTTTTTTTGTCTCCGTAAACTAAACATTGTTTTATTAATTCATGATTACAAAAATGGTTTTCAACTTTAGTTGGAGATATATTATCTCCACCAAGATTAACAATAATGTCTTTTTTTCTATCAGTAATTTTTAGATAGCCATTATTATCAAACTCTCCAATATCACCAGTATGAAGCCATCCATTTTTAATAGTTTCATTAGTTTCTTTTTCTTTGTTCCAATAACCCAGCATAACATTTTCTCCCTTTACAAGAATTTCCCCATCTTGGGCAATTTTAACTTTATTAGTTTTAAAGGGGGGTCCAACCGTTTCGACTTTAATATTGCCCGGCAAATTACAACTTACAACTGGAGAAGTTTCTGTGAGGCCATAGCCTTGTAAAGTTGGTAATCCAACTGCATTTAAAAACTCACCTATATTTTTATCAAGAGCTCCTCCTCCAGATACAAAAGTTTGAAGATTCCCGCCAAATTGTTTTTGAATTTTTTTTCTTACCAAAATCTGACAAATAAAATTAAGTAGTTTTTCGTGAATTTTAAGATTTTGTTTTTTAAGAGATTTAATACCTAAATCAATAGTTTTATTTATTAGATATTTTTTAAAACCTTTTTGTTTTTTTAAATTATTGTTAATTTTATTGTATAAGTTCTGATAAAATCTTGGAACAGCAGTCATTATTGTTGGTTTTGCTACAGACATATTTGATAGAAGTTTTTCTAAACTTTCTGCATAGAAAACTTTTGCTCCAGTCAAAATTTGAATGAACTGAACGGCATGTTCATAAGAATGCGAAAGTGGTAGCCATGTGAGAAATACTGGGCTCTTTTTTTTAATTAAAGGATCGAGTAAATCTAGCGCGCCCTCACAGTTTGCTAAAATACCTCCATGACTCAGTACAACACCTTTCGGATTTCCAGATGTACCAGATGTATAAATTATACATGCAGGCATATGTCTTTTTAAACTTTTATTTATAACTTGTTTATTATCATCAGATTTTAAAATTTGAGTAATTGATAAATTTTTATGCTCTATATCTTCAAAAGAAATAATCTCCTTTACCTCGGGATTTATAAAATTTTTAATTTTTTTAAACTGATCATTATTTGATACAATTATTACTGTTGGTTTACAGTCATTAAGAATATATTTATAATCATTTGAAGAGTAGGTAGTAAATATTGGCACTGATATCCCTCCCGCATTCATGACGGCTATATCTGACATTAACCAATAGGGACGGTTTTCAGAAAGTATTAAACATCTATCGCCATCTTTTATAATTGATTTAATTTTATTGGTTAATTTAAAAATTCTCTCAGAAACCTGTGACCAAGTATATGTTGTCTTATTAGGCTTTAACCACTTTAAAAAAGGTTTGTCCTTATCTATTTCATTTAATTTTTCAAAATATAGTTCAACTAAACTATTTAGTTTTTTTATTTCCATAAATTGGTGGGCGAAGAGAGACTCGAACTCTCAAGGTATTGCTACCATTGGATTTTGAGTCCAACGCGTCTACCAGTTCCACCATTCGCCCATATCTCCGTATTAATTTTTATTTGTACAATCATTATGTTTTGAATTAATTTAAGACGCAACTAAAAAAATGATCAAAAAATTATACGATAAATGTGTTTATTGGGCAGGAAAAAAATATGCTAAACCTTTTTTAGCATTTGAGTCTTTTATAGAGAGTTCTTTTTTTCCCATTCCGCCAGACGTAATGATTATTCCGATGGTTATTGCAAAAAAAAACGAGTTTTTAAAAATAGCCTTAATTGCAACTATTTTTTCTGTTCTTGGTGCGCTTTTTGGATACCTGATTGGATATGTTTTTTTTAATGAAATTGGTATTAAAATTTTTGAGCTTTATGGTTATCAAGATCCAAATTTTTTAAAAGAAAGGTTTTCAACGACTGGAGGTTTTTTTTCTTGGCTTGGTATTTTAGTCACTGCAGGTTTTACACCTCTTCCATTTAAGCTTTTAACAATATCAAGTGGTTTTATAAATTTTAATATATTTTTCTTTATTATTATTTGTATTTTAACAAGAGGCTCAAGATTTTTCTTAGTTGCTTTTTTGACTTACAAATTTGGTCAAAAATTTGGGCCATTTCTAGAAAAACATGGGACAAAATGGTCTCTAATAATAACGGCATTTATACTTATAGTTTTAGGACTAATATATCTCTACTTAATGAAATGATAGAAAAAAATCATGACACCGTTTTAAAGATAGTATTTCTTTTAATTTCTTTTTCCTTAATTTTAGCTTTCGTAATTGAGTATGGTCTCGGTCATGAACCTTGTAAACTATGTTTATACCAGAGATATCCTTATTACCTATCGATTATACTATTAACAAGTATTTTTGTTATAAAAAAAAATATCAAAATCCATTTACTTATTTTAAGTGTAGTATCTTTATTAGGTTCAATTGTTGCGTTTTATCATTTTGGTATTGAACAAGGTTTTTTTAATGAGTCGGTTGTTTGCGAAACAAAAAATTTAAATCAAATTTTATCAAAAGAGGATATATTAAAGGAATTAAAGCAAAATACTATAAGTTGTAAGGAAGTCACATTCAGGTTTTTGGGTTTGTCCCTTGCTTCAATAAATACCATTTTTTCATTAATTTTATCGTATATATTCTTTAAAATATTCAAAAAATATGAAAATAACAAATAAGAAAACTTTAGAAGAAATTATAAGAGTTGATCATGCTGGGGAGCGTGGTGCCATTAAAATTTATGAAGGTCAACTCCTAGCTCTTAATACTTTTAGAAAGAACGAAAAATTAAAAAAACTAATTGAAGAAATGAAAGAGCATGAAAAAGAACATTTCGAATATTTTGATAAGGCTATAAAGGATAGAAATATTAAACCTACAATTTTTCTGCCTATTTGGGATCTTCTCGGAGTAACGCTTGGTTTTGGAACAACTATGTTAGGAGAAAAAGCAGCTATGCTTTGCACTGCTTCAGTTGAGGAAGTTATAGATGGTCACTATAAAAGCCAACTAGATAAACTTGGGGATGATGAAAAATCTTTAAAAAAATCAATCACAAAATTTAGACAGGACGAAATTGACCATAAAAACTTGGCTTACAATGAGGGTGCATCAAAAAAAGGATTGTATTTCGTATTAGACAAAATTATTCAGACGACATCAAAAGCAGCTATAAAAGTTTCAGAAAAAATATAATTAAGGCTCTAATTCAATATCCCAATATAGATAATCCATCCAACTCTCGTGTAAAAAATTTGGTGGGAAGTGTCTTCCATTTTTGTGGAGATCATCAACAGTTGGGATAAAAGGTAATTTTTTTAATTTTAAGTCACAGTTATTATACAGTTTTCCACCTTTTTTAACATTACAAGTAGAGCAAGCAGTTACCACATTTTCCCAATCAGTTAAGCCACCTTTAGACTTTGGAAGCAAATGATCAAAGGTTAAATCATTTTTGTCCCCACAATATTGACAAGAAAACTTATCTCTTAAAAAAACATTAAAACGTGTGAAATTTGGGTGAGTCGAAGGTTTTACAAAACTTTTAAGCGCGATTACACTTGGTAAACTCATTTCAAATGATGGACTTCTAACTTTCCTCTCGTAAGTTGAGACAATACTTACCCTATTTAAAAAAACAGATTTAATAGCATCCTGCCAACACCACAAAGATAAAGGATAATAGCTTAAAGGTCTAAAGTCGGCATTTAATACAAGTGCCGGACATTTTTCCAAAGGAACTCTATCACTGGAAGCTATGATCATATTTAATGCTAACTTAAAGAAAAATATTTATCAAGTTATAATTTTGTTACACTTAAATGTTTTATTTATATAGATTTTTTTTTAAAAATTCTAAACCAAGGCTGGATCCCTCTGTAGGAATTCTATGTTCACAATTGTTGAAGATTTTTGTTTGAATTTTATAACTGTTTTGATTAAAAAACTCTTTAGCTTCGAGTAAAAAATTTACTGGTACAACCGCATCTTTATCACCATGCATTAAAAAAATTTCTGGCTTAGAATTTATGTTTTGATTTAAATGTTTTATATTTAAAATCTTACCAGAATAACCAACTAAACATTTAATTTGATCTTTCTTTTTTAACGCTGTTTGTAAGGATATCATACAACCTTGACTAAAGCCGACAAGAGCTATGTCCTTAAAACTAAGTTTATTTTGATTGGTGATCTCATTAATAAAATTATCCAACTTATTTTCTGCTATTAAAGATTTAGATAGGATTTCGTCATCAGTTTGATCCATAAGGTCAAACCATTGAAAACCTGTGGGATTAACTTTGCAAACTTCTGGAGCATCAGGACATACAAATAATGTGTCAGGCAAAAATGTTTTCCAATAATTTGCAAGTATAGATATATCATTTCCATCTCCGCCATATCCATGACAAAGTATGACAGCATTTTTTGGAGAGGATTTTGAACTTGGATTTATTATTACAGAATTTAAAGTATGGCTCATAAATATTACCTATAACTATTTAACCATTTAATAAAATTTTTGTCATTAAAATCTATGTCACCTAATACCCTAGCAAATTCTTGTCCTTTTTGATTTATAAAAACTGTAGTTGGAACTCCTCTTAATTTGAATTGTTTTGCTAATTTAAACTCTGGGTCAAAAAAGATCTTTAAATTTTTAATATTTAAATCATTGTAAAATTTCATCGTTTTATTTTGATTTATTTTTTCTAAATTAATTGGAAAAACCAGAAAATCTGGATTTTTTAAAGTAAATTTATCTAGTGATGGCATTTCAGCTTTACAAGGAGCGCACCATGTTGCCCAGAAGTTTAGTATCTTAATCTTGCCATCATTTTTATTCAGTACAATATCTTTTGAGTCAAAATCCTTAAATTTTACTTGAGAAACTTGTAATGGATTTTTGTGAAGAACTATATTATTGAATGGTAAAGGTTCGGCTGCATATAAAAAATTGAGCTTAAAAAAAGTAAAAAAAAATAGTTGGAACAAGAAAAACCTTGAAATATTCATAATATAAAAAGGTTTAACATATAAAATGAAAAATAAAAATAAGACGGTTTGGTCTAATAGATTTAGTAAAGGAAATTCTAGAAATTTTCAAAGGATTGGGTCGTCAATAAATATTGATAAAAGACTTTATAAAGAGGACATATTTGCATCAATTATTCACGCTCAAATGCTTATTAAGCAAAGAATTATTCCAAGAAAAGATGGAGTCAAAATAATAAAGGGTCTTAAAAAAATAGAAAAAGAAATTGAAAAAAATAGATTTAAATTTAAAGAAAAATTTGAAGATATTCATCTTAACATTGAAAAAAGACTGTTTGAAATTATTGGTCAATCTGCAGGATATCTCCATACTGCAAGATCAAGAAACGACCAAGTTGTAACAGATTTTAAAATTTGGGTAAAAAAAGCATCACTAGATATTAATGATACTTTAAATTTATTAATTAAATCTATTTTGAAAAAAGCAGAAAAAAATATCGATACTGTTATGCCTGGTTTTACCCATTTAAAAAATGCACAACCTATTTCTTTTGCACATTACTTATTAGCCTATGTAGAAATGCTCAACAGAGATAAAAAAAGATTTTTAAATAATATTGAGTTAATTGACGAATGTCCTTTAGGATCTGCAGCATTAGCTGGAACATCTTACAAGATAGATAGACAATTTACTGCGAAGAAACTTGGTTTTAAAAAACCTACTGGTAATTCTATTGATGCAGTTTGTGATAGAGATTTTGCAATAGATTTTTTATCAGCAGCAGCTACATGTGCAATGCATATGTCAAGATTAGCTGAAGACTTTATTATATTTAATTCTGAAGCTTTTAATTTTTTAAAATTCAGCGATAATGTACTAACTGGTTCATCAATAATGCCTCAAAAGAAGAATCCTGATCCTGCAGAATTAATTAGAGGTAAAACTGCTATTAATTATGGAAAATTAAACTCGATGCTAACAATTATGAAAGGGTTGCCAATTTCTTATTATAAAGATTTACAGGACGATAAATCTCTTGTGTTTGACAGTTACGACACTTTAAAAGATACGTTGCTTATGGCAAACGAACTTATTTTGAACCTTAATGTAAATAAAATAAATATGAAACAAATGGCTCAAAAAGGTTATACAACAGCAACTGATTTTGCTGATTACTTAGTAAAGAAAAAAAACTTTGCATTTAGGGAAGCATATGTAACTTCATCTAAACTTGTGAACTATGCTGAGAAAAAAAAAGTAAGATTAGACGAACTTTCTCTTGAGGAAATAAATAAATTTTTGAAAAGAGTTAAAGTTGATAATATCAAAATATTTGATGTATTAGGTTCAATGAACTCCAAAACATCTTATGGGGGAACAGCAACTAAAAATATTAAAAATATGATTAGAAAATACAGAAAAGAGGTAAAATGAGCAGGATTATATTTATAATTATTGTTACTGTGATTTTATCTGGTTGCGGAAAAAAATCTACGCCTGTATATAAATCTGAAAATCTTAAAGAAAATATAATTTTAATTTCATAAACTTATGAGCCTAAATTATAAAGGACAAAACCTATTTATTGACAACATATCTATTAAAGGTATTGCAAATAAAAACATTACACCTTTTTATGTATATTCTTACAAAAAAATTAAAGATAATTTTGAAACTTTTTGTAATTATTTTAAAAAAGTAAGCCCCCTTGTTTGTTTTTCTGTAAAATCTAACTCGAATGTTTCTATTTTGACAGAGTTAGGCAAATTAGGATCTGGTGCTGACGTAGTTTCAGAGGGTGAATTATTAAAAGCACTAAAAGCAAAGATTAATCCAAAAAAAATTGTTTTTTCTGGTGTTGGGAAAACAGATAGCGAATTGCGGTTAGCAATTAAAAAAAGAGTTTTACTTATTAATATTGAGTCTGAAAGTGAGGCACTATTAATAAACAAAATATCAAAAAAAATGAATAGAGTTACACCTATTGGGATTAGATTAAATCCAAATGTTGATGCAAATACTCTTTCAAAAATTTCAACTGGTAAACTTGATAGTAAATTTGGTCTATTAAATAAAAATTTTTTAAGATTTTGTAAAAGATCTCAAAATTTAAAAAATATTAAAATTAGTGCAATTAGCGTTCACATTGGAAGTCAAATTACATCAATAGCGCCATACAGAAGGACTTTAAATGCTATAAGAAAAATTATTAAATTAAGTAAAATAAATTTTAATTATATCGATCTTGGTGGTGGATTTGGTATTCAATACAAAAATAAAGATAAAAAAATTGATATAAAAAATTATTCTAATTTGGTTCAAAAATTTCAAAAAGAGACTAATTGTAAAATTATATTTGAACCAGGTAGATACATTGTTGGTAATACAGGTTCATTAGTTTCAAAAATTATATTTATTAAAAAAAATGGTAATAAATATTTTATTATTTTGGACGCTGGTATGAATGACTTTATGAGACCAGCTTTATACGATGCAAAACATGAAATTACTTCTGTATCAAAATCTAAAAAAAGAATTGATGGGAATATTGAATTTGTTGGACCAATTTGTGAAAGCACTGATACTTTTCTAAAATATAAAAATTTTCCTCTTTTAAAAGAAGGAGAATATGTAGCTATAACTAATGTTGGTGCTTATGGCTCAACACTTTCATCGAATTACAATACTAGACCATTGGCCTCTGAAATTATTGTAAAAAAAGGCAAAATAAAAATAATCAGAAAAAGACAAAAAATTTCTGAAATCATTTAGTAAATGATATTTTTAAGATCATTATTTTTTAATATTTTTTTATTTGGAGGGATAGCTGTTGCTTGTATAATTGTATTTCCTCTTCTATTTCTCAAAGATAAGCATATGATTTGTGCTGGAAAAATTCTTTCAAAATATGTTGGATTTTTATTGAAGATATTTATTGATGTTAAAATTGATTTTAAAGGTACCGAAAATCTAAAAAAATTTGAAAAATATTTTGTTGCTTCCGCTCATCAATCTATGTTCGAAACTTTTGCACTTCAAACAGTTATATCAGGTCCAATTTTTGTTTTGAAAAAAGGATTAATGAAAATACCTTTTTTTGGTTGGTGTTTAAAAAAAATTGGTGCAATTGCAATTGTTAGAGACACTGCCACAAAAGAAAACTTAAATTTTTTTGATCGAATTCTTGACCAAACAAACAGTAGCAAAAGACCTTTGCTAATTTTCCCTCAAGGTACGAGAGTACCTTATAAAGAAAGGCCTGATTTTAAAAAAGGAGTTGCAAGAATTTATGAAGCTTTAAAATTACCTTGTGTTCCAGTAGCCCTTAATACCGGAAAGGTATGGCCTAAAAATAGTTTTAATAAATATCCAGGGAACATAACAATATCATTTCTTAGTCCAATTGAACCTGGTTTAAGTAAAGAGGATTTTTTAAAAAAGTTACAAAATATTATTTATAAAGAAATTGATTTTCTGGATTGATTATTTTCTTCCAAAGTCAGGCTCATCAGTATCCTGGCCAGCTTTTATAACTGATTTTCTAAAATCTTTTGATTTCTCAAAAATTTCTATAAGTTTTTTGCTATCTTTCTCTGAAATTGCTTTTTTAAACTCATCTAAATTTTTAATAAACTTATCAATAGCCTGAATAATTAAAGCGCTATTATCAATAAAAATATCTCTCCACATAATAGGGTCGGAAGCAGCAATTCTGGTAAAATCTCGTAATCCTCCAGCACTGTATTTTATAATATCACCTTTTACTTTCTCATCATTGGACATAGATGTTTTTACAATATTGTATGCTACTACGTGAGGTAGATGACTGGTAAAAGTTAATATTTTATCATGATCTTCGTCAGACATTATTTTAACTTTACTTCCCATAGACTCCCAAAAATTAGAAACTTTTTTAATTTCCTTTTCATCTATTTTTTTATTAGGTGTAAGTATAGTCCACCTACCTTCAAATAGTTCAGCAAAACCTGCTTTTGGTCCACTATTTTCTATTCCAGCAACAGGATGCCCAGGAATACAAATAGAATTTTTTAAATTCATTTTTTCAAATGTTTTACCCACTCCTGTTTTTACTGAACAAGTGTCTGTTAAAATTGAACCAGCCTTCAAATTGTCTTTGATAGAACTTAATACGTTCTCAAAACTACTTATAGGTGTTGCTATAATAACTAAATCAGAATTTTTTACTGCTTCACCTGCGCTATTAAATGTTTCATCAGAGAGTTTATCTTTCTTAATTATTTCATTTACAGACTTATTATTATCATAAGTAATTATTTTTTTAATTGATCCATTTTTTTTTAACCTTTTAAAAATTGAAGATCCAATTAAACCACATCCTATTATTGAAATTTGATCAAACATTAAAAATCTTTCTTAAAACCGAAATAAATTTTTTGTTTTCTTTGCTATTACCTATTGTGACTCTGAGTGAATTTTTTATACCATAAACATCCATTTGCCTTACTAATATTCCTGAATTTGCTAATTTGTTGAATACTTGAGAGGCAGATTTATTTACAAAATCAAAATTAAGAAGAAAGAAGTTTACATTAGTTCTGTTTGTAGAAATTCCAATTTCATCAATTACACTAAATATTTTTTCAGCCCAAAAATTATTATGTTGAATGGCTTTATTAAGCCATTTTGTATCAAGCACAGCTTGTGTTGCAGCAAATAGAGCTGGCCTACTTACATTAAAAGGGGGTTTAATTTCGTATAGTTTTTTTATTAATTTTTTTGGACCATATCCCCAACCAATCCTTAATCCAGCTAAACCATAAATTTTTGAAAACGTTCTTGTTGTAATCACATTTTCTGATTTTGAAAACAAATCAATACCTGATGCGTATTCTGGGTCTTTGATATATTCAAAATATGCATCATCTATTACAAGTAAAATATCACTTCTAAGTTTTTTTCTTAAATTTAAAACATCATTCTTATTTAAATAAGTTCCAGTAGGGTTGTTAGGGTTAGCCAAAAAAACAATTTTTGTTTTTTTGTTAACACAATTCATAATTGAATCCACTGATGCAACAAAATTTTCCTCTTTAGCATATCTCACTTTAGCACCAAACATACGACTATAAATTCTGTAAATTATAAAACTATATTCAGGTACGACAACTTCATCTCCTTTATTTAAGAAAAGCTTACAAACTAATTCAAAAATCTGGTCAGAACCTGATCCTAAAATAATTCTATCTCTTTTTAGTTTAAACTTTTTTGCTAACACTTTTCTGAAATATGTACCATCTGAGTCAGGATACCTTACAAAACCTTTTCCAATTGAACTGTAGGATTTTACAGCCTTTGGACTTGGGCCTAATGCTGACTCATTTGCAGAGAGTTTAATTGGACTTCTTCTGCTTTTAAAAAGACTTAGACCAGCAACATATTTTTCAGCAATTATTTTTCTTGGTTGAGGTAATTTCATAATATTTACAAGACTTATATTACAAGTATTTCTATTTCTATAATGGAAAATAAATTATTTGAATAATTTGACATGTTTATGACGATTTAGTATACATTCGCATTGCGCTGATTTAACCGAATTGCGAGCGCTGAGTAAATGCAGCTAAACAGGGTTTTTGCCCAGTATAGCTGGGCTTTTTTTTTATATGAGTGAAAAAATTAAAAGATTAAATATCTCTAAGTCCATCCTCCTTGACTGCAAACAAACAGTCAAAGATTTCTCTTTGGCATACGAAACTTATGGAAAATTAAACAAAGATAAAGATAACGCTATTTTAGTTTTTCACGCACTGACAGGCGACCAGTATGCGAGTGGAACAAATCCTATAACTAATAAAGATGGTTGGTGGGTAACAGCGGTCGGGCCAGGTAAAGCTATAGATACAAATAAATATTTTGTAATTTGTGCTAATGTTATTGGTGGATGTATGGGTTCATGGGGTCCGAAAGAAATAAACAAAAGAACTAATGAACCTTATGGTTTAAATTTTCCTGTAATAACAATCAAAGACATGGTTAAAGTACAAGAAACACTATTAGACCATTTAGGAATAAAAAAACTACTTTGTGCCACTGGTGGATCTATGGGAGGAATGCAGTTACTTCAATTTTGTGCAACATTTCCAAATAGGACTTTTTCAGCTGTTCCAATAGCATGCAGCACAAATCACAGCGCTCAAAACATTGCACTTAATGAGTTAGCTAGACAAGCTATAATGGCAGATCCTGTCTGGGAAAAAGGTAAATATTATAAAAAAAATATTCAGCCAAAAAACGGTTTGGCAGTAGCTAGAATGGTTGGACATATAAGTTATTTATCTGAGAAAGGTATGCAAGAGAAGTTTGGGAGAAAACTTCAGGAAAAAGCTGACTACGAATTTAGTTTTGATGCTGACTTTCAGGTTGAAAGCTATCTTAGACATCAAGGATTTGCTTTTGTTGAAAGATTCGACGCAAATTCAATATTGTATATTACTAGAGCAATGGATTATTTTGATCTTTCTAAACAATTTAAAGGTGGGTTAGTGGAAGCATTTAAAAATCAAAAAACAAAATTCCTGGTTATATCTTTTTCATCTGATTGGCTTTATACAACAAAAGAAAATAAGGATACTGTAATTGCACTCAATTCTGCTGGGGCTGATGTATCTTTTGCTGAAATTAAAACAGATAAAGGGCATGACTCTTTTTTAGTAAATGAACCTGAATTTCTTAAAACTTTAAAAGGTTTTATAGACTCAATGCATATTAAATTTAAAAATGAAAAAAAATGAAAAAAGAATTTAGAGTAATTGCAGATTTACTGCCTAAAAATATTAGAGTTCTTGACGTTGGTTGTGGTGATGGATCTTTAATGAGTCACCTTATTAAAGAAAAAAATATTGAGGTAAGAGGTTTGGAGATTGTAGAAGAAAATGTAAAAAAGTGTATTTATAAAGGACTATCTGTTATTGAAGGTAATGCAGAAACTGAACTACACCAATTTCCAACTAAATCATTTGATTTTGTTATACTAAGTCAAACATTGCAGGCATTTTATAATCCTGAAAAAGTTCTAAAAGACTTATTGAGAATTGGAAAATCTGTAATTATATCAATTCCAAATTTTGGGTACTGGAAAGTAAGAACCAGTTTACTTTTTTTTGGTAAAATGCCGGTAACAAAGACTTTACCAAATTCATGGTATAACACTCCTAATTTACATATGTGCACAATTAAGGACTTTTTTGATTTTTGTATCGAGAAAAAAATTAATATTAGTAAGGTTGTAGGTGTGAATGAGGAGTCTACTTCAGAAATAAAGAAAAGTAATCTTGAAATAAAAAACCTTTTTTCAAAGGTTGGAATTTTTTTATTAAAATAAATGCTGAATGTGTCAATTATAAAATGTTTATCTGATAATTACAGTTATTTATTAAAAGATGAAACTACAAATATAGTTGGTATTGTTGATCCATCAGAGTTCGCAACTGTAGACAAAGAGATCGAAAAAAAATATAAAAAATTAGATTTTATTATTAATACGCATCACCATGATGATCATGTCGGTGGTAATTTAGAATTAAAAGAAAAGTATAAGTCTAAAATTGTATGTTCATTTCATGACAAAGGGATCATTAAAAATACAGATATAAATTTAAAAGACGGGGAGATATTTTCATTTGGTAAAACTGATTTCCGGGTAATACATATACCGGGCCATACACTTGGTCATGTTGCTTTTTATTCCAAAAATGCCAAAGTTATATTTTCTGGTGATACCCTTTTTTCATTAGGATGCGGAAGAATTTTTGAAGGATCATTTGAGCAAATGTTTAGCTCAATTGAAAAAATTAAAAATTTGCCGCCTGATACGTTGATTTACTGTGGACATGAATACACAGAAAAAAATGGAGAATTTGCAATTAGTATTGATGACCAAAATAAAGTATTAAAAGAAAAAATTAAAAATGTAGCAAGTAAAATTGAACAAGGTCTTCCATCTATACCTGTGAGTTTAAAAGAAGAATTGGATACAAATATTTTTTTAAGATGTGAAAATGAAAAAATTAAAAGCAAACTTCAAATGCATAATGCCTCAAAATTAGAAGTTTTTACAAAATTAAGGAATTTAAAAGATCAATTTTAGTGCCATATATCTTGACTTGGTTGAGTACAGGGTTATATTGCCATAAATTTTAACAAGGATTATTTTATGTCTTTTGCAATTATAGAAACAGGTGGAAAACAGTATAAGGTTTCTGCAAGTAATATTTTGAAGGTTGAAAAACTTGATATTAAAAAAGGAAATAAAGTTGAGTTTAAAAAAGTCCTACTTGTGAACGATGATAAAACAGTTGAAATAGGAGATCCAACTGTAAGTGGTGCAGTTGTCGAAGGTATGTTGCTTGATAATATTAAAGACAGGAAAGTTATAGTTTTTAAAAAAAGACGAAGACAGAATTCAAGAAAACGTTACGGGCACAGACAGCCCCTATCTAAAGTTCAGATTACTAAGATAATGTCTAAAAATGGTAAAGTTGTTGCTCAAATTAGTAACGATCAAATTAAATTATCTTCTGGAAAAGTTGTAGAAAAGAAATTATCTTCTAAAAAAACAAAAAATGTTAAAAAAGTAGTTAAAAATAAAGAGAAAAAATAAAATATTATGGCAACAAAAAAAGCAGGTGGATCATCCAAAAACGGCCGAGATAGTGCTGGCCGTAGGTTAGGAGTTAAGAGATATGGTGATCAAATAGTTCAGCCTGGAAATATTATAGTTCGTCAAAGAGGTACCAGAATACACCCAGGTACAAATGTGGGAATGGGCAAAGATCACTCAATTTTTTCTTTAATTAATGGGAAAGTAAAATTTAAAAAATCTAAGTCTAACAGAACTCTTGTATCTGTATTTCCTAAATAAATTAAATTTAATTAAACTCACTTATTAGAATGAAGTTTTTAGATCAAGCAAAGATATATGTTAAAGCTGGTAATGGTGGATCAGGTTCCTCTAGTTTCAGAAGAGAAAAATTCGTTGAATTTGGTGGGCCAGATGGGGGTGATGGAGGTACTGGCGGATCAGTTATTTTTGAGTCTGAAAGAAATTTGAATACTTTAATTGATTTCAGATACAAACAACATTTCAATGCAGAACATGGTAAATCTGGCAGCAAAAAAAATAAAACTGGTGGTGGTGGAAAAGACTTAATTTTACAAGTACCAACTGGAACACAAATATTTGAAGATGATAACAACACTTTAATTTATGACTTTACAAAAGATAAGGAAAGATTTGTTGTGGCTACTGGTGGTGAGGGTGGTTTAGGAAATACAAGATTTAAGAGCTCTACTAATAGAGCTCCAAGAAAAAAAACGTTGGGAAAGAAAGGTGAAGAGTTTTGGGTGTGGTTACAACTTAAGGTAATTGCAGATGCTGGAATTATTGGACTACCAAATGCTGGTAAATCTAGTTTGTTATCAAGATGTACAAGGGCAAAACCAAAAATAGCAAATTATCCATTTACAACAATAAATCCAAATTTAGGTGTTTTAAATATTAATCACAAAGAGGTAATTCTTGCTGATATCCCTGGTTTAATAGAGGGATCACATAAAGGAATTGGTCTTGGTGATAAATTTTTGAGACATATAGAAAGATGTAAAGTTTTAATTCATTTAATTGATATCTCTGAAAAGGATATAATTGGAAATTATTTGAAAATAAGAAACGAATTGTCTAAATATGATAAGAGTATCTTAAAAAAGAAGGAAATAGTTATATTTAATAAATCAGATTTAGTGAATATGGATTTAATTACAAAGAAGCTAAAGAATTTTAAAAAAGAAACAAAAAAAGATTTTCAAATAATCTCATTAGTTTCTAAAGAAAATTTTGAAAAAGTAAAAAAAATAATTCATAGTAAATGTATATAAATAAAGCTAAAAAAATCGTTTTAAAGATAGGTTCATCAAATTTAGTTGATAAACAAGGTAAGCTTAAAGAAAAATGGCTTAAAAGTTTAGTAACAGACATTGAAAAACTTAGAAGGAAGGGAAAAGAATTTGTTATTGTTTCCTCTGGAGCAATTGCCCTAGGTCAAAATCATTTAAAAGTGAAAAAAAAGAGGCTTAAAATTGAAATGAGCCAAGCTCTTGCCTCGGTAGGACAAATTCATTTAACAAACATCTATAAAGAAATTTTTAAAAAGAAAAAAATTAATATAGGTCAAATTTTGATATCACCTGATGATACTGAACAAAGAAGAAGGGCGATAAATATAAAAAGAACTTTTGAAAATCTTTTTAAACTCAAAGCTATACCTGTGGTAAATGAAAATGATACGACAGCAACAAGTGAGATTAAGTATGGAGATAACGACCGTTTAGCAGCGAGAGTTGCGCAAATAATAAGTGCTGATGTTTTAATTAATTTTTCAGATGTAAATGGTTTGTATAAGTCTTCAAAGACTAAACAAGTAATTAGCGAGGTAAAAAATATAAATGATGAAATATATGCGCTTGCTGACAGTAAAAAGAGTGTCTATGGTTCAGGTGGAATGGTCACAAAGCTTGATGCTGCAAAGATTTGTATGAACTCTGGTTGTTATATGGCTATCGCAAATGGAAAACAAATAAATCCTTTAGATAAATTATTAAAAACAAATATTTGTACTTGGTTTTTACCAAAAGTGTCTAGTCTTGATGCAAGAAAGAAATGGATTGTTAGTTCTATTGGATCAAATGGAAAAATATATATTGATAATGGTGCTGTAAAAGCTTTAAAAAATGGTAAAAGTTTACTTCCAGCAGGAATTATAAAAATTGATGGAGAATTTTTTAAAGGAGATAATATACTTATAGTTGACCAGAATGGTAATGACTGTGCTAGAGGTATAGTGTCATTTTCTTCTGATGAAATTAATAAAGTTAAAGGTTTAAAAAGTGATCAACTAGAAAGTATTTTGGGTTATCCAACTAAATCAGAAATAATTCATAGAGATGATATGGTTAAATTATAATGAAAAATTATTTAAATAATATTGGTATTAAATCTAAAAATGCATTTAAAAATTTAGGTCATGTAGTCCTAAAGAAAAGAAATAATGTGTTAGAGACTTATTTAAAATCTTTAAAAAGTAACAAAAATAAAATTATTAAAGAAAATTTAAAAGACATAAAACTTTGTAAGCGTGAAGAGTTAATAGATAGACTAATTATTGATAATAAAAAAATTGAGAATATGAGAAGCTCAATTTATGAAATCGTAAAATTTAAAGATCCTTTAGGAAAAGTACTTGAAAAATGGAAAAGACCAAACAATTTGTTAATTAAAAAAGTTACTGTACCAATTGGTGTAATAGGAATTATTTATGAAAGTAGACCTGATGTAACCAGTGACGTATCATCTTTATGTCTTAAATCAGGTAATGTTGCGATTTTAAGAGGTGGTTCGGAGTCTTTGAATTCAAATAGAATTTTAGCTAATCTTTTTAGAAATTCACTTTCTAGTAACAACGTTGATAAAAATTGTATTCAGTTTATTGATAAAAAAAATAGAAAAATTGTAGATTTTCTTTTATCAAAAATGTCTGATTATATTGATGTTATAGTTCCAAGAGGTGGCAAAGGCTTAGTTAAAAAAGTAAAGCAGCTTTCCAATGTGAATGTAATTGGGCATTTGGAAGGAAACTGCCATGTATATGTTGATAAAGATGCTGATCTTAATATGGCAAAAAAAGTTGTTTTAAATTCAAAAATGCGAAGAACTTCAATTTGTGGCGCAGCAGAAACTTTATTGATTCATGATAAATGTTTAAGGTCTCACTCACTTCCAATTATTAGAGAATTAATCTTAAAAGGATGTGATGTATTAGTGGATAAAAAAATTAATAAATATTTCAAAAATAAATTAAAATTAGCAAATGAGAATGATTGGAGAACTGAATATTTATCACCTAAAATATCTATAAAGAGTGTAAATGGAGTTAATGACGCTATTGCCCATATATTAAAATATGGAACTATGCATACTGATGCTATTATAACTCGAAATATTAAAACGGCAAAAATCTTTTTAAATGGAATAAACAGTTCTATTGCTGTTCATAATGCTTCAACTCAATTTGCAGATGGAGGTGAGTTTGGATTTGGCGGAGAAATCGGTATATCAACAAATAAATTACCTCCAAGAGGTCCTGTTGGGATAAATCAACTTACTTCTTACAAATATATGGTCACAGGAAAAGGAACTATCAGACCGTAGTAATGAGTAATAAAAATATCGAAAAAAAAATTGGTATATTTGGGGGAAGCTTTGATCCACCTCACAAAGGACATATTCAAATAGCAAAGCTTTCTTTAAAAAAACTTAAGTTAAAATATTTAATTTGGGCAATAACAAAAAGAAATCCCCTCAAAGAAAAACCTATGTTATCATTAAAAAGTAGAATTCTACTTTCTAAAAAATTAGTAGGTAAAAATAAAAGAATTAAAATTCAAAATTTAGATGAACGGCTAAAGACAAATAAAACGATCGAATTAATTAAGTTTTCAAAAAAAAAACTTAAAAATTCAAAGTTATATTTCATTATGGGCTCCGATAATATTATTAATTTACATAAATGGCACGGATGGAAAAAATTTCAAAAATATTGTACCATTGTGGTGTTCCCAAGAAAAGGATACTTAAAAAAAATGTTGGTATCTAAGGCTTACAGACTGATTAAAAAAGATAAATTAATATTTCTTAAGTCAAAAATAGCCGATATTTCATCTTCCAAAATAAGAAAAAATTATTTAATATATAGATAGTGGAAATCCCTAAAATTAAAAAAATTGTCGAAAAAACTTTAAATCAAAATAAAGCATTAAATATTGTTTCAATAAATTTAAGAGGAAAAACATCTATAGCTGACTACATGGTAATTGCCTCAGGTACTTCATCAAGGCATATCCAATCTCTTTCAGAAATATTGTTAAAAGAATTACAAAATAACGGTATTAACAAATGCAAAATTGAAGGTAGAACTAGTAGTGATTGGAAACTTATCGATGCTATTGATATTATTATTCATATTTTTCACCCAGATAAACGTAAGTTTTATGACCTAGAAAAAATGTGGTCTGAACCAATTGCAAAGGATAGATTAAGTGTATGAAAAAAATATTTGTTTTAATATTAATTTCTTTTCTAACTGTTTCAAATCTTTTTGGAAGTACTAATAATGATGCTCTTTACAAAAAAATAGATTTGTTTGCTGAAGTATTAGACAAAATAAAGAAGGAGTATGTTGATAAAGTTGATCAATCTGAGCTTATTGATGATGCAATCAATGGTGCTCTTCAATCTTTAGATCCATACTCTGCTTATATGAACCCTGAATTTTTTGACAGCATGCAAACTGATACGAGGGGTGAATTTGGTGGTTTGGGAATTGAGGTTGGTATGGAGGCGGGCGTTGTCAAAGTAATTTCACCAATAGACGATACACCGGCCTCGAAAGCTGGCATAAAAGCTGGTGACTATATTATAAAGATCAATGGAACACAGGTGCAAGGTAAATCTTTAATGGAAGCTGTAAAATTGATGAGAGGACCGGTTGGATCAGAAATAGATTTAACTATTAGGAGAAAAGGTAAGAAAAAAGCATTTATAAAAACTATTAAAAGGGAAATCATTGAAATCAAATCTGTAGAAGCAAAAATTATAGAAAATAAAATTGGTTATCTAAGGTTAAAAGCTTTTAATGAAAATAGTAGCAAACAACTTGTAAAAAATATTTCAGATTTTGAGAAGAGTAAAAAACCACTTGGATACATACTTGATTTAAGAAATAACCCTGGAGGATTATTAACCCAAGCTATTCAAGTAACTGATTTCTTTTTGGATGAAGGTGAAATTTTATCTACAAGAGGAAGAAAGATAACGGAAAACAGACGCTTCTTTGCAAAAAAAGGAGATAAAGTAAAAGGCAAGCCCCTCATAGTTTTGATAAATAACGGATCTGCATCTGCATCAGAAATAGTTGCTGGTGCCCTTAAAGATCATAAAAGAGCTATTATTTTAGGAAGTCCTACTTATGGTAAAGGATCTGTTCAATCAATAATACCTTTAAATAATGGTGGCGGTATAAGAATTACAATTTCTAAATATTATTTGCCGTCTGGGAAATCTATTTCAGAGGTAGGAGTAAAACCAGATATTTTTGTGGACGATGAGTCAGATGATTTTAAAATCGACACAAAAACAGATGATCAACTAAATTACGCCCTTAAACTATTGACCACTTAAATGAATGAGAAAATATTGCCATTAAGGAACGGTGTCGGAGCTATTGTGTTGAATAAAAATAACCAAGTTTTTGTTGGAAAGAGAATTGATAACCCTGGGAAATTTTGGCAAATGCCTCAAGGTGGAGTTGATGATGGAGAAAAATATCTCGAAGCGATGAAAAGAGAGCTTTTTGAAGAAACTGGTATCAAAAACTTCGAACTAGTTAAAGAAATTGAGGGCATGACAGAGTATGAGCTGCCTGATTACCTTTTAGGAAAAATTTGGAAAGGCAGGTACAGAGGTCAAAAACAAAAATGGTTTGTTGTTAGGTTTTTAGGGAACGATAACGAGATTAATTTAAACACAAGCAAACCTGAATTCATTGAGTGGAAATGGGCAAATCTTGATGATCTTCCAGGTATGATAGTGGACTTTAAAAAAAAACTTTACGAAAAATTGCTTCCAAAAATTAAACTAATTATTGGTTAATTTTAGATAGAGTATCTATTTTATGTGACACAATATATTTTGCTTTATCACTTAAATTTTCTTTAGCAAGAAGTACTTTACTATCCTCAATCATTTTAGATATATTTTCACCTTTAACATTCTCTAAAGGTATAATTGTCGATGATAATATTATTAAAGTATTATTTGAAAATTCTACGGTACCTTCCTCCACAAAATATTCACTTTCCTTACTGCCCTCAATTCTTAAGATTCCTGGTCTTAGAAAAGTTATGAGTGGTATATGATCCAGTAGGATAGTCATTTCACCTTCGAAAGAGGGTATTGTTACAGAATTTACCTTCTCAGAAAGTATAATTTTTTCTGGGGAAATTATTTCAAGATTAAAGTTTTTTTCCATTTATGCTGCAGCTTCTTTTGCCATTTTTTCAGCCTTTTCAATAGCTTCCTCGATAGAACCAACCATATAAAATGCTGCTTCAGGTAAATGATCGTACTCACCTTTACATATGGCATCAAAACTTTTAATTGTAGAGTCCAAATTAACTAATTTACCTGGTGTTCCAGTAAAAACTTCAGCAACAAAGAATGGTTGTGATAAAAACCTCTGTATTTTTCTTGCCCTTGCTACTGTTAATTTGTCTTCTTCTGATAATTCATCCATACCAAGTATAGCTATAATATCTTGTAAAGATTTATAGGTTTGTAAAATTTTTTGAACTTCCCTGGCTACGCGATAATGCTCTTCACCTACAATTCTTGGATCTAAAATTCTAGATGTAGAGTCTAGTGGATCCACCGCAGGATAAATACCTAACTCTGCAATTTGTCTAGATAAAACGGTTGTGGCGTCTAGGTGTGAAAAAGATGTTGCTGGTGCTGGATCTGTTAAATCGTCTGCAGGAACATAAATTGCTTGGACCGAAGTTATAGATCCTTTTCCTGTTGTCGTAATTCTTTCTTGTAGGTTACCCATATCGGTTGCTAAAGTTGGCTGATATCCTACAGCAGATGGTATTCTACCTAGCAAAGCAGAAACTTCGGATCCTGCTTGTGTAAATCTAAAAATATTATCTACAAAAAATAAAACATCTTGGCCTTCTTTGTCTCTAAAATATTCTGCTACCGTTAAGCCTGTTAAACCTACTCTGGCTCTAGCTCCTGGAGGCTCGTTCATTTGACCATAAACTAAAGCAGCTTTTGAACCTTTACCTTCAGGTTTAATAACACCTGACTCGATCATTTCATGATACAAATCATTTCCCTCTCTTGTTCTCTCCCCAACACCTGCAAAAACAGAAAATCCTCCATGAGCTTTTGCAATATTGTTTATCAATTCCATAATAATTACTGTTTTGCCAACTCCAGCTCCTCCAAATAATCCAATTTTTCCACCTTTTGAGTATGGCGCCAGAAGATCTATAACTTTAATACCAGTTTCTAGAATTTCTGTTTCAGTGGACTGATCTGTAAATTTTGGTGCCTCTCTGTGTATTGGCCATTTTTCTTTTGTTTTAACTTCTCCTTTTTGGTCAATTGGCTGACCTATAACATTTATTATTCTTCCTAAAGTTTCAGGACCAACAGGAACACTAATTGGTGCACCAGTGTTTTGAACAACATCGCCTCTTTTTAATCCTTCAGTGCTATCCATCGCGATTGTTCTTACACTGTTTTCTCCAAGATGCTGTGCTACTTCTAAAACTAATTTGTTTCCAGAATTATCTACTTCTAGTGCTGTTAAAATCTCAGGTAAATCACCATCAAATTGAACATCAACTACTGCTCCGATTACCTGTATAATTTTTCCATTTTTGCTCATTTTATAAACTTTCAGCTCCAGATATTATTTCAATTAATTCTTTTGTGATAGAAGCTTGTCTGCTTCTATTGTAGTTAATTGTCAACTTATCTACTAAATCTCCTGCATTTCTTGTCGCATTATCCATTGCTGTCATTCTTGAGCCTTGTTCGCTCGCTGAATTTTCCAAAAAGGCCTTAAATATTTGTGTAGATATATTTTTTGGTAGTAGATCATCTAAAATTTCATCTTCTTCAGGTTCAAATTCATATGAAGACATTTCTTCCTGTTTTTTATCTTTTTCCTCTATCTTGGCAGGTATTACTTGTTGTTGTTGTGGAATTTGTGAGATAACGTTTTTAAATTTATTATAAAATATAAAGCATTTATCAAATTCTTTATTTTTAAATAACTCAACTATTTGTTTACCAATTTCCTCTGCATCTAAAAATGTTAATTTTTTTTTATCCTTTAAATTTATTTTTTTAATAATGTATTTCCCATAATCTCGTTTTAATTGATCAAGACCCTTTGTGCCAACAGTGATTATTTTTAAGTTTTTAGATGATTTAATAGCCTCATCGAAATATTTCCTAGCTAATTTACATATATTTGTATTAAATCCACCGCAAAGACCTCGATCAGCTGTCATAACAACGCATAAATGTATTTTATCTTCTCCTGTTCCAACTAAAAGTTTTGGTGCATTAGACGGGTCGTTGATCGCTTTACTTAAATTTTGAATTATTAAATCCATTTTATCGCTATAAGGCCTTCCTTTCTCGGCCATTTCCTGCGCTTTACGTAATTTAGCAGCAGCCACCATTTTCATTGCTTTCGTTATTTTTTGCGTAGATTTAACGCTAGCAATTCTTTTTCTTAAATCATCTAAACTCGGCATTATTTTTTCTCAAAATTTGATTTTTTATAATTTGTTATAACTTCTATTAAGAGCTTTTCAGTATCCTCTTCGATCTTTCCACTTTTTTGAATTGATTCTAATATTTCGGGTTTTTCATTTTTAATTAAGTCTAATAAACCTTTTTCGAATGATCGAATTTGATTATTTTCAATAGTATCTAAATAACCTTTTACACCGGAATAAACTGACACTACCTGTTCCGCTACTGTCATTGGACTATATTGATCTTGTTTTAATAACTCAGTAAGTTTAGATCCTCTATTCAATAATTTTTGAGTTGAAGCATCTAAATCAGATCCAAATTGAGCAAAAGCTGCCATTTCACGGTATTGTGCTAATTCTAATTTGATTGAACCTGCTACTTTTTTCATGGCTTTGGTTTGGGCTGCGGAACCAACTCTAGAAACAGATAGACCAACGTTTACTGCAGGTCTTATTCCTTGATTAAAAAGTTCTGTTTCTAAAAAAATTTGACCATCAGTTATTGAAATTACGTTTGTTGGAATGTATGCAGATACGTCACCGGCTTGTGTTTCAATAATAGGTAAAGCTGTTAATGAACCACCACCATTGTCATCATTTAATTTTGCTGATCGCTCAAGTAATCTACTGTGCAAATAAAATACATCTCCTGGGTATGCTTCTCTACCCGGGGGTCGTCTTAATAAAAGAGACATTTGTCTGTATGCAACAGCTTGTTTAGATAAATCATCATAAATTATTAGAGCGTGCATTCCATTATCTCTAAAAAATTCACCAAAAGTACATCCTGTATATGGTGCTAAAAATTGTAATGGAGCAGGGTCAGATGCCGTAGCAGAAACTACAATTGTATAATCCATTGCACCTGCGTCTTGTAAAGTTTTTACAATTTGAGCTACGGTTGACCTTTTTTGACCAATCGCAACATAAATACAATAGAGTTTCTTTTTTTCATCGTCTGACTCATTTATTTTTTTTTGGTTTATAATAGTATCTATAGCAACTGCTGTTTTTCCAGTTTGCCTGTCTCCAATAATCAATTCTCTTTGCCCTCTTCCTACTGGTATTAAACTGTCAATTGCCTTCAAACCAGTTTGCATAGGTTCACCAACTGACTTTCTTGGTATAATTCCTGGAGCCTTAACTTCAACTCTTTTTCTTTTTATATTCTTTTCTAAATTTTCTTTACCATCAATCGGATTACCTAGTGCATCAACAACTCTGCCAAGTAACTCTTTTCCCACAGGAACGTCAACAATTGACCCAGTTCTTTTAACTGTATCACCTTCTTTTATAGATTTATCATCTCCAAAAATTACAATTCCAACGTTGTCGCTTTCTAAATTTAGTGCCATTCCTTTAGAGTTGTCTTGAAATTCTACCATTTCACCAGCCTGGACGTTATCTAATCCATAAACTCTTGCAATTCCATCACCAACGGAAAGGACTTTACCAATTTCTGAAACCTCAGCTTTGTCACCTAAATTTTTTATTTGCTCTTTTAAAATTTTTGTAATTTCTGAGGGGTTAATATCCATTTAGTTCTCCATTAATACTTTTTTATAATTTGCTAATTTGTTTTTGATTGATGTATCGATCATTAAACTTCCAATCTGGAGCACTATTCCACCGATTAAAGTTTCATCAACTTTTGATTTTAATTTTATAGTTCCATTTACATTTTCAGAAATTTCTTTCTCAATTTCGGAAATAGTTTTTTCATCTAATTTTTTTGATGAAAACAGATTTGCACTCACTTCGCCTTTTTTAGATGACACTTTTCTTAAAAATTCTTCGATAATCTCAGCTACAAAAAATATTCTTTTTTTTATTATTAGTATAAAGAAAAAGTTTTTAATTATTTTATCTGCTTTCATTATATTTAAAATTTTATCAAACACTTCTTTTTGATTTTGGTTGGTATTAGTTGGATTTTTTATATAGTTTTTCAAATTATCATCAGAATTATAAATTGTCATAAATGAGCTTAAAATAGATACATACTCATCTGTTTTATTTGCTTCGTTAGAAAGCTCTAACAAAGCAAAAGCGTATCTTTCTGATATACCGCCTGAGAATGATCTGTTTTTAGTCAAATTAGTTCCTTAAAGAATTCTGTTAGATTTATTGAGATTTCGTATCATAGGAAAATGCTCTCTTCAAGTGCGATTGAAACGCATATTAGCTAAAATTTAGAGGGTCAACATCAACTGTAAGTTTAATTTTTTTTGATAAATTAATTTTTTTAAGTATTTTAGCAATATGCTTTTGTACAAAAAGATTATTTTTAGATCTTAGAAGCAATCTAGTTCTATAATTATTTTTTATTTTAAATATAGGAGAACTAACTGGACCCATAATCTCCAAATATTTAAGTGCAGATAAATTTTTTTTTATTTTTTGCGCCTCAAAAATTCCCTCTTTTTCATTTTTTGATGAAATTATTAAAGCAATGAGTCTTGTAAAAGGTGGAAGATTTTTTTCTCTTCTTAAGATGATTTCATCTTCTAAAAACTTGGTAGGGTCATTTTCTAGTATGTTTTTTAAGGTCTCATCTGATGGATTAAAAGTCTGATAAATAACAAGAGAGTCTTTACTAAATCTGCCAGCTCTCCCACTCAATTGATTATATAGCTGAATATTTTTTTCTGTTGACCTTAGATCAAAACCCATTCCAGAAAAATCTGCGTCTACAACTACAATACAGTTTAAATTAGGAAAGTTAAATCCTTTTGAAATTAATTGAGTACCTACAAGTATATCTATTTTATTATTTTCTATGTCAGTAAGTACGTTTTTTGTTTCCTTCTGCTTATTTAGAAAATCACTTGATAATATTTTAATTTTTTTCTCAGGAAAAATTTGTTTAAGTTCAGCATAAATTTTCTCTACGCCTGGGCCGTACATTTGATAATCACAACTATGATCAGTCTTTATACATTTAGAATTTACACTAGATTTATATCCACAATGATGACACATAGCTTTATTTATATGTTTATGAAAAGTTAAGAAGATTGAGCAATTTGGGCAGTCAAGTTTTGATCCACAAGCCTTGCAAATCATAAATGGTGCATAACCTCTTCTATTAAGAAAAAAAAGTACTTGATCTTTTTTTTCGAGATATTTTTTAACAAGCATAATTGTTTTTGGATCTATCCATATATTTTTTTTCTTTCTATCCAATTTGAGATCAATTACCTCAGCTTGAGGCAGAGAAAAGTTTTTATATCTTTTTTTTAATTTAGTAAGATTGTATTTTTTATTTTTAACATTATTGAATGTTTCCAATGACGGAATAGAGGTAGATAGTAAAACTGGAATGTTTTCTATTGAAGCTCTTGAGATTGCCATATCTCTAGCATTATATCTAATACCCTCGTCTTGTTTGTAAGAGGAGTCGTGCTCTTCATCAACAACAATTAATCCTAAGTTTTTAAATGGTAAAAATAATGATGATCTTGCTCCGACTACTAATTTAATTTCACCATTAATAATATTTTTCCAAATAATTCGTTTGTTTTTTTTAGTTATCTTTGAATGCCAAATTGCTGGTTTAAAACCAAAATAATCTTCAAACCTTTTATTAAATTGGTTTGTCAAAAAAATTTCAGGTAGTAAAACTAATGATTGCCTTCCTTTTAAAATATTTTGTTTTATTTTTTCAAAATATACTATTGTTTTACCTGATCCAGTAATACCTTGTAATAAAGTTGTACTAAATTTACTACCTAATTTATTTATTTCCTGTAAACAATTTTTTTGTTCATCATTTAGAATAAAATTATTTTTTGTTTTTATTATGTTATTAAAAGTTTCTTTTTTTTTTGAAAAAAATGATTCATCTCCCAAGCACATCTTAAGAACCATGCCCTTTGGTGCTAAATTATATAAAGAAAACCAGTTAATAAATTTAACTAAATTGTGACTTAATGAAACACCTTTTTTTTCTTTAATATTTTTTAATTTAAAATTCTTATTTGTATTTTCCTCTTTATCCCATACAACTCCGATTTCCTCTTCTTTACCAAACGGTACTGAAACAATGGACCCTGTTTTTAATTTTCCATATTTTTCAGATAAATAAGTATGTGGATGATCAAAAATTCTTGGTATAAGAACTGGTACTTTCATTGTTTTAAAAAATAAATTTACTTAAAAATGAATTGGTCTCTTTTCAACTGCTAAAGCAGCTTCTTTTATAGCTTCTGTATGTGTTGGATGAGCATGGCATGTTCTAGCAATATCTTCTGCACTTGCACCAAATTCCATTGCGATTGCCATTTCAGCAATCATGTCTCCACTATGTGGACCTATTATATGCACTCCTAAAACCTTGTCAGTTTTTGAGTCCGCTAATATTTTTACAAATCCTTCCGTTTCATTATTAACTTTTGCTCTAGAGTTTGCCAGAAAAGGAAATTTCCCAATTTTGTAACTTATATTTAGCTTTTTTAATTCTTCCTCAGTTTTTCCAACAGCAGCGACTTCTGGTGATGTATAAATTACTCCGGGAATTACATCGTAATTTACATGCCCAGATTGACCTGCAAGAATTTCTGCCACGGCTATTCCCTCTTCTTCAGCTTTATGTGCTAACATTGGTCCTTTTATTACATCACCAATTGCAAATATATTTTTTACAGATGTCCTAAATTCTTTATCAATATCTATTCTACCTTGTTTATCTTTATTGATACCAATCTTTGACAGATTTAAGCCATCCGTATAAGGCTTCCTACCTACAGAAACCAGGACTTTCTCACATTCAATTATATTTTTTGCTTTAGTAGAGTTATCGCTAAATTCAACGGTAACTTTATTATTTTCATCTTTTACTTTTGTAACTTTGTTATTTAATAAAAATTTTAATCCTTGTTTTGTTAAAATCTTTTGAAACTCTTTTGAAACTTCTCTGTCCATTCCTGGTGTAATATGATCTAAATATTCAATTACTGTAACTTCTGAGCCTAATCTAGACCATACTGAGCCCATCTCAAGACCGATATAACCTCCTCCAATAACAACTAGACTTTTTGGAACCTTTTCTAAAGATATAGCCCCCGTTGAAGAAATTATATTTTTTTCATTAATTTCAATTCCTGGAACAGAAGTTGATGACGAGCCAGTAGCTATAACAATATTTTTTGATTTATAAGAAGTTTTTTTTCCATTTTCGTATACAACTACATCGTTTTTTGAAAACAAAACTCCCTTGCCTTTGATGTATGTAACTTTATTTTTTTTAAATAAAAACTCCACACCTTTTGTTAGAACTTGAACTGATTTGCTCTTATTCATCATTATTTTTTTAAGATTTAATTTTACTTCTCCAACTTCTATACCGAGATTGTTATAATCTTTTTGTGCTTTTTTATACATATCTGATAAATTAAGAAGACTTTTAGATGGAATGCACCCCACATTAAGACAAGTTCCTCCTAGTGTTCCTCTCGACTCTATACAACCTGTTTTTAAACCTAATTGAGCTGCGCGTATGGCACAAACATATCCTCCTGGTCCACCGCCAATTACCAATAAATCAAATTGTTCGCTCATATCTATTTATACATTTAAGAAAAGCCTTTGTGGCTCTTCTAAAGAATCTTTAATATTTTTTAAAAATGAAACTGCTTCTTTTCCATCTACGATTCTATGATCATAGGATAAAGCGAGATACATCATCGGTCTGATTATGATCTGTCCATTTTTAACAACTGCTCTTTCAATTATATTGTGCATACCGAGAACTCCAGACTGTGGAGGATTTAATATTGGAGTTGAAAGCATAGAGCCATAAATTCCACCATTAGTAATAGTAAACGTTCCTCCCTGAAGATCTTCTATACTTATTTTTCCGTCTCTTGCTTTTTCACCTAAAGATAAAATATTTTTTTCAATTTCGGCGAAGGACATCTCATCTGGACTTCTAAGTACTGGAACTACAAGTCCTTTGTCAGTTCCAACAGCAAAACTAATATTGTAATAATTTTTATAAACTATTGAGTCTCCTTGAATTTCTGCGTTAATAGCTGGATAATTTTTCAATGCTGCTACACAGGCTTTGACAAAAAAAGACATAAAGCCAAGTTTAGTTGAGTATTTTTTAATAAATTCATTTTTATAATCATTTTTCATTTGTATTACTTTTGACATATCCACTTCATTAAAAGTAGTAAGCATTGCAGCATTATTTTGTGCTTCTTTTAATCTTTTGGCTATTGTCATTCTTAATCTAGTCATTTTAATTTTTTCTTCAGGTCCATGTGTTATTTTTCTTTTGTTAGGAGCTGGTTTGGATCCCATTAAATTTAATAAATCTTCTTTGAGTATAACTCCATTTTTTCCTGACCCTGCGATTTTGCTTAAGTCAATATTCTTTTCACTGGCAATTTTTCTTGCGGATGGAGAAAGAGTTTGTTCATCAACTTGCTTATCACTTTTAATCTCTTTTGATAAAATAAGTGGTGGTTCTATTGGAGTTTCCTTTAAAATAAGTTTTTGTTCCACCTTTTTATGTTTTTTTTCAGCTGGCTTTTCAAAAATTTTAGGAACAACTTCTTCTTTTTTTGGTGGAGGTGTATATTTTTTTTCTTCTTTTTCAATCTTTTGAACTTTCTTTGCTCCTATACTTCCAAGTAGAGCACCTACTTCTACTGTATCCCCTTCTTTAACTGAAATATTTTCTAAAACACCATCTGATGGTGAGGGGACTTCGACATTCACTTTATCTGTCTCAAGCTCAACAACAGGCTCATCCGAGTCAACCTTTTCTCCAACAGTTTTAAGCCATTTGGAAACTGTTGCCTCTGTTACTGACTCACCTAAAGCTGGTACAACTATTTTTTCTGACATTTAATTAATTTAACCTACCTACAACCTTTTCTAATATTTCTTTTTGTTCTGCAAGGTGTTTGTTTAAGTTTCCAGTTGCTGGTGATGCCGCAGCATTTCTTCCAATATATTTTACTTTTTCACCTTTAATTTTAATGATTTCTAGTGTTCTATCTATATAATATTTAACAGTATTCCATGCTCCCATGTTCATTGGCTCTTCTTGACACCAAATAAATTCTGCATTTTTATACTTTTGTAGCTCTCTTCCCAAATGTTTTACAGGGAAAGGATAAAGTTGCTCAATTCTTATGAAGACTATTTCATCATTTTTATTTTTTTCTCTAGCCTCTAACAGATCAAAATATATTTTACCTGAGCACATAATAACCTTTTTTATATTATTATTTTTTTTAAGTTTTATAAGTTTACTTTGATTAAGATAAGCATGATCTTCCAAAATTCTGTGAAATCTTGTTTTTCTTGTAAAGTCTTCAAGATAAGAAATACATCTCTTATGTCTCAATAAGGATTTAGGAGTCATAACAATTAAAGGTTTTCTAAAATCTCTTCTCATTTGTCTTCTAAGGACATGAAAATAATTAGCTGGAGTTGTACAATTGACAACCTGTAAATTTTCTTGTGCACATAATTGTAAAAACCTCTCTAATCTTGCTGACGAATGTTCTGGTCCTTGACCTTCATAACCATGAGGAAGAAGCATCACTAGGCCACTTGCTCGTGACCACTTAGACTCACCAGAAGAAATAAATTGATCTATAACAACTTGCGCACCATTTGAAAAATCTCCAAATTGTGCTTCCCAAAGAACAAGGGTCTCAGGCTCGGAAAGAGAATATCCAAATTCAAAACCTAGAACACCAAGCTCTGACAATAAACTATCAATAACTTCAAAGCTTTTTTGTTTCTTAGATATATTGTGCAAAGGCACATATCTATCGTGACTATCTTGATTTCTTAATACTGCGTGTCTTTGACTAAAAGTTCCTCGTCCTGAGTCCTGTCCAGAAAGTCTTACTGAAAAACCCTCATTGAGTAAAGTGCCAAATGCTAAAAGCTCAGCTGTTGACCAATCTATGGGTTTGTCATCTGTAAACATTTTTCTTTTATTTTCTAAAATTTTTATAAGTGTTTTGTGAATATTAAAATTATTTGGCACTTCAGTAATTTTTTTACCTATATTGATCAATTCTTTTTTTTCAACACCAGTTTTTCCTCTTTTATCTTTTCCTATTTCAGGCTTAAATCTCGACCAAACTCCATCAAACCATGTCATTTTCTGTTTAAAACTTTTCGCATTTTTAAATTCAGTATTCAAAAAATCTTTAAGTTTATTTTTTCTTTCATCAAAATCTTGTTGTGAAATTAAGCCTTGGCTAATAAGTTTTTTTCCGTAGATTTGTAAAGTTGTAGGGTGACTTCGAATTTTTTTGTACATAAGAGGTTGTGTGAATGATGGCTCATCACCTTCGTTATGACCAAAACGTCTATAACAAACCATATCAATGACAACATCGCTTTTAAATTTTTGCCTAAATTCTGTAGCAATCTTTGCGCAATGAACTACTGCCTCTGGATCATCACCGTTAACATGAAGTATTGGAGCTTCCACCATTTTTGCAAGATCTGATGGATACGGCGAAGATCTAGCAAATCTTGGTGCTGTAGTAAAACCAATTTGATTATTTACAATTATATGTATCGTGCCACCTGTGTTGTGACCAGGTAACCCTGACATAGCAAAACACTCTGCTACTACACCTTGGCCAGCAAATGCAGCATCCCCATGTATAAGAACAGGAATAACTTTTTTTCTTTCTTTGTCTTTATGAAAAAATTGTTTAGCTCTCACTTGGCCTAGAACAATTGGATTTACAGCTTCTAAATGAGAAGGATTGTCGGTAAGACTGATATGAACTAAATTTCCATCAAATTCTCTATTTGCTGATGCACCTAAATGATATTTAACGTCACCCTCAAAATCTTTTTTAGAGTCAATTTTTTCTCCAAAAAATTCTTTAAAGATTAATTTAAATGGTTTTTGCATCATGTTTGCAAGCACATTTAATCTTCCTCTATGTGGCATTCCAATTTTTACTTCTTTTACACCTAAATGACCTCCTCTTTTTATAATTTGCTCCAACGCTGGTATAAGTGACTCTGCTCCGTCGAGACCAAATCTTTTTGTGCCTACAAATTTTACGTGTAGAAATTTTTCAAATCCCTCTGCTTCTATAAGTTTATTTAGAATTGCCTTCTTACCATTTTCCGTAAATTTAATTCCTTTTTCTTTTCCTTCTATCCTTTCTCTTATCCAAGATCTTTCAACTGGATCTGACATATGCATAAACTCATAACCAATATTTCCACAATAGATATTTTTTGCTTCATTAATGAGTTTATTTATATCTGCAAATTCAAATCCTAAAGTACCATCAAGAAAAATTTTTTTGTTCTTATATTGATCATTAAATCCATAAGTTTCTGCATTTAGTTCGGGATGTTCTTGACGTTTTTGGAGTCCTAAAGGATCTAGATTTGAAAGTAGATGTCCTCTTATTCTATATGCTCGTATCAAAGTGCTCGCCCTTATTGAATCTTTTGAGTTTTGTTTAATGTTCGAAGCATCAAAATTTATATCTTTTAATCCTTTATCATTATTTTCAAGTTCTTCACTATTTTTATATAAATTTATTTTACTTTTTTTTCTTGACCAGCTTGGTCCGTTTGCTGTGTTAATAATCTCTTCTTTTTTGTCTTTTAGACCATCAAAAAATTCTCTCCATTCTTTTGAAATACTTTTTGGATTTTGAACATATTGAGAATACAGCTCTTCGATAAATTCAGAACTATTTCCACCTAAAAATGAAGTTTTTTCAAATATGTTATTGTTTTTAACCGTAGACATTATTTCTTAAGCTTATATTAACATAAAAAACTTAAAATTAACTATTTAGTTTTTTATATAATGTTTTTCCTATATCTGCTGGTGATTCTGAAATAGTTATGCCTGCAGATTTCATCAATTCAATTTTATTTTCTGCCCCACCTTGTCCTCCAGAAATTATTGCACCCGCATGGCCCATGCGTCTACCTGGTGGGGCAGTAAGTCCTGCAATAAAACCCACAATTGGCTTTTTATTTTTCGATTTTTTAATAAATTCTGAAGCTTCCTCCTCAGCTGAGCCACCAATTTCACCAATCATAATAATTGACTCTGTTTCTGGATCCTTAAAAAATAAATCAAGACAATCTATGAAGTTTGTTCCGTTAATAGGGTCACCCCCAATTCCAATACAAGTAGACTGTCCCAAACCATTTTCAGTAGTTTGAGCAACAGCCTCGTATGTTAAAGTTCCTGACCTTGATACAATTCCAACATTCCCCTTTTTATGAATTTCGCCAGGCATAATTCCAATCTTACATTCTCCGGGAGTTATAATTCCCGGACAATTAGGACCAATTAATCTGCTTTTACTTTTTTTGAGGTGGTTTTTAACATTTATCATATCTAAAACTGGTACACCTTCAGTAATGCAAACTATTAGCTCTATTTGTGCATCTATTGCCTCGATAATTGCAGCTGCTGTAAATTTAGCTGGCACATATATCATTGTGGCTGTTGCCCCAGTTGTTTTTTTGGCATCTTTTACAGTATCAAAAACTGGCAAACTCAAATGCTTCTGACCTCCTTTTTTCGGCGTTACACCACCGACTAATTGTGTTCCATATTTTATTGCTTGTTCAGAATGAAATGTTCCATGTTTACCTGTAAATCCCTGACAAATTACTTTTGTGCTTTTGCTAACCAAAATAGACATTATTTATTTAATAGCCTCTACAATTTTTTTTGCAGCATCATTTAGATTATCAGCTGATAAGATTTTTAAATTAGACTCATCAAGAATTTTTTTACCTTTTTTGAAATTAGTACCAGCTAATCGTACCACAAGAGGAACATTTAATTTTACATCTTTCGCTGCATCTACAACTCCTTGTGCGAGTACATCACACTGCATAATTCCGCCAAATATATTAATCAATACACCTTTAACGTTTTTATCTGCTAGTAAAATTTTAAAAGCAGCAGTAACTTTTTCTTTACTTGCCCCCCCGCCAACATCTAAAAAATTTGCGGGCTCCTCCCCATAAAGTTTTATTATATCCATAGTTGCCATTGCTAATCCTGCACCGTTGACCATACACCCAATAGATCCATCTAATTTAATATAAGCTAAATCATGCTTACTGGCTTCTATTTCATATGCATCTTCCTCATTCAAATCTCTAAGTTCTAATATTTCTGGATGCTTAAAAATCGCATTATCATCAAAATTCATTTTTGCATCTAAGCATAATATTTCGTTATTATTTGTTATTACTAATGGATTTATTTCAATTAAGGATGCATCTTTTTTAATTAATGCGCTATACATTGCATTCACTAATTTTATTGCGCTGTTCATTTGGTTTTTGTCTAATTGGTAAATTTGTAATATATTTTTAATTTCTTCAGGACTTAAATTCTGTTTTAAATCTACTTTTGTTGTAATAATTTTTTCAGGGGTTTTTTTTGCAACTGCTTCTATGTCAACACCGCCCTCAGTGCTACTTATGAAAGCAATCTTAGAACTTTGTCTATCTACAAGACATGATAAGTATAATTCTTTTTTTATATCATAAGCTTTTTGAATGTATATTCTCTTTACTACTCGTCCATCAGGGCCTGTTTGTGGTGTTACTAAAACTTTTCCAAATAGCTTTTTTGCTTCATCTACTATATCTTTTTTTTTTACTAATTTTACCCCTCCGGCTTTTCCTCTTCCACCAGCATGTATTTGAGCTTTTAAAACCAATTGGTCAGTATTAAGATCTTTAATCTTATCAATAATACCCTCAGAATTAAATATAATTACTCCTTCTGTTGTGGGAGCTCCAAAATCTTTTAAAATATCTTTTGCTTGGTGTTCATGAATATTCATACAGTTATTTACCACTCATATTTTTAAGACAAAGTTGGGTCAATTTTTGCAGCTGACTCGCATAATTCTTTAACAGCCTTTATTGAAATATCGAAGTTTGACTTTTCAGTACTTTCGAGATCCATTTCTACAATTTTTTCTACACCATTTTTACCAATTACAACTGGAACCCCAGCATAAATATTTTTATAACCATACTCTCCATTTAAAAAAGCTGCGCATGGCAATGTTTTCTTTAAATCTTTTAAATAAGACTCAGCCATTTCAACACCTGACGCAGCTGGTGCATAAAAAGCAGAGCCTTTTTCTAATAATTTCACAATTTCAGCTCCACCTTTTCTAGTTCTATTTATAATGCTATCTAATTTATCTTTTGAAATTTTTTTCTCATTTATTAAATCGATTAGTGTTTTATTTTTAATTTTTGTCTTTTTAGGCATGGGCACCATTGTATCTCCATGACCACCGAGAACTAAAGACTCTATATTTTTAATAGGTTCATTTAATTCCTTAGATAAAAAATATTTAAATCGTGAGGAATCCAAAATTCCTGCCATACCAACAACTTTATTAGAGGGTAGTCCAGAATATTTCTGCAGAGCCATTACAATTACATCCAGAGGGTTCGTTATACAAATAACAAAAGCTTTGGGAGATGTATTCTTTATTCCATCTGATACCTGTTTGATTATTTTAAGATTAGTCCCAAGCAAGTCATCTCTAGACATTCCAGGTTTTCTTGGAACACCAGCTGTTATTATAATTACATCAGAATTTTTTGTATCTTCATAATCATTTGTACCTGATATATTTACATTAAAACCAGTTACACCTGAAGATTGGGCAATGTCTAAGGCTTTGCCTTTTGCTAATCCTTCAGCAACATCAAAAAGGACAATATCTCCAAGTTCTTTTATTGCAATTAAGTGCGCTAATGTTCCACCAATTTGACCAGCTCCGATTAACGATATTTTTTTTGTCATTTTTATTTCATTGTAGGCATCACAAATTCTGGGTCTGATTTAATTCCTGATGGCCATCTAGACGTAATTGTTTTTAATTTTGTGTAGAACCTAACACCTTCAGGTCCATGAATGCTTTGATCTCCAAATAAGGATCTTTTCCATCCACCAAAACTATGGAAAGCCATTGGAACTGGTATTGGTATGTTTATACCAACCATTCCAATTTTTACATTACTGGCAAATGATCTCCCTGTGTCTCCATCTCTTGTGAATATACTTGTGCCATTTCCAAATTCATGATCGTTAACTAAAGATAATGCTTCACTGTAATCTTTTGCTCTAACAACAGAAAGTACAGGACCAAAAATTTCCTCTTTATAAATCCTCATATTTTTTTTAACATTATCAAATAAACATCCTCCCATATAAAAACCATTTTCGTAACCCTGGAGTTTTAAATTTCTACCATCTACTACAAGCTTTGCTCCTTCTTTGACTCCAATATCTACATAGCCTTTCACTTTTTCTAAATGCTCCTTAGTAACCAATGGTCCCATTTGAGATTTCTTATCTAACCCTGGACCAATCTTAAGAGACTCAACTTTTTTGGATAAACTTTTTACTAAGGGGTCAGCAATTTTCCCAACAGCTACAGCAACTGATTGTGCCATACACCTTTCACCAGCAGATCCATAGGCTGCACCCATCAAACCATTTACTGCTTGCTCTAAATCACAATCTGGCATTACGACACAATGATTTTTTGCACCTCCTAATGCTTGGACTCTCTTCTCATTTTTTGCACAATTTTCATAAATATATTTAGCTATAGGAGTTGAACCAACGAAACTTACTGCAGAAATATCTTTGTTATTAATAATCGCATCAACAGCCTCTTTATCTCCATTTACAACATTAAAAACACCAGGAGGTAGGCCGGCTTCTAAAAATAATTCTGCTAGTTTCATTGAACAAGATGGATCTTTCTCAGATGGTTTCAGCACAAAAGTGTTTCCACAAGCTATTGCTATAGGAAACATCCACATGGGTACCATTGCTGGAAAATTAAAAGGTGTAATACCTGCGCAAACTCCAAGAGGTTGTCTCATAGACCAACTGTCAACATTTGTACCAACATTTTCTGTAAATTCACCTTTAAGTAATTGTGGGATGCCGCAAGCAAATTCTACTACTTCTAAGCCTCTCGTTAAAGAACCTTTAGCATCTTCATAAACTTTTCCATGCTCAGAAACAATAATTTTTGTAAGCTCATCATAATTTTTTTCGATCAGTTCTTTAAATTTAAAAAGGACTCTAGCTCGGAATAAAGGAGTTTTTTGAGACCAACTAGTAAAGGCTTTGTTTGCTGAATCCACAGCTTTATTTAAATCATTAGTGTTTGCTAAATTTACATTAGAACTTACCTCGCCTGTAGCTGGGTTAAATACTTTTGCTGTTCTTTTGGATGAACCTTTTACAGTTTTACCGTTGATAAAATGCTCAATTGAATTCATTTTGTTATTAATGATTAATTAAGCTTTCAGCTTGATGCAAGCATTTTTTTAATAGATCCAATTGCTTTTGCAGGATTTAAACCTTTTGGACAAGAATTTGTGCAATTCATAATAGTATGACATCTATAAAGTTTTAGCTCATCTGCAACTTTTTTTAATCGTTCTTTTCTTTCCTCATCTCTACTATCTGTTATCCAACGATATGCCTGTAATAATACTGCCGGTCCTAAATATTTATCTCCATTCCACCAATAACTTGGGCATGAAGTTGAGCAACATGCACAAAGTATACACTCATAATATCCATCAAGTTTTGCTCTATCTTCTTGAGACTGTTTAATTTCTGTAGATGTTTTTTCTCCTACTTTAGACTTGAGCCAAGGTTCCACAGACTCATATTGTTTATATAATGTAGTTAAATCACCAACTAAATCCTTAATTACTTTCAAATGAGGTAATGGATAAATATTTAATTCACCCTTAATATCTGAGTGAGACTTAATACAAGACAAAGTGTTTACTCCATCAACATTCATTGCACATGAACCACATACACCGTGTGCACAAGATCTTCTAAAAGTTAAAGTAGGATCAATTTCATTTTTAATTTTAAAGAGAACGTCTAATACTTTGGGCCCACACTCATTAAGATCTACTTCAAAAGTATCGATTCTAGGATTGTCGTTGCTAGATGGGCTCCATCTATAAACATTAACTTTTTTTAAATTGTTTGATCCAGTTTTATCTTTGTGGTATTTGCCTTTCAAAATTTTAGAGTTTTGCGGAAGGCTAAATTGAACCATTAATATACTCTTTCTCTAGGCGGAAAGTATTGCACATCGTTTGTTAATGTTTTCGCATGAACAGGTCTATAAGCTACTTTAACTTCATTTCCCTTTTGCCAAGCTAAAGTATGTGTCATATATTTCTTATCATCTCTAGTTTTGTAGTCTTCTCTTGCATGAGCTCCTCTACTTTCTTTTCTATGATAAGCCGAGTCTATTGTTGTCATTGCCTGTCTAATAAGATTATCAAATTCTAAAGTTTCAACAAGATCGGTATTAAATAATAAAGACTTATCTGAAACTGAAATATCAGACATTCCTTCAAAAGGTTTTCTGATTTGGTCCATTCCTTCTTTTAGTGTTTTTTCAGTTCTAAAAACCGCACATTTTGATTGCATAGTTCTTTGCATAGATAATCTTAGTTCTGAAGTTTTTGTTCCACCTGAAGCGTTACGAAGTTTGTCAAATCTATCTAGACATTTATCTGTTTCGCTCTGTGAAATTTCTTCGTGAGGTGTTCCAGGTTTAACAAGCTCGGCAGCTCTATTTGCTGCTGATTTTCCAAAAACTACTAAATCAATTAATGAGTTTGAACCTAATCTATTTGCACCATGGACTGAAACACAAGCTGCTTCTCCTATAGCCATTAAACCAGGAACTGTAGATTCTTTTCCATTTAATGTTAAAACTTCAGCTTTATAATTAGTTGGTATCCCACCCATATTATAATGTACAGTTGGAACTACTGGTATTGGATCTTTTCTTACATCAACTTCACAAAATGTTTTTGCTGACTCTGCAATTCCAGGCAATCTTTCCTCTATTACTTTTGGATCAAGATGGGCTAAGTGTAAATTGACATAATCTTTATTTTTACCAACTCCTCTACCTTCATTAATTTCAACTGCTATAGATCTACTTACAACATCTCTTGAAGCTAAATCTTTAGCTTTGGGTGCGTATTTTTCCATAAATCTCTCACCCTTGGAGTTTAAAAGATAACCACCTTCTCCTCTAACACCTTCTGAAATAAGAGTACCTACTCCATAAATTCCAGTTGGATGAAATTGAACAAATTCCATGTCCTGTAATGGTAATCCTGCTCTTAGTGCCATACCATTTCCATCTCCAGTACATGTGTGGGCTGAAGTAGCTGTGTAATAAACTTTACCGTAACCGCCTGTAGCTATAATAGTTATATGTGATCTAAATCTATGTATTGTTCCATCATTTAAATTCCAAGCGATCAAACCTTTACACTGACCATCTTTCATTAAAAGATCTAAAGCAAAGTATTCTATAAAAAATTCTGTATTATGTTTTAAAGCTTGACCGTATAAAGTGTGAAGTATTGCATGACCAGTTCTATCTGCTGCTGCACAAGTTCTTTGAACAGACTCGTTACCATAATTTTTTGTCATTCCACCAAATGCTCTCTGGTAAATTTTTCCCTCTTTTGTTCTACTAAATGGAACACCGTATTTTTCTAATTCAATTACAGCTTTAGGAGCTTCTTTACATAAATGCTCGATTGCATCTTGATCACCTAACCAATCAGATCCTTTAACTGTATCGTACATATGCCATCTCCAATCATCTTCACCCATATTTCCTAAAGCTGCTGAAATTCCACCTTGTGCAGCTGACGTATGACTTCTTGTTGGAAAAACTTTTGATATACATGCGGTTTTAAGACCAGCTTCTGAGAGCCCCACAGCAGCTCTTAATCCTGAACCACCTGCTCCAAGGACTACAACATCATATTCGTGATCTATAATTTTGTATGTTTTCATAATTTAAGTTTTAAATAAAAAAATAATTAATATAAATGTGACTATTATACTAAAAAAAACAAGTAATCTATTTGCGGCATTTTTGAGTTTAAAATTGCTTATATAATCTTCAAAAACCTCACTTATTGTTAATGTATAAAAAATTGATGCAAATATTAAGAATAATGTAAAAATTATTTTAGTTGAAAAACTTTCCAAGAATAAAACAAATTGAGAATTATTAGCATCTAATATTGCTACTAAATTTATAATAAACCAAATCAGAAAAGGAATTAGAATTCCCGACGTAACTTTAATTGTTAACCATTTTTTTGCTGCTTTAATCATTTAAAATAAATTTATTCCTATTAAGTAAAACAAAATTGTTAAAACGAATGATCCAATTATAGTAAGTATCCCTGTAATTCGTGATATCTTTAGATCAAAACCATATCCCATATCCCATGCCAAATGACGAATCTCATTTAAAATTTGAAAACTAAATGACCAACATAAACTAATTATTAAAAACTTTCCTATTAAAGATTTCGAAAAAACTTGAAAGATTTGGATGTCTGTTCCTAAAAAAATTAATATTGAAGAAATTAAAATAATAAAAATAAAATTGATTATCCCAACTATTCTATGTGAGATAGATAAAAGAGATGATATATGCCATTTATAAACCTGTAGATGAGGAGATAATGGATTATTTTTATTAGACATTTTTTTTAATTAATTGCTCTGCAATCTGTACTGTATTCAATGCAGCCCCTTTAAGTAAATTGTCAGAAACGACCCACATATTAATTGCTTTATTATTTGAACTGTCTTTTCGTATCCTAGAAATAAAAGTTAAATAACTGTTTTCAGCTTCAAGTGGCGTTATGTAACCTCCATCTTTTCTTTCGTCTATAACTTTACAACCATTAGATTGATTTAAAATATTTTTAATACTTTTAATATCAAAAGGCTTTTCAAATTCTACGTTGAGAGACTCTGAATGAGAAACCATCACAGGAACCCTAACACAAGTTGCGGATACTTTAATTTTTGAATCAAGAATTTTTTTTGTTTCATTAATCATTTTCCACTCTTCTTTTGTATAGCCTTCATCAATAAATTCATCGATATGAGGTATCAAATTAAATGCAATTTGCTTTGTGAAATTTTTTGATGAAATTTTTTTTCCTTCTAGAAAATCCTTTGATTGAGTTATTAACTCATCCATAGGAGCTTTCCCGGCACCGGATACTGATTGATAAGTGGAAACTATAACTCTTTTAATGTTAAAATGATCATGTAAAGGTTTTAAAGCAACAACCATTTGTATAGTAGAGCAGTTTGCATTAGCAATAATGTTCTTTTTTTTGTAATTCTGTAATTGATCTAAATTAACCTCTGGTACTATTAATGGAACATCATTATCCATCCTAAAAAATTTAGAATTATCAATTACTATAGTTTTTTTGCTTGCTTTTGTAGCCCATTGCTCTGCTATTTTACTTCCAGCTGCAAAGAAAGTTATTTTAGCATTTGAAAAATCATATTTTTCAAGATCTTGAATCTCTATCTCTTTTCCTTTAAATTTAATTTTTTTTCCTGCACTTTTTGAAGAAGCTACTAAGAATAAATTAGATATTTCAATTTTAGATTTTTCTAAAATCTCAATAGTTTTTCTTCCGACATTGCCGGTGGCACCAATTATAGCTAAATTCATTAGAAAGTATTTTAATTTAAATTTGATATAATTGCATCACCCATCTCTGAGGTTGATACCTTTTTCTTCCCTTTTGACATTATATCCGGAGTTCTTAAACCGTCTTCCAGTGTTTTTTCAACAGCCTTATCTAACATTGTAGACTCTTTTTGCATTCCTAAAGAATATTTCAACGCCATTGAGAAACTTAATATTGTTGCGATAGGGTTTGATATATTTTTACCAGCAATATCTGGCGCTGAACCATGGACAGGTTCATATAAAGATCTCGTTCTTCCATTTTTATCTTTATCACCTAATGATGCAGATGGTAGCAAACCTAGTGAACCTGTTAGCATTGCAGCTTCATCAGATAACATATCTCCAAATAAATTATCCGCTAAAATAACATCAAACTGTTTTGGATTTCTCAATAATTGCATTGCACAGTTATCTGCCAACATATGATTAAGCTCAATTTTTTTATAATCTTTATCCTTTAAAGACTGAACTTCCTCTCTCCATAGAACACCTGCCTCCATAACATTTGATTTTTCACAAGATGTTACTTTGTTATTTCTTTTAGCAGCCAGTTCAAAAGCTACTTTGGCAATTCTTTTTATTTCCTTTGTTGTATAAACGTGTGTATTAACTCCTCTTCGTTCACCATTTTCTATTGGTTTCACACCTCTCGGCTCACCAAAATATATGCCTCCTGTTAATTCTCTTACAATTAAAATATCGAGACCTGAAACTATTTCTGGTTTTAATGTTGAAGAATCTACTAGTTGTTTAAAGCAAATGGCTGGTCTTAAATTTGCAAATAACTTTAATTCTTTTCTTAATTTTAAAAGAGCTCTTTCAGGTTTTTTTGAAAACTCTAATTTATCGTACTGTGGTCCACCGCATGCTCCAACTATTACTGCATCGCTCTCTAAAGCTTTATAAAATACTTCATCAGTTATAGGAACGCCATGTTTATCTATTGCAGCTCCACCAATAAGATCTTGGTCAATTTTAAAATCTAGAGATTTTTTTTTATTAAACCAATCAATAACTTTTTTGGTTTCTCCAACTACCTCCGGACCAATACCATCACCAGGTAAAAGAAATATTTTTTTTTGATTTGTTGCCATTTATAACCAGGGTCTACTTTGAGACATTTTATTCTCAAAACTTTCAATATTTTTAGTTTTTTTCAAAGACAAAGCTATGTCGTCCAATCCTTCTAACAAACACTTCTTTTTGAATGGGTCTAATTGAAATTTAAAAGTTTTATTTCCATAGATAATTTCTTGTTCTTGAAGCTTAACTTCAATACTTTCTTTTCTCTCGCAATAGTCTTTAAGCTCATTTATAATTTCATCATTTGCAACAATTGGAAGTATTCCATTTTTAAAACAATTGTTGTAAAAAATATCAGCAAAACTTTCACTGACGATAACTCTAATTCCAAAATCCAATAAAGCCCATGGTGCATGTTCTCTTGATGAACCACAACCAAAATTTTTTCCTGTTATTAAGATTTTTGAATTATTAAATGGTTCCTGATCTAAAATGAAACCTTTTATTGGATTTCCTTTTTCATCAAACCTCATTTCATAAAATAAGCTTTCGCCCAAACCTGATCTTTTAATTGTTTTTAAAAATTGTTTGGGAATAATTTTGTCAGTATCTATATTCATTAAAGGAATATGAGCCGGTATACTTTTTATTTTTGTAAATTTTTCCATACTAATTATTAAATTTTCTCACATCTGATAAATGCCCTTCAATGGCGGCTACTGCTGCCATAGCTGGACTTACTAAATGTGTCCTTCCACCACGACCTTGTCTTCCTTCAAAATTTCTATTTGATGTTGATGCACATCTTTCTCTTGGTTTCAACTGATCTTCATTCATACCAAGACACATTGAACAACCTGGTTCTCTCCACTCAAAACCGGAGTCTTTAAATACTTTATCTAAACCTTCTTGTTCAGCTTGAATTTTTACAAGACCCGATCCTGGAACAACCATAGCATTTACATGTCCTGCTATTTTTTTATCCTTAAGAAGTTTAGCTGCTTCTCTTAAGTCCTGAATTCTTCCATTAGTGCAGCTTCCAATAAAAACTTTGTCAATTTTAATGTCTGTCATTTTTGTATTCGGTTTTAAGCCCATATAATCTAATGATCTTTCCATAGCCACACGTCTGTCATTATCTTTTTCTTTTTTTGGATCCGGAACTGATCCATTAACTGGAACAACATCTTGTGGAGATGTACCCCAAGTAACTTGTGGAACAACTTCATCGCCATTTAGAACTATTACTTTATCAAATTTACAATCGTTATCAGATTTTAAATTGTTCCAATAATCTAAAGCTTTATTCCAATTATCTTTTTTTGGGGACAAAGGTCTGTTCTCTAAGTATTTGAAAGTCTTCTCATCAGGTTGTATCAATCCTGCTCTAGCCCCCCCTTCAATAGTCATGTTGCAAACAGTCATTCTCTCTTCCATGCTAAAGTTTCTAATAACATCTCCAGAATACTCAATAACAAAACCAGTTCCTCCAGCTGTTCCTATAGTACCAATGATTTTTAAAATAACATCTTTAGCAGTTACCCCTAATGGTATTTTTCCATTTACCTTAAGTAAAAAATTTTTAGATTTTTTTTGTAATAGAGTTTGAGTAGCTAAAACATGTTCAACCTCAGACGTTCCTATTCCAAAAGCAAGTGCACCAAAAGCTCCATGGGTAGCAGTATGGCTGTCGCCACAAACAATAATTGTTCCTGGTTGAGTAAAACCTTGTTCAGGTCCAATAATGTGAACAATACCTTGTCTCTTATCATTCATATCAAATAAAGGAACTCCAAATTCTTTACAATTTTTTCTAAGTGTATCAACTTGAATTTTTGATTGTTGGTCGTTAATACCTTTTGTTCTATCAGTTGTAGGTACGTTATGGTCAGCTACTGCCAAAGTAAAATTAGGTTTTCTTACTTTTCTTTTATTTAATCTAAGTCCTTCAAAAGCTTGTGGGCTAGTTACTTCATGTACTAAATGTCTATCCACATATAACAGTGAAGTACCGTCATCTTGTTTAAAGACAAGATGATCATCCCAAATTTTATCGTATAAAGTTTTTGGCATTAGAATTATTTTTTTAAGTTTTCTGGTTTTTTATTTTCTTTTTTATCAGTTTCTTTTTTAGGCTGATTAGGTATATCTTTTTTTGATTCATTAGAGCTTATTTTTGAGCTATCGGACGATGAACTTTCATTTGTTTTAATTTCAACTTCACTTTTAACCTCAACTTCAATACCAATATTTTTTTTCATTTTTTCTGCAATTCTGGCAGATTTACCTTTTCTATCTCTTAAATAGTAAAGTTTTGCTCTTCTAACTTTACCAGATCTGATAACTTTAATTGAGCTAATTACGGGGCTATATAGAGCAAAAGTCCTCTCTACACCTTCGCCAAAGGAAATCTTCCTTACCTTAAAAGAGGAGTTTATATCTCTATTTTTTTTTGCAATGCAAACGCCTTCGAAATTTTGAACTCTTTCTCTTTTGCCTTCTACAATTCTTACCCCGACTCTAATTGTGTCCCCAGGAAAAAATTCAGGAATTTTTTTTCCAGCAATTAGTTTTTGTAAATTTGCTTTATTTATATCTTCAATATTTTTCATTTTTTTTATTATTTAAATATTTTTCCCAAAGATCTGGTCTCTGGCGACGTGTTATATCCTTAGATTGTGATAAACGCCAGTCCTTAATTTTTGCATGATCTCCTGATAATAGTACTTCTGGAACGCTTTTTTTTTCCCAAATTTGAGGTTTTGTATATTGAGGATATTCCAGTAAACCATTTTCAAAGGTTTCATCGTCTTTAGATTTTTCATTACCTAGAACACCTGGAAGTAATCTTAAAACAGAGTCTAGAACAACAAATGATGCGGACTCACCTCCAGACAAAACGTAATCACCAATACTAATTTCCTCAATATTTCTTGTGCTCAAAATACGTGCATCAATTCCTTCAAAATGGCCACAAATTAAATTTATTGTTTTCTCTTTAGTGAGATCTTTTGCAAATTTTTGGTCAAACTTTTTACCTTTTGGAGAAAGATAAAAAACTCTCTCATTCTTTTTTAATCTACTGTCTAAAGATTTTCCTAAAACATTTGGTTTCAATAACATTCCACTACCTCCTCCAAAAGGTGTGTCGTCTACTGTCTTATGTTTATCTTCAGCGGAGTCTCGAATATCAATAACTTCTAAATCCCAAATTTTTTTTTGTAAAGCTTTTCCGTAAAGACCCTTGCTTAATGGTCCAGGAAATATTTCAGGATATAAAGTAAATACTCGAGCCTTCCACATTTTCTTCTTTCTTTATTTAGGTAACTTAGTTGCACCAGTTTCTTGATGTACTATTTTTCCATCTTTAAACTTATAATAAGACATAACCGCTTCTTTATTACCATCTGCAAAACTTGCAATAGCGTGCATGAATCCTACTTCGTTGTTTTCAAATAGAATTCTTTCTTTATCGAGTTTGACATCTTTCATGCCAACCCATTTAACTACATCGTCTTTAGACAATGTTTTTCCAGATGCATGCATAAGAAATTTAAAATCATCGTGCATAACTTCTTTTGCACCATTTTCATCGCCTTCATTTACCACTT
>CACHBR010000001.1 GCA_902578115.1 uncultured Pelagibacteraceae bacterium | reverse complement strand
AATGATGAAACTTTAGAAATTCTATCTAAACAAGCCGTTCTTCAGGCTCAGATGGGCTGTGATGTTATAGCTCCATCTGACATGATGGATGGAAGAATTGGTGTTATAAGAAAAGCTCTTGATAAAAATAATTTAAAAGATGTACAGTTGTTATCATATTCCGCAAAATATGCATCGAGTTTTTATGGTCCATTTAGAAATGCAATTGGATCAAGTCAAAAAAATAAAATCAATAAGAAAACCTATCAAATGGACTATAGAAATTCTAATGAAGCTATTCGTGAGGTAGCATTAGATATTAAAGAAGGCGCAGATTTTGTTATGGTGAAACCTGGATTACCATATCTAGATGTAATTCAATCTATAAAAGATAATTTTAAAATTCCAGTTTTTGTTTATCAAGTGTCAGGTGAATACAGCATGATAAAAAACGCTATTGGCAAAGGTCTGTTAGACAAAGAAGCAGTAATTGAAAGCCTAATTTCATTTAAAAGGTCCGGAGCATCAGCAATAGTTACTTATTTTGCTTTAGATATAGCCAAAAAGTTATCTAATTAGCTATATAAAATTTATTTTCAAACATTCTTCTTGATTGAGGAAATTTTATATTATTGGGAATAAAAAACTTATTTTCCATTAATCTTCTACAAAATATTAGACCTTCGGAGATTTCATGAAAAGTAACTTTAGAATAACTTTTTGATAATAAAAAAGCAGGTATTTTGTACTCGATATTGTCAATTTCTATATTAAAGTTTTTTTTATCAGGATTTTTATTTAGTTTATTACTATCAAAACCAAAACCTAAATTAGAAATTAAATTTAGTTCCCAATTCAAATAGTTTACAAACCAATTTTCATTATTTAAATTTTTCAAAAACTTATCTAAAGAAATGTAAATATTATTTAGTTTTTGATTTTCAGGTAACAAAATTTTTAAAATTGATACAATTGAATTTAAGCAAAGAATTTTATTTTTATTATTGAAATACTTTGGGGATATTGCCTCGATTAATTCGGTTTTAAAATAACCGATTCTGTTTTCTGTTTTGAATGTATAATTAACATAAATTTTGTTTATTAATTGCAAATAATTTTTGACTTTTCTTGAAGTGCCGCCATAAACTATTCCACTCACTTTACCAAAGTCTGTTGTAAAAACCTCAAGAATAATTGCATTCTCTCTAAATTTTCTTTTTGATAAAATAAAACCTTCACTTTCCCAATTCATATATACTAAATATTTAAATTTCTTATTAACTTAAGAGCTGCATTTTGTTCAGCATTTTTTTTTGAATTTCCTTGACCTATATATTTTTTGGAATTCTCTATTTGAACACTAACCTGAAAAAACGGGTTATGATTTGGCCCAGTTTTTTTAATAGTTTTATAAATTGGTAGTTTTTTGAATTTTTTTAATGAAAATTCCTGTATTTTTGTTTTGGGGTCTAATTCAATTATTTTTGAATCTTTAATAAAGTGTCTCCAAATATTGAGTACAAATTTTTCAGTGTTAACAAAACCTTGGTCTAAGTAAACAGCTCCGATTAATGCTTCGCATGTATCACTTAATAATCTTTCATCAGCTGAGCGTATTGTTTTAAAAGAATTTCCTGTTTTAATAAATTTTTTTAAATTTAATGATCTAAAAACTTTCGCACATGTTTTTTTATTTACTAAGCTTGCAAATTTTTTGTCTATAATGCCTTCTTTTTCATTTGGATATAAATTTAATAATTTTTTTGATATTATTAGACCTATAACTCTATCACCTAAAAACTCTAATTTTTCGTTATTAATTTCTTTGTTGTAACTTTTGTGTATAAAGCTTTTTGAAAGCAACTCTTTATCATTAAATTTGAGGTTTATAATTTTTTCTATATTTTTTAAATTGTTAATCATTTTATAATTTTAAAAAATCTTTTAGTTCTTAAAGATTTATCCCAGTTCCAAAATTTAAGTACACTACCAATTTTAGTATCATTTGAAAAAAAAATTATCCTAGCTTTTCCAACTAAATTATTTTTGTGAACGTAACCTACGTTGCTTAAAAATCTACTGTCACTTGAACAATCTCTATTATCACCTAAAAAGAAAAAATGTTCTTCAGGAACTTTATAAACATCAGTGTTAATCATGCTTCCTGAAGTTTTATAAACTACACTATAATTTATTTTTGGGTTAAGCTCTTCTACAAATTCAGAAACCTCTATTTCATTACTTGCACATCTAATATCATTCCTATTTTGTTTTTTCTTTTTTAAAATAATTTCATTGTTTACTAACAAATTTCCTTCTTTAAATTGAATCTCGTCTCCTGGCAAACCTATGAGTCTTTTAATAAAGTCAGTTCTGTTGTCGGAAGGTGTTTTAAATACAACAAGATCACCATAAGTGGGTTTTGTATAAAATATTCTATTTTTAATTATAGGTGGACTAAAAGGAAAAGAGTGTTTGCTGTAGCCATAAGTGTATTTAGAAACAAAGATTCTATCCCCAACTAATAATGTAGGTTCCATAGATGATGAAGGAATATAAAATGGTTGAAAAAAAAGCGATCTTATTAGGACCGCAATAAATAAAGCTATTAGTAAAGTTTTCAGATTATCAAATATTTTATTTAACATAATTCACTTATTAGTAAATATTATAGCAGTTGCAACAGCCCAAGGTTCATCATCAGAGAGTGATAAATGAATTTTAAATTTTTTATTTTTAAATATTTTTTTTAAATTTTTTAATGAACTACCTTTTATATGAAAGCTTGGAAGACCTGTACGATTATTTTTAATTTCAACATCATTAAATTGGAGTCTGTTGGGAATACCAAGAGCTTTAAATAATGCTTCTTTAGCAGCAAATCTTTTAGCAAAACAATTAATCTTATTTACTCTTTTTTCACATGCTTTGATTTCAAAAGAGGTAAAAATTCTTTTTTTGAAATTTTTATTTTTATTAATCGCGTCTTTAATTCTTTTTATATTAACAATATCAGTACCTATTCCATGTATATTCATTTTTTTAATTCTTTTTTTAAAATATCATTGACTAGTTTAGGATTAGCTTTACCAGAAGAGGCTTTCATAATTTCTCCGACAAAAAAGCCGTATAATTTTTCCTTACCAGATTTAAATTGTTGAACTTTATCAGTATTTTTATCTAAAACTATTTTAACTATTTTTTCTAACTCGTTAGGATCACTTTGTTGTTTTAGTCCCTTTTCTTTAATAATTTTTGAAGGATCATCACCTGTATTAACCATTAATTCAAATACTTGTTTTGCAATTTTTCCAGATATTTCACCGGAGCTAATTGAATTTATTAATTTTGCTAAGTTATTTGACGAAACAGGGGAGTTTTTTATATCAAGATTTTTTTTATTTAAGACAGCAAAAAGCTCAACAATAATCCAATTTTTTGCAAGTTTTATATCTGAATTTTTTATAACATCTTCAAAATATTGTGAAATATTATTATCTGATACTAGTACATTTGCTTCATAAGAGCTTAATTTGAAATCTTTTATAAATCTATCTTTTTTTTGATCAGGAAGTTCTGGTAAATTTTTTTTTAAATTATCAACAAAAGATTGTTCTATTTCTAATGGTAATAAATCAGGATCAGGAAAATACCTATAGTCATGTGCTTCTTCTTTAGATCTCATAGATCTGGTTTCATTTTTTTTTGTGTCAAAAAGTCTAGTTTCTTGATCAATTTTTTTGCCCGACTCAAGTATTTCTACTTGTCTATTTGCTTCTGACTCTATTGCCATTTCCATAAATCTAATTGAATTGACATTTTTTATTTCACACCGCGTACCAAGTTTTTTCTCACCTTTTTTTCTTACTGAGACATTTACGTCAGCTCTTAATGATCCCTCTTGCATGTTTCCATCACAAGTGCCTAGATACCTCATTATGGTTCTCAATTTTTTTACATAAGAATTGACTTCTTCAGGCGATCTTAAATCTGGCTTACTTACTATTTCCATTAAGGCAACGCCAGATCTATTTAAATCAACATAAGTGTTGTCTGGACTCAAATCATGAATACTTTTGCCAGCATCCTGCTCTAAATGTAATCTTTCGATACCCACAACTTTTGTCCCATATGGCATATCAAGTGTAACTGAACCCTCACCGACAATTGGATTCTTATACTGTGATATTTGGTATCCTGCTGGTAAGTCAGCGTAAAAGTAATTTTTCCTATCAAATATTGAGAGTAGATTTATTTTTGCATTTAATCCCAGTCCGGTTTTAATAGCTTGCTCTATACAATATTTATTTATTACTGGAAGCATGCCTGGAAAGGCTGAGTCAACCAAACTTACTTGTGTATTTGGTTGCCCTCCAAACTTTGTTGATGATCCAGAAAATAATTTAGAATTTGATATAACTTGTGCATGTACCTCAAGACCGATTATTACTTCCCAATTATTTTTTTCAGTTTTAATAAAATAATTAAACTTTTCTTTAGACATAAATTACTCCCACCATCTATTTAAATTTTGCTTAAAACTAATTTCACTTTCTATCGCAAATGCAATATTTAGCATTCTTTGTTCATCAAGTGAGTTAGATATTAGTTGAAGTCCTAGTGGTCTACCCTTACTGTCTTGACCAGCAGGTAAAGATATAGCTGGAAGACCTGCTAAATTTACAGGTACAGTAAATATGTCATTAAGATACATAGATATTGGATCACTAGTTTTTTCTCCAATTTTAAAAGCCGAGCTAGGTGTAGATGGTGTTAAAATTGCGTCAACTTTTCTAAAACTATTATCAAAGTCTTTTTTAATTAATTTCCTTACCTTCTGAGCTTTTAAGTAATACGCATCATAATAACCTGATGATAGAACATATGTACCGATAAGAACCCTTCTTTTTACTTCATCTCCAAAACCTTCTCCTCTGGTGTTTTCATACATTTCTAGTAAATTTTTTCCCTTGTTGGATCGATACCCAAATTTTACTCCATCATAGCGTGCTAGATTTGAAGAAGCCTCAGCAGGAGCTACTATATAATAAGTCGGCAAAGCATATTTTGTATGTGGAAGAGATATGTCAATTATTTTTACACCAGATTTTTTTAAAATATCTATCCCTTTGGACCAGAGTTGGTCAATTTCTTTAGGCATATTATCAACTCGATATTCTTTTGGGATACCAATTTTCATACCTTTAATATTTTTGTTTAAGTTTTTTGAATAATTTTCTTTTTTTTTGTTTATAGAAGTCGAGTCTTTTTTGTCATAACTAGAGATTGCCTCTAACATCAAAGCACAATCTTCAACATTTTTTGTCATAGGACCGGCCTGATCTAAAGATGATGCAAATGCAACGATTCCCCATCTAGAACATAATCCGTAAGTTGGTTTTAAACCAACAGTTCCAGTAAAAGAAGCGGGTTGTCTTATAGATCCACCAGTGTCAGTACCAATTGTAGCAGGTGTAAAGCTTGCTGCTAATGCACTCGAAGATCCGCCAGATGAACCACCTGGAACTAAATTTTTTTCAATTGGATTAATTACATTACCAAAAAAGCTAGTTTCATTAGATGAACCCATTGCAAATTCATCACAATTTAGTTTGCCAAGTAGAATTGCTCCCTCTTTCCATAGATTACTAGTAACAGTAGACTCATATGTTGGTATAAAATTTTCTAAAATTTTACTTCCTGCAGTAGTTTTTACATCTTTTGTACAAAATAAGTCTTTTACAGCAATAGGTATACCAGGAAGTAAGCTATCATAATTTTTTTTTGCGTCAAAAGTTTTTGAATTTTTGATTGTCTCATCAAAACAAGTAGTAATAAAACAATTTAGTTTTTTTCCTTTTTCGATATTTTTAATATAATGATTGGTTAATTCTAATGAGGAAATCTTTTTAAGTTTAACTAATTTGACAATTTCAGTTAATGAAATATTGTTTAAATCAACCATCTTACTCTATTACCTTTGGTACAATAAAAAAATCCTCATTCTTTTCAGGTGAATTTTTTAATATATCGTTTTTAATTTTTCCATCATCAACAATATCGTTTCTTGCTTCAAGAGTTTTGTCTGCTATAGATTTAAGCGTTTTTATTTCTTTTGTATCTAATTCATTTAATTTCTCTACAAAAGTTAATATTGAGTCTAAATCTTTTGATAATGAGTTTATCTTATTATCGTCAAGAGAAATCCTGGATAATTTTGCTACTTTTTTTACTTGGCTTTTATCTATAGGCATCTATAAAATATGTTTTAGTTTGATTAGAAAGTGAAGTAAAATATAACATATTCATGTTAGATATTGAAGAATTTAAGAAATCAATAGGAAAAAAATCTAGATTATTAGGTATTGATCCAGGTAAAAATCGTGTTGGTATAGCAATATCTGATGAGAATAAAGTTGTTTCAACTCCCCTAAAAACAATACTTAAAAAAAACAATTCGAATTTTCTTAATGAGATTAAGGAAATTATCCTTGAAAATAATGTCAAGGGAATCATTATTGGTCATCCAATTAATATGGATGGTTCAACTGGTCCGTCTGCTCAGTCAGCTAAGGATTTTGCTACTTTTCTATCAAAAAATGTTTCAATACCTGTCAGTATGTGGGACGAAAGATTGTCTTCCCAAGGAGCTTTTAATTTATCAAGCAATTTAGACATTAATGTATCTAAAAAAGTTGATAAATTGGACGAAAATGCTGCGTCTTTTATATTACAAGGTGCAATTGATTATATTAGAAGATAAATAACTTGCTAATATAGGCCAAAACGCCTATAGAGTTAATTTTAATGGCGGTTATAAAAAAATTTTCGGCTGTTAAAAAAATCCAAAAACATCTACTTGGTATACAAAATCTATCAATACAAGAAGCAAATCAGATTTTAGACGAAGCAAAGAACTTTATTAAATTAAATAGAAGTGCATCAAAAAAACTGGATTTATTAAGAGGTAAAACCCAAATAAACTTATTTTTTGAACCATCAACTAGAACACAAAGTTCTTTTGAGTTAGCAGGAAAAAGATTAGGCGCTGATGTTATGACAATGAATGTCAGCAATTCATCATTAAAAAAAGGTGAAACAATATTAGATACAGCAATGTCTTTAAACGCAATGCATCCAGATATTATTGTAGTTAGGCATCAAGATTCTGGGGCACCTAACCTTTTATCTCAAAAAGTAAATTGTACGGTAATAAATGCTGGCGATGGTTTGAGAGAACATCCTACTCAAGCTTTATTAGATGCGTTAACTATAATTAATAGAAAAGGAAAGATTGAAGGATTAAAAATTGCAATCTGCGGAGATATTCTTCATTCAAGAGTTGCGCGATCAAATATTTATTTATTGAACATGCTTGGTGCTGAGGTAAATGTTATTGCTCCAAAGACATTATTACCTAGCTCTATAAATAAACTTGGCGTAAAAGGATTTACAAATATGAAGGAGGGTTTAGACTCATGCGATATAGTAATGATGTTAAGATTACAAAATGAGAGAATGACTGGCTCATTCTTACCCTCTAAAAGAGAATACTACGAATATTTTGGTTTAACACCAGATAAATTAAAATTGGCAAAAAAAGATGCATTGATTATGCATCCTGGTCCAATGAATAGAGGTGTAGAAATTGATACAAAACTTGCAGACGATATAAACGTAAGTTTGGTAAAAGAACAGGTCGAACTTGGTGTTGCGGTGAGAATGGCTTGTTTAAAATTATATTGTAAATAATGAAAGAAAAATTTTTTATAAATGCAAGGATAATAGATCCATCTCAAGATATTGATGAAGTTGGGGGATTGATAGTAGATAATAATGGTAAAATCAAAGCATTAGGTAAAAATGTAAAAAAGGAAAACATTCCAACAAAAATTGAAAAAATAGATTTAAAAGGTAAAATTTTAATACCAGGAATAGTAGATATGAAAGTTTTTATTGGGGAGCCTGGTTTTGAATATAAGGAGAATTTTAGAAGTTTGAGTAATGCTGCTCTATCGGGTGGTGTAACATCAGTAGTTTCTATGCCAAACACCAGTCCAGTAATTGATAACGTATCTATGGTAGATTTTATTTTAAGAAGAGGAAGAGATAAATCGGGCATAAATATATTTCCTTCCGCCACACTTACAAGAAATATGGAGGGAAAATTGATGACTGAATTTGGATTGTTATCTAAAAAAGGAATTATCGGTTTTACTGATGCAACAAAAACTATTCAAAACTCAGAAATAATGTCTAGAATAATGAACTATGCATCAGATCTTGATGTGCTAGTAATGCAACATCCTGAAGATCAAGAATTATCTAAAGGTAGATGTATCAGCGAGGGTGAAATTTCAACAAGGCTTGGTCTACAAGGCATACCCGATATTGCAGAAAAAATAATTATTGAAAGAGATTTATCACTATTAGAGGAGTATCCATGTAGATATCATGTATCACAATTGTCATCTGCAAAATCTGTTGATGTTATAAAAAAATACAAAAAACAAGGGCTTAATTTTTCTGTTGGGGTTTCTATTAATAATCTTTCTTTAAACGAGAACGATATAGGTGATTTTAAAACTTTTATGAAGGTTTCTCCGCCATTAAGAAAAGAGGCTGATAGAAAAGCACTAATAAAAGGGATAAAAGAAGGTCTTATAGATGTGATTGTTTCTGATCACAAACCAGAAGATGAAGAAAGTAAAAGACTTCCGTTTGCTCAGGCTGCTGAAGGTTCGATTGGAATTGAAACGCTCTTATCATTAGCTCTTGAACTTTACCATAACGGGTCTCTATCACTGAAAAAAATTATTGAAACTATCACTTATAACCCAGCAAAAATTCTTAAGGTAAATAAAGGAACTTTAAAAATAGGTTCAGATGCCGATTTATGTATTTTTGATCTAAATGAGCCTTGGAAAGTTGATGTATCAAGATTAAAATCAAAGTCTAAAAATGCTGCAATTGAAAATAGGAAACTTCAAGGAAAAGTTTTAATGACTTACCTCAAAGGAGAAAGCGTTTTTAATTTACAGTGACAATTGAAATAATCTTAATATTCTCTTTGTCATATTTATCAGGCTCAATACCATTTGGTCTAATACTAGCTAAGTTTTTTTTAAATAAAGATTTAAGAAAAATAGGTTCAAAGAATATTGGTGCAACTAATGTTTTAAGAACTGGAAATAAACTTATTGCTGGCCTTACATTAATATTTGATATTACGAAAGGAGTTATACCTGTTCTTTTTACAAAGGAATATTTTACCGATTTAGTATACCTGTCATCTCTAGCAGCATTTTTGGGTCATATATTTCCTGTGTGGCTCAAATTTAAAGGAGGCAAAGGAGTAGCAACTTACCTTGGTATATTGTTTGTTTTATCTTTGAATCTAAGTTTTATATTTTGTATTTCTTGGATAATAATATCTTTAGTTACAAAATATTCTTCCTTATCTTCTATTGTATCAGCTTTGATAATTTTTGTATTTTCTTTCTTGAACTATAATTTTGAGTTAACATCCTATTTGTTCGTAACTTTTATTATAATTTTGTATACACATAGACAGAACATAGTACGAATTAAAAATAAATCAGAGGATAAAATTAAACTTTAAAATCAACACTTATTTTCTATTGATTTGACAAATAGCTATATTTTTGACAGTAAGAACAATAATAATGAATCTTGTTGTTGTAGAAAGTCCAGCAAAAGCAAAAACCATAAATAAATACTTAGGTAAAAATTACAAAGTATTAGCAAGTTATGGTCATGTTAGAGATTTACCTTCAAAAAATGGTTCTGTGGACCCTTCTAATAATTTTAAAATGGAATGGGAACTAGATACTTTTTCAAAAAAATATGTAAAAGAAATAGCAGATGCAGCTGCAAATTCCGAAAAAATTATATTAGCAACTGACCCTGATAGAGAGGGAGAAGCTATTGCTTGGCACGTTAGGGAAATTTTAGAAAGTCGTAAGCTTTTAAAAGGAAAAAAAGTTGAAAGAGTTGTATTTAATGAAATTACAAAAAAAGCTGTTACTAATGGGATAAACAATCCTAGAGAAATTGAATCCCTCTTAGTAAACGCGTATATGGCAAGAAGAGCTTTGGATTATCTTGTTGGATTTAATATATCACCAATTTTATGGACTAAGCTACCAGGTTCAAAATCTGCAGGTCGAGTTCAGTCTGTAGCTCTAAGATTGGTGACTGAGCGTGAACATGAAATTGAGCTTTTTAAACCACAAGAGTTTTGGACGATTTCATGTGATTTTAAAAATGGAGAAAATAAAATTATTAAATCTAAACTTTCACTTTTTAATAAAGAAAAAATTGAGAAGTTTTCTTTTAAGAAAAAAGTAGATTCAGAAAATGCTTTGAAAGAAATCAATTCTAAATCTTATGAAATAACTGATGTTTCATCAAAGGTTTATAAAAGAAATCCATTAGCACCTTTCACAACGTCAACATTACAACAAACAGCCTCAGGTAAATTTGGATTTGGCGCATCAAGAACTATGCAAATTGCTCAAAGACTTTATCAGGGAATTGATATCGATGGTGATACGGTTGGATTAATAACCTACATGAGAACAGATGGAACCCAGATTTCTAAAGATGCTATTGATGATTTTAGAAAATTTATAAACAATACGCATGGGAGAGAATATCTTCCAGAAAATCCCAATAGTTATTCTGGAAAAAAAGCAAAAAATGCTCAAGAGGCGCACGAAGCTATTAGACCTACCGACGTTTCCAAAAAGCCAAGTGATATGAAAAAATATTTAAGCACAGATCAGTCAAAATTATACGAGTTAATTTGGAATAGAGCGCTTTCTTCTCAAATGACACCTGCAGAATTTGATAGGAAAAGCATTATAATAGAGTCATCTGATAAAAAAATTGGATTTAAGACTAATGGATCTACAATTAAATTTGAAGGCTTCTTAAAAGTTTATAAATTTGAAGATAAGGATGAAGATCTTAAAAATATTTTACCTGATGTAAAAACTGGAGATAAAGTTGCTATAAAAGAACTAATTGATGATCAACATTTTACAGATCCTCCTCCAAGATATTCTGAAGCTAGTTTGGTAAAAAAAATGGAAGAATTGGGAATAGGAAGACCATCTACATATGCAAGTATAATAACAGTTTTGTCAACGCGAAATTATGTTGAATTATTAAATAAAAGGTTTCATCCAACAGATAGGGGTAAATTATTATCTGCTTTTCTAGAAAAATTATTCACAAAGTATGTTGATTATAATTTCACCGCAGATTTAGAAAATCAATTAGATGAAATTACAAGTGGAAAAGTTGAGTGGATAAAAGTTTTAGATGGTTTTTGGAAAGATTTTTATTCAAATGTAGGTCAGGTTAAAGAAAAAAGAACAAGAGAAGTTTTAGACCTATTGAATGATAGTTTAGGTGATTTAGTATTTGAAAGAGATGATAATGATATTATAGACAGAAAGTGTAAAGTTTGTGATAAAGGTGAACTCAGCCTTAAAAATAGTTTTAGAGGAGGCGCTTTTATAGGATGTTCTAATTATCCAGAATGTAAATTTACAAGACCTTTATCAAAATCAAAAGCATCACAACAAGTTAATTTAGCTGAACCAAAACTAATTGGTCAAAATGATTTCGGTAAAGATATATTTCTCAAAAATGGAAGATTTGGACCTTATTTACAATTTGAGGTCGATGTTGATGCATCAATTGAAAATAAAAAGAAGCGAAGTAAAAAGAAAAAAGAGAATGAAAATTTAAAAAATGTTTCTATACCTAAGGGTCTGCCGATTGAAAATGTTGATTTAGAAAAAGCCAAATACTTATGCTCTTTACCAAAAACTTTAGGTAAACATCCAGATTTAAACGATGACATAACAATTAATATTGGTAGATTTGGTCCATATTTAAAATGCTCAAATAAATCAGCAAGAATAGAAACTGTGGATGAATTATTTACAATTGGTCTAAACAGAGCAATAACTTTAATTTCTGAAGCAAAACCGGGAAGAATGTCTTCTTTGGAAATTAAAAATCTTGGAGAACATCCTGAAGATAAGAAACCTGTAAGAATCATGAAAGGGCAATACGGACCTTACATTAAATATAAATCTCTAAATGCCACCATACCAGAAGACAAAGACCCTACAGAATTGACTATGGAAGAAGCGCTAATATTAATTGAAAAAAGAAAAGAATACGATAAAACCAAAAAAAAGAAAAGAAAATGAAAAAATTTTTAGTCACTATTTTAATTTTGCTTTTTAGTAATACTTCGTATGCAAATGTAAATGTTAATAATTGTGATAATTTAGAAAAAAAATCTGAAAAATTAAGTTGTTTAACCAAATTAAAAGCAAAAGCTTTAAAAGAAAACTCAACCGAAAAAGCTAAAATTATTCAAAAAAAATTATCAAACTTTCATAAATTTAATCAAAAAAATGTTGAAAAAACTGAGAAAGGTGTAGCTAATGCAGGAAAAAAAATTGGTAAAAAAATATCAGAAACAGATAAACAAATAAGAGAAAAATCAAAAAAAACTATAGACTCATTAAAAGATAAAATTAAAAAAAAAGAATGAAACCTGAAGAAAATTTAAAAAAGTTTAGTATAAATTTACCAAATGCACCTGATCCTGTTGGAAGTTATGTTGCTTCAAAGATTGTAGGAGGTTTCATCTATATATCGGGACAAGTATCATTCAATATTGACGGTAAATTAATTAAAGGAAAAATTGGAAAAGAACTTAGTTTAGAACAAGGTCAAGAAGCTGCAAAATTCTGTGCTTTAAATATTTTGGCACAACTTAAAAAAAAATGTGGAAGTTTAGATAAAGTAAGAGGTTGTGTTAAACTTACAGGATATGTAAATTCTACTGACTCTTTTGTAGACCAGCCAAAAATTATCAATGGAGCATCAGATTTAATCTCAAATATATTTGGAGACGAAGGTAAACATGCACGAGCAGCTATTAGTGTAAACTCATTACCATTAGGTGCTGCGGTCGAGGTTGATGGAATATTTGAATTATAATTTTTATCTTCCAACAGAATAATACTTGATGTTTCTTTTTTTTAATTCTTTTGGATTATAAAGGTTTCTCATATCATAAATTTTAAAATTATTTTTTTTAACTACTTTTTTAAAATCAATAGACTTAAATTCATCCCATTCGGTATTTATGATAATCAAATCTGCTCCGATACAAGCTTTGTTTATTGAGCTCACAAAATTCAAATTTTTCTTTTTATCAAATTCCTTTTTTGGTCCAGATGGATCGTGATAACTTACTTTTGCCCCTTTTTTTAATAAATAAGGTATTAAAACAAGACTTGAGGACTCTCTCATATCATCAGTATTAGCTTTGAAAGTTACACCTAAAACAGCAATTTTTTTATTTTTAATTTTATTATTCATAATTTTTAATACTCGTTTAGTTAACAACATTTTTCGATTTTGATTTGATTTAATTACAGATTTTACAATTGAAAGATTTGAGTTAAATTTTTCAGCAATAGAAACTAGGCCTTTAGTATCTTTTGGGAAACAAGAGCCTCCATAAGCTGGGCCTGCTCTCAAAAATCTGCTTCCTATTCGTGCATCAGATCCCATTCCTACTGAAATATCCTCAACATTTATACCTGATGTTTCACATAAATTTGCAATTTCATTTATAAATGTAATTTTTGTTGCCAAAAATGCATTGGATGCATATTTAATTAGTTCGGCACCTTTTCTTGATGAACAAAAAAATTTAGCACCTTTTTTTATTAGAGGTTCATATAAAAGTTCCATTTTTTTGAAAATTTTTTTGTTATTTGATCCAATAACAATTCTGTCAGGGTATTTAAAGTCTCTTATAGCTTCACCTTCTCTTAAAAATTCAGGATTAGATACAACTTCAAATAAAGATTTTTTAACTCTTTTGCTAATTATTTTCTCTATCTGATCTCCAGTTGTAACTGGAACTGTTGATTTTGTTACTATGATTTTATAATTTTTAATGTATTTAGATATTGATTTTGTAACACTATATACTTGTGAAAGATCAACTAAATTCGATCCTTTTTTTGTTGGTGTACCAACACAAATAAAAATTATTTGCGAGTCTTGTATTGCTTTTTTTAGATCATCAGTAAAAAAAAGTCTTTTTGCTCTTAGGTTGTTTCTTATTAAATCTTCTAAACCAGGTTCGTATATCGGTGAAATAGAACTTTTAAGTTTGTTTATTTTAGATTTATCTTTATCAACACAATAAACTTTATTTCCAAGATCTGCAAAACAGGTACCGCTAACTAAACCAACATAGCCTGTACCTATCATACATATTTTCATATTAGTTTTTTATAAATATTTAGAAATTGTGAGTCCAGAATTAACAAATCCATCGAGTGTCCCACAATCTATATATTTTCCCTTAAATATATTTCCATAAAACTTTTCATTTTTTTTAACTAAAGTCTTTATTGCGTCAGTAATATGTATCTCACCACCTTTACCTTTGCCTTGATTCTTTAAAACAGAAAGTATTTTCATCGGTAAAATATATCTACCAATTATGGCATAATTTGATGGCGCCTCACTTAATTTTGGTTTCTCAATAACATCGTTTATTAAAAATGAATTCTTCGCTTTATTTTTGAAACCAAGAATTCCCCATCTTGAAACAGTCTTTCTTTCTACTCTTTTTGTTGCTATAACAGATCCGTTGGTTTTATTGTGTAATGAAATCATCTCTTTTGAGCAATTTTTTTTTACAATCAAATCATCTGCCAAAAGCATTAGAAAATGTGTTCCTTTCAAATATTTTTTACATTGTAAAACAGCGTGCCCTGTACCTTCTGGTTTATTTTGGTATACAAATTTTATCATTTTTTGAAATTTTTTTAATCTTTTGAATACCCTAATTAATCGTTTGTCGTTTTTTTTCTTTTTCAATATTTTTTTATAGAAATTATCATTAAAGAAATATTTTTTTATACTTGGTCTATTTTTTGGTACAACGAAAATAAATTGTTTAATTCCGGCTTGTAAACATTCATCCAATATATACTCTAAATTTGGTTTACCATTGATTGGTAACAATTCTTTTGGAATTACACTTGACAGAGGTAATAATCTTGTACCTAATCCTGCTAATGGTATAATTGCTTGGGTAACCATAAAAACCTTTTACTAGCTTAATAAATATTTTACAAATGAAATTATTTACAAATAAAAAGCAGTTACAAAAAGAAATAAGGAAATTCAATAATATCAGTTTTGTTCCAACAATGGGTGCCTTACACAAAGGTCATGAGAGTATAATAAGGAAATCTGTAAAAAGATCAGGAAAAACACTTGTAAGTATTTTTGTAAATCCCAAACAGTTTAATAATAAAAGAGATCTGAACACCTATCCAACAAATACAAATAATGACCTTAAAATATTAAAAAGGCTCAAAGTTCATTATTTATACAAACCATCTTACGATGATGTATACAAATTTAAAACTGAAAAAAAAATTTATTTAGATAGGTTTTCAAAAGAATTATGTGGACAATTTAGAAAGGGCCATTTTAAAGGTGTAATTGATGTAGTTAATAGATTTCTTGAAATTATAAAACCAAAAACAATTCTATTAGGTAACAAAGATTTCCAACAACTTTATTTAATTAAAAAACATATTGAAAAAAATAAAATTAAAACAAAGGTTTTTTCATGTAAAACTATAAGAGATAAATATTTCATAGCATATTCCTCAAGGTTAAATAAATTAAACTATATTGAAAAAATAAAGCTCATAAAGGTAATAAAGTTTTTAAAAAGATATAAAAAAAATTTATTGTCAAAAAAACAAGCATTTAATTTTAATGAAATTAAAAAAAAAATTATGTCAATGGGTGTGAAGAAAGTTGATTATATAAAGTTAATTGATTTAAAAACTTTAAAAAGACCAAGAACAAATAAATTTAATTTATTTTATGCGTTTTATATTGGAAAAGTGAGGTTAATTGATAATTTTTAATTTAAAAAAAAGAAAGATCCAATTCCAAGAAAAGATAAAAAACCAATTACATCTGTAATAGTTGTAACAAAAACACTTGAAGCTAATGCTGGATCGATATTAAATTTTTTTAAAGAAACTGGAACCAAAATTCCAAATAAACCTGCAACTATCATGTTCAAAATCATTGCAACTGCTATTAAAATTGAAAGATCCAATTCGTGAAACCAGAACTGAACAACTCCTGCAGAAATAATAGCAAAAATTATACCATTTAATATACCTATAACAAACTCCTTTGATACAATTTTATAAAAATTTCCTGATGAAATTTCTTGTTTGGCGATTGCTCTTACTGTTACAGCTAACGTTTGCATCCCAGCATTCCCTCCCATTGAAGCTACTATTGGCATAAGAACTGCTAAAGCAACTACTTTCTCTATGTCCTCTTGAAAAAAACCAATAACAACTGATGCAATGATTGCAGTAAATAAATTAAGTAAAAGCCAACTAAATCTTCTTTTAGTTTTTTTAATTACTCCATCTGTTATTTCCTCATCACCGACACCTGCCAATCTTAGCACGTCTTCCTCAGCTTCTTCTTGAACTACTGTAACAACATCATCAGCTGTTATCATGCCAATCAATTTATTATCTTTATTTACTACTCCTGCGGAAACTAAATTATAGTTTTCAAAAGTTAGACCAACCTCTTCTTTATCCATGTTCACAGAAATTAAAACAGGTATCTCTCTCATAATAGAATTCATTTTTGAATTTCTTGGTGTTCTTAAAACTCTAGATGAAGGAACTGTTCCAATTGGTTTAAAATCTTTATCAACTATGAATATTTCTAAAAACTCTTCAGGTAGTTCCTTGTTCTCTCTAAGATAATCTATTGTTTGACCAACAGTCCAGTCACTTGGCACGGCAGTAAACTCTCTCTGCATTATTCTTGCAGCTGAGTCTTCAGGGTAACTTAAACCCTCCTCTAAAAGAAATCTATCTTGTGGTGTTAATCTATCTAATACCTTTTGTTTCTTTTTCTCTTCGATTTTTTCTAAAATTTGAAGAGCATTATCAGACTCAAGTTTTCGCAATATTTTAGCTACTGAGTCTGGTGTTAAAAAAATTAGAACTTCGGACTGTAGAGATTCGTTTAATTCAACAAATATTTCTGGCTCAATATTAAATTCTTCTAATTCAATTAACTTATTTCTAGTTTCGGGATCTAAATTCTCTATTAAATCAGCTACATCAGCCGCATGAAGGTCAGCGAGTGTTTGATTAATAAACTTAATATCTTTTTGTTTAATTTTTTGAGTAAATAGATTAATAAAATCTTTATTAAAATCTAAATTTACCTTCTGCTTTCCAATCGATTTCACCAAACTCATAAATCACCCGATTATTTTAATTTTTGAGACTTTTAGTTTATCTGATGGTAAAATTCAATTTAAAATGGACATAGAATTTAAAATAAGTAAAAAACCTGTGGTTTATGACAAGGCAATAAGACTTCTCGAGAAAAAAGTAAAAAAGGTCAAAAACGGAGGAAAAGAATTTGTTTGGATATTAGAACATCCTACAACATTCACAGCTGGAATTAGATTTAGTGAAAATGATATACTGGATAAATCAATTTTAATAAAGACAACAAATCGAGGTGGTAAAATTACATTGCACAACCCCGGACAAAAAATTATTTATTTTGCAATCAACCTTAATAAAAGAAAAAAAAATATAAGAAATCTTGTAAAACAGATAGAAAATATAATAATTGAATTTTTAAAATTGTACAAAATAAATTCAAAAGCAGATAGAAAAAATATAGGTATATGGTTTAAAAATAAGAAGATTGCTGCAATCGGTATTCGAGTTTCTAGGTGGGTTGCATACCACGGATTTTCAATAAATATAAATAATGACCTAAATGAATATAAAAAAATTATTCCGTGCGGCTTAGATAACAATAAAATAACATCAATTAAAAATGAGGGTTATAAATACAAAAATATAAATACCAATCTAAAAAAAATTCTACTTAAATACTTACCTAAGATTTAATATTATTTTTTATGAAATTTTTGAAAAAATCTCCATAATCAGCCTTAAAATTATATTTATTATTATTAATCATAAACTTAATTTTATATGCGTGTAAAAGTAAATTTTTACCATTTCTATTATTTTTGAGCGAATATTTGTCGTCACCAACCACCGGATGTCCAATATTAAACAATTGTTTTCTTAATTGGTGTTTTCTCCCTGTTATTGGTTTTAACTCAACAAATGAGTATTTATTGTTTGATTTTAAAACTTTTATGTAAGAAATAGCTTTTTGAATTACTTTTCTATTTTTTTCGTACAAAATTAAATTATCTTTCATTACTTGTAATTCTTTATTTACTGATCCATGAGTAACTGCAATATAAAGTTTGTGTATTTTTCTTATTCTAAACAAGGATGTAAGTAATTGTGCATACTCTCGATTTTTTGCAATTATCATGACACCAGATGTTTCTTTGTCAAGTCTATGAACTATGAAAGGTTTTGAATTATTAAAATATTCTGTGTTTTTTAAAATGTCTATAATATTTTTAAAAGACTTGGTTCCTGATTGTACCGGAATCCCTGCTGGTTTGTTTATAACAATGAAATTATCATTATTTTCTATAATAAAACTGCCATATATTTTTTTTTCTTTTTCGGAGGGTTTATACAATTTTATTTCAGATTTTTTCTTATGTTTTATTTTTTCAAGATTAAATATTTCAATTTCATCATTTGATTGAACCCTATATTTAGTTTTTGTTTTTTTTTTATTAACTTTGATTTTATTTTTTCTTATTAATTTCTCTATAAGTGATTGTGGGATATCTGAAACATTATGTTTAAACCATCTATCAAATCTAGTGTTATGATAGTCTTTTTTGACTACATATTTGCTTTTCATATTAAGATTTGGTTGTTACTTTGCAGCAGCTTTTTTAACTGGTTCTTTTTCTTTTTTAGAGGTATCAACTTTTTTTGGTTTGTCGATTTTTTTGGCATTTTCATCTCTATCAACAAGTTCGATAACAGCCATTGGTGCATCATCTCCAGTTCTGAATCCAGCTTTAAGTACTCTTGAATAACCACCTTTTCTATTAGCATATCTTTTAGAAAGCGTCTCAAACACTTTTTTTACAGAATTTTTATCTTGTAATTTACTAAATAAATTTTTTTTGTTATTTAAATCAGATTTTTTACCAATAGTAATAACTTTATCTATTTTAGGTTTTAATTCTTTTGCTTTAGGTAACGTTGTTATGATTTGCTCATATTTTATTAAGGAATTTAACATATTTTTGAATAAAGCTTTTCTATGCTCTGAAGTTTTGTTTAGCTTTCTATAACCTAATCTGTGTCTCATTTAATACGTGCTTTCCTCTAGTTTTTTAGATAATTCAACAATATTATCTGGAGGCCAGTTAGGTATTTCCATACCTAAATATAAGGACATAGAACTTAGAACTTCCTTAATTTCGTTTAATGATTTTCTTCCGAAATTTGGAGTTCTTAACATCTCAGATTCAGATTTTTGAACAAGATCACCAATATAAATTATATTATCATTTTTTAAGCAATTCATAGATCTTACTGATAATTCTAGTTCTTCAACTCTTTTTAATAAATTTTTATTAAATTCTGGTTCTGTAGATTTAGTTTGAGTAGGAATTTCTTTAGGGTCTTCAAAATTCACAAACATTGAAAGTTGGTCTTGGAATATTCTTGCAGCAAACGCGACTGCGTCTTCCGCAGGTATTGTTCCATTAGTTTCAACTTGCATCGTCAGTTTATCATAATCAAGTGCTTCACCTTCTCTCGTGCTATCTATAGAGTAAGAAACTTTTTTAACAGGACTAAATAGTGAGTCAATTGCAATTAATCCTAAAGGGGTATCTTCAGATTTATTTTTTTGCGCTAATACGTATCCTCTGCCATTATTTACAATTAGCTCCATGTGGAATTTAGTTTTTTCATCAAGATTACATATAGTTTGATCTAAATTTAATATTTCAACACCATTTACTGGGGTTATGTCTCTTGCTTTAACTTCTTTTGGTCCTGTAGCGTCTAAAATTAATTTTTTAGATCCAGATGAATTAAGCTTAACTGCCAAATTTTTAACATTCAAAACGATATCAGTAACATCTTCTCTGACACCTTTTATAGAGGAAAATTCATGAAGAACACCATCTATTTGTATCGCGGTAACAGCAGCTCCTTGAATTGAGGATAGTAATATTCTTCTTAGCGCATTTCCTATTGTTTGACCAAAACCTTTTTCAAGGGGTTCGGCAATAACTTTTGCCATAGACTTGTCATCATTACTCGTTATCGCTAGTTTTGTTGGTTTGATTAATGATTTCCAGTTTTTATCAATAATATTTATGTTTTCCATTATACTCTCCTTTTTTTTGGCGGTCGTGCACCATTGTGTGGCATTGGTGTTGTGTCTTTAATTGAAATAATTTTAAAACCTCTTGATTGTAATGCTCTTAATGCTGTTTCTCTACCAGAACCAGGTCCTTTTACTTGAACAGATAAAGTTCTAAGACCTTGTTCATAAGCTTTACCACCTGCATCGTCTGCTGCTACCTGAGCGGCATATGGAGTGGACTTTCTAGAACCTTTAAATCCCTTTGTTCCTGCAGAGGACCAAGCCACAACATTACCTTGTTCGTCAGCAATTGAGATTATAGTGTTGTTAAATGTTGAATTTACAAAAGCAATTCCAGTAGAAATATTTTTTTTTTGCTTATTTTTTTTTTTGAATACTTTTTTAATAACTTTTTCTTCAGTTTTATTATTGTTCTCTTCAACCTTTTTATTTTTAGTATTCATTTTTTATTTTTTAAGTGGCGTTAATTTTTTTCCTGCTATTGCTATTGCTTTTCCTTTTCTAGTTCTAGCATTTGAGTGGGTTCTTTGACCTCTTACTGGTAATTTTTTTTTATGCCTTGATCCTCTATAACAAGCTAGATCTACTAGCCTTTTAATATTCATAGAGTTCTCTCTTCTTAAATCTCCTTCTACTTTATAATTAGCATCTATATATTCTCGTATTTTCAAAACCTCTTCTTCTGATAATTTGTTAACCCTTTTGTTTAGAGGGATATTTAATTTTTCACAAATTAATTTTGAATTATAATCTCCAATACCATGTATATATGTTAAAGCTGTGTGAACGACTTTATTGATAGGTATATTAATGCCTGCTATTCGAGCCATATTTTGTGATGTTTAAGTTTACTGCGTATTTATATTGTGTAATCATTTAAAGTCAACCCTTGATAGTGTCAATTAAATCGCTAATTTCACTATTAATTTCAGATATTGTTGCCTCGCCATTTACAACCTTAAGTAAATTAGATTGCTTATAATAATGTAATACTGGTTCAGAGGATTTTTCGTAAGTTTGATATCTCTTAATTGCTATTTCTTCATTGTCATCAGCTCTATTTTCTTGAGATTGCCTTTCAAGTATTCTTTTTTTAACAGTTTCTAAACTAACAGATAATTTTAAAACAATATTTATTTTTTGTTTATTTGCTTTTAACAAATTATCTAGATTATTTGCTTGAGCTAAAGTTCTTGGATAACCATCAAAGATAATTTTATGTTTATAAATGTCATTAGAGATAAATTTTGAAATCAAATTGCTTACAATTTCATCCGAAACTAACTCTCCATTATTCATAATTCTGGTAATTTTAGATCCTAATTCTGTTTTGTTTTTAATTTCATTACGCAAAAGATCGCCTGTAGATAATTGATGAAGGCCATATTTATTGACAATAAATTTTGATTGAGTGCCCTTTCCAGCTCCAGGTGGGCCAAATATTACTATATTCATAAATTATCTATTAAACTTTGCTTTTTTTATTAAATGTTCGTATTGCGAACTCATTAATCTAGTCTGAACTTGAGAAACAGTATCCATTGCTACAACAACCACAATTAAAACCGAAGTTCCTCCTAAATAAAAAGGTATTGGATATTTTGCAATTAAAAATTCTGGCATTAAACAGACCAATGTTAAATAGCAAGCACCAATTGTTGTGAGTTTCGTAAGAATATTTTCTATATAATCTGCTGTTCTATCACCTGGTCTAATTCCCGGTATATAACCTCCGTACTTTCTTAAATTTTCTGCTGTCTCTTTTGGATTGAAAACAATTGATGTATAAAAAAAAGCAAAAAATATAATTCCAAATGCATATAAAAGCATGTAGAGAGGTTTTCCTTGTGAAAACAAAGACGAAAAATTTATAAAAAATTCCGAGTCTGATGCTCCAAAATTTGAAAAAGTTATTGGTAATAATAATAGTGCTGAAGCAAAAATTGCTGGTATTACTCCTGCTGTATTAATTTTTAAAGGTAAATAAGATGACTCACCACCATAAATTTTATTTCCCATTTGTCGCTTTGGATAATTAACAAGGATTTTACGCATTGCTCTTTCCATAAAAACTATAAACATAACTGTTGCTATTATTAAAATAAAAATAGATATGATCATTATTGGAGATAAAGCACCGGTTCTACCTAGTTCAAAAGTTGATGCAAGAGCTCTTGGAATTTCAGCAACAATACCAGAGAATATAATTAAAGATATTCCATTACCAATACCTCTTGAAGTTATTTGTTCTCCTAACCACATTAAAAAAGTTGTTCCCGCAACTAAAGAAATAGTTGTCATTAATTTAAAATAAATTCCTGGTGATAGAACTAATCCACCGGCATTTTCTAATCCAACAGCAACTCCATATCCCTGTAGCGTAGCTATTAAAACTGTTCCATAGCGAGTAATTTGTGTTATTTTTTTTCTGCCGATTTCTCCCTGCTCTTTTAAATTTTTAAAATAATCTGAGGTTCCTGTTAATAACTGAACTATAATTGATGCAGAAATATAAGGCATTATACCTAAAGCAAAAATAGCCATTCTTTGAACAGCACCTCCTGAAAAAACATTGAACATACCAAGAAGTCCTTTTTGGCTTGATGACATTATCTCGGCCAATGAGTTAGGATCTATGCCTGCGATTGGAACATAAGTTCCTAATCTGTAAATGCATAAAATAAAAATTGTAAAAAATATTCTATTTCTTAAATCAGATGAATTTGATGATATTTTTGCGTCTTCAGCCATTTATTTTTTAACTGATGAACTTAAAACACTAACTAAACCACCTGCATTTTCAATTTTCGTTTTCGCTGATTTAGATATGTAGTCAGTTTTTATTTTTAATTTATCGTTCAATTCTCCAGATCCAAGAACTTTTAATTTTTCATATTTGCTTCTAATAATCTTTTTATCTTGAAGATATTTTAGATTAATTTCTTCTTTAATTTCTATTCTTTTCTTTTTGATAAAATTTTGTAAATCTCCTAGATTAAGTTTAGCAATAAATTTTTTTTTAAATAAATTATTTTTACTACTAAAACCTCTTTTGGGTAATCTTCTATAAAGAGGCATTTGCCCACCCTCAAAGCTTTTAATTGCAACACCTGATCTAGATTTTTGACCCTTTACTCCTCGACCAGAAGTTTTACCTTTGCCTGATCCAATACCTCTTCCAACTCTGATTTTTGATGTATTTGTTTTTACTAAAGTGTTTAACTTCATATTAATTTTCTCTTTTTTTTATAATATCTGCAATTTTTTTATTCCTCATAGCTGAAATAATTTTTGGTGAATTCTGGTTTTTTAATCCCTGTAAAACTGCCTTTAAAACATTGTGTGGGTTAGGTGAACCAAGAGATTTGGTAACAATATCTTGAATACCCAAAACTTCACATACTGCTCTTGTTGCACCACCAGCTATAATTCCAGTACCTGTAGGGGCTGCTCTCATTAATATTTTACCTGAACCACTTTTTGCGAACACATCATGATGTAATGTTCGTCCATCTTTTAAAGGGATTTTTACCATATTTCTTTTTGCTACTTCTGTTGCTTTCTTAATAGCATCTGGGACTTGTTTTGATTTCCCCTGACCAATTCCAATAGAACCCTTTTGGTTTCCAGCAACAACTAGTGCTGCAAAACCAAATCTTCTTCCACCCTTAACAACTTTTGTTATTCTATTAATGGCTACCAGTTTTTCTACAAATTCGCTTTTTTCTTTCATCAAAAATTCAATCCATTTTTTCTAAGTGATTCTGCTAAGGCTTTAATCCTTCCATGGTACTTATATCCACCTCTATCAAAAAATACTTTATTAATTTTTTTTTCTGAAGCTCTTTTAGCTAAAATTTCTCCTAGAAGTGTAGATAAATCAGTCTTATTTTTTTTACCATTTCTTAAATCTTTTTCCATTGATGAGGCTGATACAATTGTTTTATTTGCTTTGTCATCTATAATTTGTGCAGAAATATTTTTTAATGATTTGAATACAGCTATTCTATATCTATCAACATTGACTTTTTTAAGTTTATTCCTGTTTCTTAATAAACGTTTTGTTCTAGGGTTAATTTTTTTCATATTATTTTTTCTTACCTTCTTTTCTAATCACGTATTGATCTTTCTCTTTAATCCCTTTTGCTTTATACGGTTCAACTGGTTTCAATGATTTAATATCAGCTGCAACTTTTGTGACAAGTTCTTTATCTGACCCTGTTATATTTAACTTAGTTTGTTTTTCTACCTTTATGACTATCCCTTTTGGTATTGAATATGTGATCTCATGACTAAATCCCAATTGTAGACCCAGCTTATCTCCTTTAAGATTAGCTCGAAAACCAACACCATTTAATTCTAAATTTTTTTCGTGTCCCTTTGTGACTCCTAAAACAGCATTATTTACTAAACTTCTATATGTTCCCCACATTAAAGAAGTCTTTTTATCTTTAGATAGTGGAGAAATCTGAAATTCATTTTTTTCATTAATTTTAGAAGAAAACATTTTACTATTAAATAATACTTTATGAGTACCTTTTGGACCTGACACCAATAATGTATCTCCTTCTACCTTAACGGTAGATTCTTTAGGTAATAAAATAGCTTTTTTTCCAAGTTTTGACATTAAAATATCCTACAAATTATCTCTCCGCCTAAATTATTTTTAGTTGCTTCAACATCAGACATAACACCCTTACTTGTAGATAGTATCGCTAATCCTAAACCATTTAAAACTTTAGGAATACTAGTTGCTCTTGAATAAACTCTTCTACCAGGTTTTGAGATACGCTTAATTTCTTTTATAACAGGTTGTCCCTCATAATATTTTAATTTAACAATAATAGATTTAATTTTATTTTTTCCTTCATTTATTTGAAAATCTATAATGTAACCCTCTTTTTTTAAAACTTCTAATATTTTTGATCTAAAATTAGAATAAGGAACATCGATATTATTTAATGTTCTCATTTGCCCATTTCTAATTCTTGTTAACATATCTCCAATAGGATCAACTAAAGTCATATTCCTCCTTTACCAACTAGATTTTGTCATCCCTGGTATTTTACCAGACGAAGCCATTTGTCTTAATGCAATTCTAGAAATTTTAAGTTTTCTATAAACACCATGTGGTCTACCAGTTATCTCACATCTATTTCTTATTCTAATTTTTGCAGAATTTTTTGGAAGCTTAGATAATTTCAATTGTGCTGCAAACCTCTCATTTAAAGGTAATTTTTTATTATTTATAATAGCTTTTAATTTTTTTCTTTTATTTTGATACCTTTTTGACATTTTGATACGTTTTAAATTTCTCTGAACTGCGCTTGTTTTAGCCATATTATCCTTTCTCTGGTTTTTCTTCTTTATTTTCAATATCTACTATTTTTTTAAATTTTTTCTTTTTTTTCTCATTATCCACAACAATTGGAAAGTTAAATTCTTTTAGTAAAGATATTGTATTCTCTTTTGAATTGCTTGAAGTAACAATTGTAATATCCATTCCTCTTATTGTTTCAACTTTATCGAAATTTATTTCAGGAAAAATAATATGTTCCTTTACACCAAAAGTAAAATTTCCAAATTTGTCACAAGCAGAGTCTTTCAAACCTCTAAAGTCTTTTATTCTTGGCAAAGCAATATTAACAAGTCTATCAAGAAATTCGTACATTCTATGATTTCTTAATGTAACTTTGAGACCGGCATTTGATCCTTTTCTTGATTTAAAATTAGAGATTGATTTTTTAAATTTAGTTTTTACAGGGTATTGTCCAGAAATTGATGACATATCTTTTATACAGATTTCCATTTTCTTTTTATCTAATCCTTCTTGTCCAAGGCCCATGTTTAAAACAATTTTTTCAATTTTTGGAACAGCATTTATATTTTTAAAGTTTAGTTTAGTCATAAGACTCTGAACAATTTCTTTATTATATTTTTCTTTTAGTCTTGGGTTCATTATTTTTTACCTTTTTTTAATTCTGTTGCAATTTTTAAGTTTGATAGGTGAACATAACCCTCTTTATTTATTATTCCACCCTTGTTTTCTTTTGTAGCTTTCTTATGTTTTTTTTGCATATTTACATCTTTAACTTTGGCTAAATTTCTGAATCTATTAATTTCAATTATTTCTCCAGTTTTCCCTTTGTCTTTGCCAACACAAACTTTTACTTTCAATCCTTTTTTAAATAAATTTTTCATAATACCTCTGGTGCTAAAGAAATAATTTTAGTTTGTCCTCGTGCTCTAAGTTCACGTGTTACAGGACCAAAAATTCTTGTACCAATTGGTTCGCCTTTTTCATCTGTTAAAACTACAGAGTTGCTATCAAATTGAACTTTAGAACCATCTTTTCTAAAAATTTCCTTTTTCGTTCTTACAACTACTGCTTTATGAACTGAACCTTTTTTGACTTTACCATTTGGCAATGCGTCTTTTACGCTCACAACAATCAAATCACCCACTCCGGCATATCTTCTTTTAGATCCACCCAGGACTTTTATACATTCTACTCTTTTAGCACCAGTATTGTCTGCCACCAAAAGCTCAGTTTGAATTTGTATCATTTTTCAAGAACCTCCCAAGTTTTTAACTTTGATATAGGCCTAGACTCTATAATTCTCACTTTGTCACCAATTTTATATTTATTTTTTTCATCATGAGCGTGATATTTTTTTGATCTTGATATAACTTTTCCATAAAAAGGATGTCTAAACCTTCTTTGTACTTTAACAACTACAGTTTTGTCGTTTTTATTACTCACTACTTCACCCTTTAAAATTCTTTTTGTCATTTTTTAATTTCTAAATTATTATATAATCTTGCAATACTTTTTTTTAACTTTGAAAATTCAGCCACATTTTGAATTTGACCATTTACTTTTTTAAATCTCATATTAAATAAGTCTTTTTTGAGCTTCTGTATTTCTCTTAATGACTGGTCTTTTGTCAGCTTCTTCTGTTCTTTTTTTTTCATAATTATCTTCTCACAAATTTTGTTTTAATAGGAAGTTTAGCTGAAGCTTTATAAAGAGCTTCTCTTGCAACTTCCTCTGTGACACCGTCTACTTCAAATAAAATTCGACCTGGTTTAACTCTACAAGCCCAATATTCAGGTGATCCTTTACCCTTGCCCATTCTAACCTCTGTCGGTTTTTTGGATACTGGAATATTAGGAAATATTCTAGACCAAACTTTTCCAGTCCTTTTCATATGTCTCGTAAGTGCAACTCTTGCTGCTTCAATTTGTTTTCCTATTATTCTTTCGGGTTGAATCGCCTTCAATCCAAATTCTCCATAGTTAAGTGAACTTGCTCGAGTAGCATTTCCATGAATTCTACCTTTATGTGCTTTTCTAAATTTACTTCTTACCGGTTGAAGCATTCTTAGTCCTTTCAATTTTTTGCTTGTTTACATCTTTTAAAAAGATTTCACCTTTATAAATCCAAACTTTTACACCTATTATTCCGTAAGTTGTTAGTGCTTCGGACTCTGCGTAGTCTAAATTTGCTCTTAACGTGTGTAGAGGTATGCTTCCCTCTCTTAACCATTCACTTCTAGCTATTTCATTACCTGCTAATCTACCACTCAGTGTAACTTTAATTCCTTTTGCACCTAGTCTCATTGCTGATTGCATTGCTCTTTTCATTGCACGTCTATAAGCAATTCTTTTGACTAACTGTTGAGATATATTTTCGGCAACTAAATAAGCGTTGAGTTCTGGTTTTTTTATTTCTTTAATGTTTACAGAAACTTCACTGTCAGTAATTTTTGAAATTTTCCCCTTAATTTTTTCAATATCTGATCCTTTTTTCCCAATAACAAAACCAGGTCTTGAAGTGTGAATAAATATAGAACATTTTTTTCCAGATCTCTCAATTATGATTTCTGATACTCCTGAGTTCTGTATATTTTTCTTAATAAATTCTCTAATTTTATAGTCCTCAATTAAAAATTTTCCATAGTCATTTTTTCGTGCAAACCAAATAGAATCCCAACCTCTGTTTACACCTAATCTAAAACCTATCGGATTTACTTTTTGTCCCATTATTTTTTATTATCTCCTTTTTTTTCTTCTAATATAATAGTTACTCTACTATAAGGTTTTTTAATTGGAGCTGCTCTTCCTTTTGCTCTAGGTCTAAATCTCTTCATAACAATCGATTTACCTACAAAAGCCTCTTTTACATAAAGGTTGTCAATGTCATACTGATAATTATTTTCAGCATTCGCGATAGCAGACTTAACTGTTTTTTTAATATCCTCTGCAACCTTTTTTCGTGTAAATTCTAAATCCCTTAAGGCTACGTCTGCTTTTTTCCCTTTTATAAACTTTAATACCAAATTTGCTTTTCTTGCACCACTTCTCACATTTTTGTTTATAGATTTAATTATATTGTTTTTTTCTGTCATTTAGTGTCCTTTTTTGGAGAAGCGGGTTTTGATGCTGGTGCAGCAGCAGGAGCAGCTTTTGGTGAACTTCCCGGTGCAGCTTTTGGTGCTGAACCTGAAGAAGGTGAAGACGTTCCTTCAGCTGCAGCTTTTTTATCAGCAGGAGTGTGACCAGAAAATTTTCTTGTAGGTGAAAACTCACCCAATTTATGTCCTACCATCTCCTCTGAAACAGTTATTGGGATAAAACTTTTTCCATTATGTATCAAGAAGCTATGACCAACAAACTCAGGTATTATTGTAGAGTTTCTTGACCAAGTTTTTATTGGCATTTTCTTTGTTTGATCCTTAAGCTTATCTATTTTTTTAAGCAAACTTGGATGAACAAATGGTCCTTTCCATACACCGCGTGTCATTATTTAATTGTCTCTCCTTTTTTTTCTTCTTGAAATTATAAATTTATCACTTCTTTGTGGTCTCCTTGTTTTAAGACCTTTAGCAGATTGCCCCCAAGGTGAAACAGGGTTTCTTCCTCCGGCTGTCTTCCCTTCTCCTCCACCATGTGGGTGATCAACTGGGTTCATTGCAACACCACGAGTAAGTGGACGTTTACCTTTCCATCGATTTCTTCCTGCTTTACCTATTTTTATATTTTTTTGATCTGGATTAGAAACAACACCAATTGTAGCTTTACAATCTTTTCTGACTTTTCTTGTCTCCCCGGATGACAATTTAATTATTGCGTATTCATCATCAATACCAGATAAAGTTACGGAAGCCCCAGCAGATCTTGCTAACTTGCCTCCTGCTCCTGTATTTAACTCAACATTATGAACCTGCGTACCTGGGGGTATATCACTCAAAGGCATGCAATTTCCAATTTTCACTTCTTTTTTTAATCCAGATACAATTTTATCTCCAATATTTATATTTTGTGGACAGATAATATAAGTCTTAGTTTTATCTTCGTAACTTATTAATGCTATATGAGATGATCTATTTGGATCATATTCAATTCTTTCAACTATACCTGTCATGTCAATTTTATTTCTATGAAAATCTATAATTCTATATCTTTTCTTATGACCAGCTCCTTTTGCTCTAGAGGTTATTCTGCCTAAGTTATTTCTTCCTCCAGAAGAGATCTTTCCCCGTGTGAGTTTTTTATAAGGAGAACCTTTCCAAATATTTTTTCTATCAACTAAAACTGTTGTTCTTGTTGATTTTGTATAAGGTTTAAATGTTTTTAACGCCATAATTTTTAAACTCCAGTAGCCAGGTCAATACTTTGGCCTTTTTTTAAAGTAACTAATGCTTTTTTATAACCTTTTTTATATCCAATTTTTCCTCTTATAATTTTACTTTTAGATTTTTTTGTAATTGTATTTACCTTTATGACATTAACTTTAAATATTTTTTCAATATTTTTTTTGATAGTTTTTTTAGAAGCATCATCTCTCACTTTAAACACTACTTTGTTATTCTCTGAAAGGCTGGTAGCCTTTTCAGTAATTATAGGATGTATAACAGTATCTAAAAAATTAATCTTTTTCATTTTAACCTATCTTGAATATTTTTAATCGAAGTCGTAGTAAATAATACATTTTTATATTTAACTAAATCATAAACATTTGTTCCCGCTTCATTTATAAGTTTAACATTACGTAAATTCCTTACTGATTTAACAATATTTTTCTCAGTTTCTTTGTCAGATACAATTAATACATTCGTTAAATTATTTTTAACTAAGAAAGAATTAAAAATTTTTGTTTTTTTAATTTCCTTTTTTACGTCATCAAAAATAAATAACTCGTTGTTATTTCTTTTTTTTGATATTGTTTGTGCTAGAGCAATTTTTCTAGTTTTTTTATTAATTTTTTTATTTTTATAGTTATCACCTTTTGGTCCATGAGCTACTCCTCCACCAACAAATAAAGGTGCTTTTCTACTTGCATGTCTTGCTCCACCAGTTCCTTTTTGCGCATAAATTTTTCTAGTTGAACCAATAACCTCGTTTCTCTGCTTAGTTTTAGCTAAACGTTTTTTTGAGAGGTTAAGTTGCCAATCAATTACGTATTTCAAAAGTTTATTGTTGACCTTTAAACCAGTAATTTTATCAGAGACGATTATGTCTTTGCTTTTACTACCATCAATATTTAATACTTTTATATTCATAATTTATTTCTTTTTGGGTTCTTCCTTTTTAACTTGTTTATTTTCTTCTTTCTTTGGAGTTTCTTTCTTTTGTGAATCTTTTTTACCAGCTGTTTTTGAGGCTTCTGTAGCTTGAGCAAATTTATCTTTGCTTGTTTTTCTGTTAACTATTTTTTTTGATTTTCTTAAAAAAACTGTAGTATTTTTTGATCCAGGTATTGATCCTTTTATGTAAATTAAACCATTTTCTATATCTGACTTTATGATTTCTAAATTTAATAATGTTCTAAATTTTGACCCCATGTGTCCAGCCATTTTTTTTCCTTTAAATACTTTACCAGGATCTTGGTTTTGTCCTGTTGATCCATGAGATCTGTGGGAAACTGAAACACCATGACTGGCTCTTAAACCCCCAAAATTATACTTTTTCATAACTCCTGCAAAACCTTTACCAATAGTTTTCGATCTTACATCAATGAATTTAACATCTTTTAAAATTTCTAAACCTATTTCACTACCTGTTTTGAAATCTTCAACTTTTTCTACTCTATATTCCTTAATAATTTTTTTTGGTTCAGTATTTTTTTTAGCAAAAAAGCCTTTCATTTGTTTTGTTAACTTAGAATTCTTTTGTTTTATAAAGCCTAACTTAACAGCAGAATAACCATTTTTTTCCTTTGTATAAACATCGATTATTCTTCCTTTTTCAATTTTAATAACTGTTACCGGTATAGATATTCCAGAGTTAAAAAACTCCCTAGTCATACCCATTTTTTTTCCTACCAATCCTAAAGTCATAATTATATTTTTATTTCTATATCTACACCTGAAGCTAGATCTAATTTCATTAATGCCTCAACTGTTTGAGGTGTAGGCTCAACAATATCAATTAATCTCTTGTGTGTTCTTGTTTCAAACTGCTCCCTACTTTTTTTATCGATATGAGGTGATCTTAAAACAGTAAATCTTTCTATCTTTGTAGGTAAAGGTATTGGTCCCTTAACTTGAGCTCCTGTTCTTTTAGCTGTATTTACTATTTCCTCTGTCGACAAATCGAGTATTTTGTTATCATAAGCTCTTAGATGTATTCTAATATTTTGGTTTTCCATTTTAAGCCATCTTCTTTGTTACTTCATCTTGTACATTTTGAGGAACTTTTGCATAATGATCAAAAAACATTGAGTACTGAGCTCTACCCTGAGACATTGATCTTAAATTATTTATATAACCAAACATATTCGCTAAAGGAACCATTGCACTAATTACTGTAGCATTTCCTCTTGTTTCTGTTGTTGATACTTGACCTCTTCTACTATTTAAATCACCAATTACGTCTCCCATATAATCTTCAGGAGTAATTACCTCAACTCTCATCATAGGTTCTAATAGTTTTAAAGTTGCTTTTGTACATGCGTCCTTAAAACAGTATCTAGACGCAATTTCAAAAGCTAAGACGCTAGAGTCAACATCATGGTGTAATCCGTCTACTATAGTAACTTTGTAATCTATTAATGGAAACCCAGCTAGAATTCCATTATCGGCAACACTTTCAATACCTTTCTCAACACCTGGGATAAATTCTTTTGGTATTGAACCGCCCTTAATTTTATTTTCAACTTCTCTACCCTTTCCTGGTTCTAAAGGTTCTACCGTTAATTCAACTTTTGCAAATTGACCAGCACCTCCACTCTGTTTTTTATGTATGTAAACGCTAGATACCGGCTTTAGGATAGTTTCTCTATACGCAACTTGTGGGGCACCAATGTTTGCTTCTACTTTAAATTCTCTTTTCATCCTATCAACTATAATATCTAAATGAAGCTCCCCCATGCCCTTAATAATTGTTTGTCCTGACTCTTCGTCGGAAGTTACTCTAAATGAAGGATCTTCTTTTGCTAATCTTCCTAGTGCTTCACCCATTTTTTCTTGGTCACCCTTAGTTTTTGGTTCAACAGCAATCTCAATTACTGGATCTGGAAATTCCATTGGCTCTAAAACTACAGGGTTATCTTCATCTGATAAGGTATGACCTGTTATGGTATATTTAAGACCTGCTAAAGCTACAATATCACCCGCATTGGCCTCTTTCACATCTTCTCTGCTATTAGCATGCATCAGTAGCATTCTACCAACTCTTTCTTCTTTATCTCTGGATGTGTTATAAATTCCTGTCCCAGATTTTAAAGTCCCTGAATAAATTCTTATAAATGTTAATGAACCAACAAAAGGGTCATTTGCTACTTTGAAGGCTAAAGCTGAAAAAGGCTCTTTGTCATCAAATTTTCTCTCAATTTCATCTTTAGAGTTTGGTTTAGTACCTTTGATTGAGTTAATATCCTTAGGACTTGGTAGAAAATCAATTACAGCATCAAGTAAAGGTTGCACACCTTTATTTTTAAAGGCTGAACCAGTAATTACTGGTACAAAGTCAAATTTTAGACATCCTTTTCTAACACATGCTATTATATCTTTTTCAGAAATTTCTTTACCGTTAAGATAATCATCCATTAATTTTTCATCTTGTTCTACAGCCGTCTCTATTAAATCTTTTCTATATTTATCTGCTTGTTCTTTTAAATCTGCAGGTATATCTACATATTCAAACTCAGCTCCAAGTTTTTCATCTTTCCAAATCACTGCTTTCATCTTAATTAAATCAACTACACCTTTTAGTGAAGACTCAATTCCAACAGGAATTTGCATAACAAGAGGTTTAGCTCCAAGTCTATCTTTAATCATTTGTACACAATTGAAAAAATCAGCTCCTGTCCTGTCTAATTTGTTTACAAAACAAATTCTTGGAACCTTGTATTTATCAGCTTGACGCCAAACTGTTTCGGATTGAGGTTCAACACCTGCAACACCATCAAATACAGCAACTGCTCCGTCTAAAACTTTTAATGATCTTTCAACTTCAATAGTGAAATCAACATGGCCAGGTGTGTCGATAATATTAATTCTGTGTTCCCTCCAAAAACAAGTAGTTGCAGCAGAAGTAATTGTTATACCTCTTTCTTGCTCTTGTTCCATCCAATCCATTGTAGCGGCACCATCATGAACCTCGCCAATTTTATGACTCTTTCCAGTGTAATATAAAATTCTTTCTGTCGTAGTAGTTTTACCCGCATCTATGTGAGCCATAATTCCAATGTTACGATATTTTTCTAATGTATGTGATCGAGCCATAATATTACCATCTAAAATGTGCAAAAGCCTTGTTTGACTCAGCCATTTTGTGTGTGTCTTCCTTTTTTTTTATTGCAGATCCTTTTTTTTGATATGCGTCTAGTAATTCAAACGATAATTTTTCTGCCATGGTTTTATTTTTTCTTTTTCTAGATGCATCTAAAATCCATCTGAGTGCCAATGCTTGAGATCTATTTGATTTTACTTCAACTGGAACTTGATAGGTTGCTCCTCCTACTCTTCTGGACCTTACTTCAATATTTGGTCTAACATTGCTAATCGCAGTGTTAAAAACTTTTAAAGGATCTTCTTTTTTAGTTTCTTTAATTTTATCTAAAGCTGTATACAAGATTCTTTCAGCAGTTGATCTTTTTCCATCATACATAATTGAATTTATAAACTTCGAAATTACTCTTGAACCATATTTTGGATCTGAATAAATTTTTCTGACTGGAGCTTTTCGTTTTCTAGACATAGGAATTTATTATTTTGGTTTTTTTGCTCCATAAAGGGAACGTCTTTTTTTTCTGGTTGTAACACCCTGGGCATCAAGGTTACCTCTTAAGATATGGTATCGTACACCAGGTAAATCTTTTACTCTTCCCCCTCTAATCAAAACAACAGAGTGTTCTTGTAAATTATGACCTTCTCCTGGTATGTAAGCTGTTACCTCATATCCATTTGATAATCTTACTCTTGCAACTTTTCTTAAAGCTGAGTTAGGTTTTTTGGGAGTTGTTGTGTACACTTTTATACAAACAGCTCTTTTTAAGGGCTGTTTTTCTAAAGCAGGAACCTTATTTCTTGATAAGGGTTTTACTCTAGGTTTTCTCATCAACTGATTAATAGTTGGCATAATTTTTTAATATTTTTTGATTGATAAAAGTAAGCGAGTAGTTGTTAATTTTAAGTTACTGTTTAAGGTTAATATGACCTTACTTCTAACTATCAAATTTGCGCTAAACTAACATTGAACATCAAAATGTCAATAATTAATAAAGTTAAAAAGCCCAATTTTACTTGCGTTATTCGGTCTTTGTACCTTGGTTTTCAGATTTTTCTAAGTCTTGTTTGGCGAGCTCTTGTTTTTTTAGTTCTGCTATTCTAATTTTATCTTCTTCTTTTGCTTGTTTATCTAATATATTTTTAGTTAAGCCTGTACCCGCTGGAATAAGTCTACCTACAATAACATTTTCTTTTAATCCTTCCAAAGTGTCAATTTTTCCTTTAATTGCTGAGTCTGTTAGAACTCTTGTGGTTTCTTGGAAAGAGGCTGCAGAAATAAATGAATTTGTTTGCAGTGATGCTTTAGTTATACCCAGCAATACTCTTTCACCTGATGCAGGTTTTTTATTTTTTTTAATTAATTCTTCATTTGCATTGTTTAAATCAATTCTGTCGACAAGTTCGCCGTTTAAATAATCAGAGTCCCCTGACTCTTTAATTTCAACTTTTTTAAGCATCTGTCTAACTATTGTTTCTATGTGTTTATCGTTTATTACAACTCCTTGCATTCTGTAAACTTCTTGAACCTCAGTAACAAAATATTCTGTTAAAGCTTCAACTCCTAAAATTCTCAGAATATCATGTGGTGCGGGTGCTCCATCTAACAAATATTCACCTTTCTTTATTTTCTCACCCTGGTTAAAATTTGTGTGTTTACCTTTTGGTATTAAATAATTTGATGACTCACCTTTATCTGTAACAATCGAAATTTTTTGTTTTCCTCTAACTTCTTTGCCAAATTGAATTGTTCCATCACTTTCTGCTATTATCGCGCTATCCTTAGGTCTTCTAGCTTCAAATAGTTCTGCAACTCTTGGGAGTCCACCAGTAATATCTTTTGTTTTTGAAGTTTCCTTCGGTAATCTTGCTAAAACATCGCCAGCTGATATTTTTTGTCCATCTTGAACAGAAAGAATAGAGTCAGGTACTAGATAATATCTTGCTTCATTGCCGTCAGCTTTTTTTATAACTTCTCCATCTGAATTTCTTAATGTTATTCTTGGTTTTAAATCACTATTTTTTGATTGAGATCTCCAATCTACAACTGATTTAGAGGATATACCTGTTGCATCATCAAGGGTTTCTGCGAGTGAAACACCATCTACTAAATCCATATAATTAACGATACCGTTTGTTTCTGCTATTACCGGTAGGGTATAAGGGTCCCATTCACATATTTTTTTTCCTTTTTGTACCTTATCTCCGTTCTTGAAAAATAGTTTTGAACCATATGGAACTTTATATAAAGCTAATTGTCTTCCATTATCGTCCTCTAATGAAAGTTGGGTGTTTCTTCCCATAACAATTGTATTATTTTTTGAGTCTACAAGTAAATTTTTATTACTCACTTTTAAAATACCTGAATTTACTGATACCACTGATGAATCTTCTTTAATTTGGGCTGTACCACCAACGTGGAAAGTTCTCATTGTTAATTGAGTACCAGGTTCACCAATAGATTGGGCAGCTATCATACCAATTGCTTCACCAATGCTTACAAGTTTTCCTCTAGATAAATCTCTACCATAAGACATTGCACAAACTCCTTTTTTTGATCCGCAAGTGATTACAGAATAAACCTGTATAGATTTAACACCTGCTGAATCAATTTTTTCGCAAATATTTTCATCAATCATTTGTTTTTTCTTAATAATTAGTTCTCCAGACAATGGATTTTTTACATCCTCGGCGGCAACTCTACCTAAAACTCTTTCTGATAAACTTACCAAAACATTACCGCCTTCAATAATTTCAGATAGTTTTATTGAAGATTTAGAGTTACAGTCACATTCTGTTTTAGTTATTTGAATATCCTGAGCAACATCACAAAGTCTTCTTGTTAAATAACCTGAGTTTGCTGTTTTTAACGCTGTATCAGCTAAACCTTTTCTAGCACCGTGAGTTGAATTGAAATACTCTAAAACTGTAAGACCCTCTTTAAAATTTGAAATTATTGGAGTTTCTATAATTTCACCTGAAGGTTTTGCAATCAGTCCTCTCATTCCAGCTAATTGTTTCATTTGAGCAGGTGATCCTCTAGCACCAGAGTCAGCCATCATAAATACAGAGTTAGTTTCAATTCTTCCATCAGGATATACTTTTTCAGCAGATGAAATCTCTTTCATCATTTCGTTAGCAATAGAATCTGTACATTTAGACCAAATATCTACTACTTTGTTGTATTTTTCTCCCCTAGTTATAAGACCGTCTTGATATTGTTTTTCATAGTCTTCTATTTGTTTTTTTGTTTGATTTACTAATTTTTCTTTTGTTTTTGGTATAATTAAATCGTTCTTACCAAATGAAATACCTGCTTTAAAAGCGTGTTTAAAACCAAGATCTTTTATTCTATCACAAAAAATTACAGTCTCTTTTTGTCCACAATATCTGTAAACGGTATCGATAACTTCTGAAACTGCTTTTTTCGTAAGAATTTTGTTAACTAGTTCAAATTTAATTTTATGGTTTTTTGGTAAAGTTTTAGATAATAAAAATCTTCCAGCTGTACTTGTGTATTTCTCTGAAATTTTATTTCCATCTTTATCTACAGTATCGAATACTGATACTATCTTAGAGTGAACACTTATATCTTTTCTTTCAATAGCATTCTCAATTTCATTTACATCAGAAAAAATTCCTACAGGTTTAGTTTTTGTATCCTCTTTATGTTGAGATAAATAATATATACCTAAAACAATATCTTGGCTGGGTACAATTATTGGTTTACCGTTTGATGGACTTAAAATATTATTTGTTGACATCATTAGCACACGGGCTTCTATTTGTGCTTCTAAACTTAGTGGAACATGTACTGCCATTTGATCACCATCAAAATCAGCATTAAATGCAGCGCAAACTAAAGGATGAAGTTCTATAGCATTACCCTCAATCAGTTTTGCTTCAAAAGCTTGAACGCCTAATCTATGTAAAGTTGGAGCTCTATTTAAAATTACAGGGTGCTCTCTAATAATATGTTCTAATGCATCCCATACCTCACTTTTTTGTTTTTCAACCATTCTCTTTGCTTGTTTAATGGTTGTAGCAAATCCCAGTTTGTCCAAACGGGCGTATAAAAAAGGTTTAAACAATTCCAAAGCCATTTTTTTTGGTAATCCACACTGATGAAGTTTTAGCTCTGGTCCTACAACAATCACTGATCTACCAGAATAGTCTACTCTTTTACCTAAAAGATTTTGTCTAAATCTTCCTTGTTTACCCTTCAACATTTCTGCTAAAGATTTTAGAGGTCTTTTCCCTGTTCCAGTAATTACTCTTCCTCTTCTACCATTGTCAAAAAGCGCGTCCACAGATTCTTGGAGCATTCTTTTTTCATTTCTTACTATAATGTCTGGTGCTTTTAAATCTAACAATCTCTTTAGTCTGTTATTACGATTTATTACTCTTCTATAAAGGTCGTTCAAATCTGATGTCGCAAATCTACCTCCATCTAAAGGCACCAACGGTCTAAGTTCTGGAGGTATGACAGGAACTGTCGTTAAAATCATCCACTCAGGTTTATTTCCAGAATCAATAAATGATTCTATTAACTTTAATCTTTTTAGAGTCCTTTCCTCAGTTACTTTAGATTTAATACTTTTTAATGATTCACGTAATTTTTTTCTTTCAGCTTCTAAATCTATACTTAATAATATTTCTCTTACTGCTTCTGCTCCAATACCTGCTGTGAAGCCGTCTTCACCATATTTTTCTTGTGCTTTTATAAATTCATCTTCTGTGAGTAATTGACCTTTTTTAAGTTCGGTTAATCCAGGTTCAATCACAATAAAACTCTCAAAGTATAAAATTTTTTCAACTTCCTTAAGCTTCATATCTATGGCTAGTGAAATTCTACTTGGAAGTGATTTTAAAAACCAAATATGTGCAACTGGACATGCAAGATCAATGTGGCCCATTCTTTCTCTTCTTACATTTGATTTAGTTACTTCTACTCCACATTTCTCACAAATAATTCCTCTAAACTTCATTCTTTTATATTTTCCACATAGACATTCATAATCTTTAATTGGACCAAAAATTCTTGCACAAAATAATCCATCCTTTTCAGGTTTGAACGTTCTATAATTTATTGTTTCAGGTTTTTTTATTTCACCGAAAGACCAAGATTTTATTTTTTCTGGGCTAGCTAAAGTAATTTTAATGTGATTAAAATTCTTTTCAGATATATTTGCTCTTCTTTCTTTTGATAACTCTTTTCTCATAAGTAATTCCTGTTAATTCAACTCTATATTCAATCCTAATGCTCGTATTTCTTTAATCAAAACGTTAAAAGACTCCGGAACCCCTGACTCGAAGTTATCATCACCTTTAACTATAGTTTCATAAACTTTTGTTCTTCCCGCAACATCATCTGATTTAACTGTAAGAATTTCTTGCAGTGTGTAAGAGGCTCCATAAGCCTCTAGTGCCCATACTTCCATTTCTCCAAATCTTTGTCCTCCTAATTGAGCTCTTCCACCTAAAGGTTGTTGTGTAACTAAGCTATATGGACCTGTTGAACGAGCATGAATTTTATCTTCAACCAAGTGATGTAATTTTAACATATAAATTATTCCTACAGTAATTGGTCTATCAAATTTTTCACCGGTTCTTCCATCCCATAAATTTGTTTGACCAGCATTAGGTAAACTTGCCAGGTCAAGCATTGTGGAAATATCTTCAGTTGTTGCCCCATCAAAAACCGGCGTAGATATTGGTACTCCACTAGATAAGTTGCTACATAGTTCTTTAAACTGTTTATCATCCAGATTATTTAAAATATCATTTAATCTTTTTTCTCCATAAATTTTTCCAAGTTCTGTTTTTAAATCTTTGTTATTGTTCGTTTTCATATAACTATTGTACAAATTTTTCACTCTTTCTCCCAACTCAGAACAAGACCAGCCTAAATGTGTTTCTAAAATTTGACCAACATTCATACGGCTTGGAACACCTAAAGGATTCAAAACAATATCAACGGGTTTGCCACTTTCCATATAAGGCATATCCTCAACAGGAACTATTTTACTTATAACTCCTTTATTTCCGTGTCTGCCGGCCATCTTATCACCAGGCATCAACCTTCTTTTAACTGCCACGAATACTTTTACAACTTTCATAACAGTAGGTAAAAGGTCATCACCTTGTTTTATTTTTAAAACTTTATCTTCAAATCTTAATTTAATATCCTCGTTTGCTTTATCGAATTGTTCTTTTAATTGTGATATTTTGTCATTTACTACTTTATTTTTAAATTTAAGCTTCCAATAATCCTTTATTTCCAAATTTAATAAAATTTCATTACTAATTACATCGCCTGGTTTTAAAGATTTAAAACTTTTTTCAAGCGGTTCTTTTTTTATAATTTCATCTAATCTTAATTTTATATTTCTTGCTAAAATTTCCTCTTCCACTTGTTTGTCTTCTTGCACAGCCTCAATCTCGTATCTTTCAATAGCTATTGCTCTCTCGTCTTTTTCTATCCCGTGTCTATTAAAAACTCTTACATCAACGACTACTCCAGAACTGCCAGGTGGTAATTTTAATGATGTGTCTCTTACATCTGTTGCTTTTTCCCCAAAGATTGATCTTAACAATTTTTCCTCAGGACTTGATGCTGTTTCACCTTTTGGTGTAACTTTACCAACTAATATATCACTTTGCTTAACTTCAGCCCCAACATAAACTATTCCAGATTCGTCCAAATTTTTAAGGCTTTCCTCACTTACATTTGGGATATCTCTAGTAATTTCTTCAGTCCCCAATTTTGTATCTCGAGCCATTAATTCATATTCTTCTATATGTATTGATGTAAAAACATCGTCTGTAACACATCTTTCAGAAATAAGAATTGAGTCTTCAAAATTATATCCTTGCCAAGGCATGAATGCCACGGTCACATTTTTACCTAAAGCTAACTCTCCAAGTTTAGTAGCAGGACCATCTGCAATAATATCGCCTTTTTTTATTACGTCACCCCATTTTACTAGAGGCTTTTGATTGATACAGGTGTTTTGATTTGATCTTTGAAACTTCAATAAATTATATATATCTACACCAGACTTTGATAAATCTTTTTCTTCAGTAGCTTTAACCACAATTCTCTTTCCATCAATTTTATCAACTACTCCATTTCTTTTTGCAACTATGGTAACTCCTGAGTCTAAAGCCACATCTCCTTCTATTCCAGTTCCAACTAAAGGTGACTCGGGCTTCAGTAATGGAACTGCTTGTCTCATCATGTTTGAACCCATTAAAGCTCTGTTTGCATCATCATTTTCTAAGAATGGTATTAAAGAAGCTGCGACTGAAACAAGTTGTTTTGGTGATACGTCTATATAATCTATATTATCCCTACGAGACAAAACAAAATTTAAACCTTTTCTACATGAAACTAGTTCTTCAATGAAACTACCGTCTGAACTAACAGGAGAATTTGCCTGAGCTATAGTAAATTTTTCTTCTTCAATAGCTGACAGGTACTCGATTTTGTCTATTATTTTTCCATTTTGAACCTTCTTATATGGACTCTCTATAAAACCATATTTGTTTACTTTTGAATAAGTTGCCAAACTGTTAATTAATCCAATGTTTGGTCCTTCAGGAGTTTCTATTGGACATATTCGTCCGTAGTGGGTTGGATGCACGTCTCTTACTTCAAAACCAGCTCTCTCTCTTGTTAAACCGCCTGGGCCAAGAGCAGAGACTCTTCTTTTATGAGTAATCTCAGAAAGAGGGTTTGTTTGATCCATAAATTGCGATAGCTGAGAAGTTGAAAAGAAATCTTTAAAAGATGTACTTATTGGCTTGGCATTAATCAACCCCTGGGGTAAAGCGGACTCGATTTCTAAATAAGTTGACATTTTTTCTCTAATTGTTCGTTCCATCCTCAATAATCCAATTCTGAATTGATTTTCAACTAGCTCACCAACAGATCTAACTCTTCGATTTCCTAAATGATCAATATCATCAACATCTCCTTTGCCATCTCTTAAATCCAACATGAATTGAATGATAGATACTATGTCTTTTTTTGTAAGAACTCTTAAACTATCATCTTGCTTCAAATCAAGCTTTGCGTTCAATTTTACTCTACCAACATCGGATAGATCGTAACGCTCATTACTAAAATATAAATTTTTAAATACTGCCTCTGCAACTTCAGGAGTCGGTGGCTCTCCCGGTCTTAAAACCTTATAAATATCAGCTAAAGCAGATTGTTTATCAATATTTTTATCAATTTTTATAGTTTCAAAAATATATGGCCCTTTCAAAATTGCATCTACGTTGGCTAATTTTAATTTGTCAATTTTTGCAGAAACTATTTTATCTAAAACTTCTTTGCTAATATTAAAACCAGATTTTAAAATCAATGTATTATCAGTGTCTTTAAGATCTTCATTGGTGTATTTTCCAATTAATTCTTCCTCAGTAACAATTATACGATTTAAACCTTTTTCTTTTATTTTTTGAGCTAATACAAAATTTAATTTTTCACCTTTTTTTAAGATTTTTTTACCATTTTTCTTATCTATTAAATCAAATTGCAGTTTAATGGGCCTCTTGTATTTTTCTGGATTAAAATTTGTAGACCACGATTTGTTTTCTGAGTCAAAATTATAATTTTCATAAGTATAAAATTGTTCTAAGATATTTTGACGTGTCATACCCATAGCATATAGTAAAGTTGTTATGGGCAACTTTTTCTTTCTATCTATTCTAAAATGTAAAATATCTTTTGGATCAAATTCAAAGTCTAGCCAAGATCCTCTACCAGGGATAATTCTACAGTTAAATAAAAGTTTTCCACTACTATGTGTTTTTCCTTTATCATGATCAAAGAAAACACCTGGGCTTCTGTGCATTTGATTAACCACGACTCTTTCAACGCCATTAACTACAAATGTACCGCTTGAAGTCATCAATGGAAGATCACCCATGAAAACCTCCTGTTCTTTTGCAGATAAGATTTGTTTTGTGTTGTTTTCTTGGTCAATCTCATAAACAACTAAACGTAAGTTTGCTTTTAAGGCAGATGAATACGTTAAGCTTCTCTGTCTACATTCATTAACATCAAATTTAGGTTTGTCTAAACTACAAGAAATAAATTCAAGTGAAGACTTTTCTGATGAATCGTTAATTGGAAAAACACTTTTAAAAACTTTTGTCAATCCCTTGTCTATTGTTAAATTTTTATCTTTTTCACCCTTAGATTCAATGAATTGTCTGTATGAATTTTTTTGTACTTCAATTAAGTTGGGTATTGAAAGAGTTTCTTTTAGTTTTCCAAAATTTTTTCTGATACTTTTTTTTTGAGTAAAAGTTAATTCCATTCAATAACTAGTTGTAGGTACTTTCGAAAAGGTACCGATATTATTTTAATTCTACTTTAGCGCCTGCAGCTTCTAATTTTTTCTTTGCTTCTTCTGCATCTTTTTTAGGAACTGCTTTTTTTATTTCTTTAGGTGCTGCCTCTACTAAATCTTTTGCTTCTTTCAGACCTAATCCAGTGATAGCTCTGACTTCTTTGATTACGTTAATTTTTTTGTCTCCTGCTGAACTTAAGAAAATTGTAAAGTCACTCTTTTCTTCGGCTGGTGCTGCTGCTCCAGCTGCTGGTGCTGCTGCTGCGGGTGCAGCTGCAGTTACGCCCCATTTTTCTTCAAGTTGTTTTGATAAATCTGCAGCTTCTACTACTGTAAGCTTTGAAAGTTCTTCGATAATTTTGTTTAAGTCTGCCATTTGAATAAGATTTTAATTAGCCTTTTTTACTTTTCTCGTGCGCCAAAATAGCAATTTTTGAGCCAGGTGCAAGTAAAATACTTAGAATTTTTTGGGCTGGAGCAGACAAAATACCAACAATATTGGCCCTTGCCTCATCTAGTGTTGGGAGTGTGGCGATTTGGGCCACATCTTTTGCTTCTAAAACTTTTCCATCCATGAAACCTGCAACAATTTTAAGATGTGAATCACCCTTGGCATATTTGGCAAGGATTTTTGCAGATGTGATCGGGTCAGACGAGATAGCTGCTGCGGTTGGTCCTGTAAAAAATTTTTCTAAATCTTTACATTTTGTTTCTTTAAGTGCTAATTTTGTAATTCTATTTTTTGTAACTTTAAAAAATATTCCGTTTTCCCTCATTTCATTTCTAATTTTGTCCAGCTCTTTAACATTTAAGCCTTTGTAATGAGCGATCATAATTGCTTCGTTCGATGAAAAAACTTTTTTCATCTCCTCCACATAACTCTTTTTTTGTTCCTTGCTCATCATAAATTAAATATCTTTAAAATTAAGTTTGAAAGATGCTCCCATAGTTGAAGTTAAATAAACTTTTTTTATATTTTCTGAATTAAATATTGCAGGCTTTTCTTTTTTTAAAAACTCAAAAGCATTTTTTAAATTTTCTAATAATTTACTATCTTGAAAATTTTTTCTACCGATAGAAAAAGATAAATTGCCATCTTTATCGTTTTTAATTTCAATAGATTTATTTTTAATTTTTTTAACAGAAGAAATAATGTCATCTGATACAGTGCCCATTTTAGGATTTGGCATTAATCCTTTTGGACCAAGAATTTTTCCAAGTTTCCCTATTTTTGACATCATTGAAGGTGTACAAATTAATTTATCAAAATTTATATCTTTATCAGATATTTTTTTAAGTAAATCATCTGAACCTACCACATCAGCACCACTCTTTTTTGCATCTTCAAGTTTGTTTTCGTCACATAAGACTGCAACTTTAATTTTTTTTCCATTCCCATGTGGTAGTTCAACCAACGTTCTTAAACTATTTTCGGGTCCCTTGATTTTCTTGAGATTTATTTTAAGTGATAAATCAATAGATTCAATAAATTTAACTTCAGATCCATTTTTTAACTCTTTAATGATTTGATCAAGATTTTTAAATTCTTTTTTCTTTAAGGACTCTAATAAATTTTTATATCTTTTTGATCTATTTTTCATTTTTTAACCTCTATACCCATAGATCTAGCAGATCCACAAATAATTTTTGTCGCCTCCTCTAAGTCATGCGCATTAAGATCTTTCATTTTTTCTTGAGCAATCTTCTCTGCTTGTTTCAGAGTGATTGAACCTGCAATAACTCTTCCAGGTTCTTTTGATCCACTTTGAAGTTTAGCTGCCTCTCTTATAAAGTGTGATGCTGGTGGAGACTTTATAATAAAATCAAATTTTTTATCTTTATATACTGTTATTACTACTGGAACAGGTTTTCCCATCAAAGCTTTTGTTTTAGCATTAAAAGCTTTACAAAATTCCATAATATTAATTCCTCTTTGACCTAATGCCGGTCCAACAGGTGGAGCTGGATTAGCCTGACCACCTTTAATTTGAAGTTTTACGTATCCTGCAATTTCTTTTGGCATTTATATTTTCTCCACTTGAGTAAATTCAAGTTCCACAGGTGTAGGTCTACCAAAAATAGAAACTGATACTTTTAACCTTAATTTTTCTTCATCTATCTCTTCTATTAAACCTGTAAATGAAGCGAAAGGTCCGTCTGACACTTTAACTTTTTCTCCAATTTCAAATGTAATACCAGCTGTTGGATTAGTTTCTGTTTCATCAATTTGACCCATTATTTTTTTTATTTCACTTTCAGAAACAGGCACTGGACTACCCTCTGGTCCAAGAAAGCCACTTACTTTTTGTATGTTTTTAATTTTATGGTAAATATTTTTATCTAAATCTAATTTAACAAGGACATAGCCAGGAAAATATTTCTTTTCTTTTTGGGTCCTTTTCCCTTTTTTTACCTCTATAACCTTTTGTGTTGGAACAAGTATTTCACCTAAATTATTTTCTAATGAGTTTTTAGACATAATATCTTTTATACTATCAGCCACTTTATTTTCAAAACCAGAATATGCTTGCACGATATACCAATTCATTTAAAAATTTATAGTTAAAATTAGATTTAAAAAAAATCTCAAAACTTGATCTAATAATAAAAAGAAAACTGCTGCCAAAGTTGCAAGACCAAACACCATTAGCGCTCCAGTCACTGTATCTTTTTTAGTAGGCCAAGTTATCTTAAAAGCTTCTTGTTTAACTTCTTGTAAAAATCTTAGTGGATTTCTCATAAAATTCTTTAATCTCTTTTGGCAGGAGCGGAGGGAATCGAACCCCCAACCTCCGGTTTTGGAGACCGGCGCTCTACCAATTGAGCTACACTCCTAGTAGCTTACTTAATAATTTTGGTTACCACCCCAGCTCCAACTGTTTTTCCGCCTTCTCGGATAGCAAAATTTAGTTTTTCACTCATGGCTATCGGTGTAATAAGCTTAACATTAAACTTAGCATCATCTCCCGGCATAATCATTTCCGTTCCAGATGGTAACGTAACTTCACCTGTAACGTCAGTAGTTCTAAAGTAGAATTGAGGTCTATATTTTGTAAAAAATGGAGTATGTCGTCCTCCCTCTTCTTTTTTTAAAACATAAGCTTGTGCTTCAAATTCTGTATGTGGCTTAACAGAACCTGGTTTTGCAAGCACTTGTCCTCTCTCAATATCTGTTCTTTCAACACCTCTAAGTAGAGCTCCAATGTTATCTCCTGCTTCACCTGTATCTAAAATTTTTCTAAACATCTCAACACCGGTTATCACAGTTTTTTTAGTATCTTTAATACCTACTATCTCAAGCTCTTCACCAGTTTTGACAACACCTTGTTCAACTCTTCCAGTGGCAACAGTTCCACGTCCAGAAATAGAGAAAACATCCTCTACTGGCATTAAAAAAGGTTTGTCTTTTGGCCTTGCTGGTTGAGGTATTGTATCGTCAACTGCTTTCATTAATTCCATAATTGCATTTTTACCAGTTGCTTCGTCTTTTCCTTCAACAGCATTTAGTGCAGATCCCTTGATTATTGGAATTTTATCTCCGGGGAATTTGTATGAAGTTAAAAGTTCACGAATTTCTGTTTCTACTAGTTCAACAAGTTCTTTGTCTTTAACTTGATCAATTTTATTTAAGAAGACAACAATGGCAGGAACACCTACTTGTCTTGCTAAAAGAATATGTTCTCGTGTTTGAGGCATAGGACCATCAGCTGCGTTAACAACTAAAATTGCACCGTCCATTTGAGCTGCACCGGTAATCATATTTTTTACATAGTCAGCGTGACCTGGACAATCTACGTGGGCGTAGTGTCTTTTGTCAGTTTCATACTCAACGTGAGCTGTTGAAATTGTAATTCCTCTTTCTTTTTCTTCTGGTGCTTTATCAATTTGATCGTATGCGATAAATTCTGCACCACCTTTTTCAGCTAACACTTTCGTTATAGCAGCTGTTAAAGTTGTTTTTCCATGATCCACGTGTCCTATTGTACCAATGTTACAATGAGGTTTGTTTCTTTCAAATTTTTTCTTGTCCGCCATTTTTTCCTCTTCTTTATATAATTTTAAACTTTATTTGGAGCGGATGAGGAGAATCGAACTCCTAGCATCAGATTGGAAATCTGAGGTATTACCATTATACGACACCCGCACGATCCAAACTATTTTACACTCATATTGTAAAACGCTTATTAAGTTTGGTGGAGGGGGAAAGATTCGAACTTTCGAAGACCGAAGTCAACGGGTTTACAGCCCGCCCCATTTGACCGCTTTGGTACCCCTCCAAACGTCGTTAAGGGATACCCAATAACTTAAAAAGTATTTAACAACAAGGGTTTTATAAGCATCTTGATTGATAAATGCAATAAATCATTTTGCTCATAAATATGCTATTTATTCAAAAAAAACTTAGAAAATTAGTGAAAAAAAGTACTTTTTACATAGTTGGAAAGCATGCAGTAGTGGAAGCACTTAAAAATCCCAAAAGAAGGGTTGTGAGAGTATTTTTGACTGAAGATTCCAAAAAGAAAATCCATAAAGAAAATCAACACATAAATCTTTTAAAAAATTTAAGTGTTTTTTATAAAACTAAAAAAGAGCTAGATAAGTACTGCTCAAGAGAGGGTATCACACACCAAGGTATGGTTGCTGAAATTGAACATTTAGATAACGTAAATATTAAAGATTTTATAAATGAAAATAAAAATAGAGATAATATCAACTTAGTAGCTTTAGATGATGTTACTGATCCTCGTAATATAGGTTCAATTATAAGAAGTGCAGCATCATTTAATATTGATGGAATTATTGTTAAAGAAAGATCCTATCCTAGCGATAGTAAACTATTATACAAAAGTGCAAGTGGATGCACTGAACTTATAAATATATTTCAAGTTTCTAATGTAAATACTACTTTAAAATATCTTAAATCAAAAAATTTTTGGGTAAGCGGGTTTGACTCTGAAGCTAAAAAAGACTTTACAAATCATAATTGGAAAGGAAACAATATACTTTTATTTGGATCCGAGGGATACGGACTAAATTATCAAATTAAAAAAAATTCAGATTTTCTATTTAGAATTAATATAAATGTGAAGGTTGATAGTCTAAATATCTCTAATAGCGCGTCTGTTGTGTTTCATTATTTAAGTACTATTAAAGAAAAATCTTGATATATATTAAACTTTTATTTAATACTCCGAGCAGGCCCTCATAGCTCAATTGGTAGAGCAACTGATTTGTAATCAGTAGGTTCGCGGTTCGAGTCCGTGTGGGGGCACCAACATATGACAATAAAAAAAATTAGCCACTTTTTTAATTTTATTAAAACAAATTACAATTATCTTTTGCATAGGGAAGTGCAACCTAAATATTTATTTTATGGACAACTTCAAAAAAAGAGAGAAAGAGATATGTTAGAGACTTTGAATATACAAATTAGTAAATTTAAAAATTTTAATGTAAATGAAAAGTTTATTTTCGTAGAGGTTGGTAGTTATCTTGGAGAAAGTTTAAAGCTTTTTGGAAATGAAATAAATAAACAATTGAAAAATTTTATTATTATTTCTATCGATCCTTATTCTTCATTTATTAATAAGAAAGATGATAAAGAAAATAAAATGAGTAGCCAAGATCAAACAAAAACTACATATAAAATGGATAAAAATATTTCTAAAATATATAATTATTTTTTAAATAATGTTTCAAATTATTCTTTTAACGATAAGCACTTTCATCTTAAAATGACATCTGATAATGCCTTTGAATTTTTAAAAAAAATGAATATTAAAATCGATTTTTGTTACATAGATGGATTACATTATTATCAAAATATTAAAAAAGATTATTTAAACTATTCATCTATACTAAAAACCGAAAGTCAATATACTGGTATGATTTGTGGTGATGACTACGAGTTAGAATTTAATAAATTTAATGACTATTTAGATATTACTGAAAATGAATTCATTAAAATATTAAATGATAATAAGTCAACAGATTACATTTTTTTAAAGACTAAAAGTGGAGTAAATAAGAAGAATAAAATTGGATTTCACCCTGGCCTTACTCTTTTTTTTTCTGAAATTAAAGACAATATTCAAAGGTTTGACTCTGGTTTTTGGAAAAAAATAAATTAATAATTTTTAATTATTTTTTTTTATATTTTGCGGCTTCTTCGGACCCACCTGTTGCACTTCCCTTGCTATATGAATGTGCTCCCATTCCTGCAAGTTGACCATCTTTTATAATTAAATATGGATCACGAATAGGTTTTTTGTCAAAAAAACATTCTAATATTTCTCTGACACCAGCTGCATACCTCGCCTGAGCTGACAATGATGTACCTGAAGTATGTGGTGTCATTCCATGATTTGGCATTGTTCTCCAAACGTGATCGTTAGGTGCGGGTTGAGGAAACCAAACATCTCCGGCATAACCACTTAATTGTCCAGACTTTAAAGCTTTAGCAATTGCTTCTCTATTACAAATTTTACCTCTTGCTGTGTTAACAATGTAAGCGCCCTTTTTCATTTTGCTTATAAGTTTTTCATCAAATAAATTTTCTGTTTCAGGATGAAGTGGACAATTAATTGTTACAACATCACAAACTTTAACTAAAGACTCAACAGATTGATGGAAGGTTAACTTTAATTCTTTCTCTACACTATCAGGTAATTTGTGCCTATCAAAGTAATGAAGATGTACATCGAAAGGTTTCATTTTTCTTAGTGCGTCTAAACCAATTCTTCCTGCTGCTACTGTCCCAACATGCATACCTTCAACATCGTAAGACCTTTTAACTGCATCAGCTATGTTCCACCCTCCTTCATTTACTATCTTATGCTGGTTATGATAGTCTCTGACTAAAGATAAAATCATCATCACTATATGTTCTGCTACAGATCTTGAATTACAATATGTGACTTCAACAACGTCAATTTTTTTATCCATAGCTGCTTGCAAATCAACATGGTCGGATCCGATACCAGCTGTAATAGCCATTTTTAAATTTTTTGCTGACTCAATTCTTTCTCTCGTTAAATAATAAGGCCAAAATGGTTGCGATATAACTACATCTGCATCCACCAGTTCTTTGTCAGCCTTACACCCTTTTGCATCTTTATCTGAGGTAACTACAAGTTTATGACCTTTACTCTCTAAAAATTTTCTCAAACCCAATTCACCTGAAACGCAACCTAGTAATTCTCCTGGTTTAAAATCTATTTTACTGGGGCTGGGTAATTTCATCCCATCAGGGTATTTATCTAATTTTGGCAAATTAGATACGGGATAGCTTTTAGGCATCCCTGTTCGTGGATCATCATATAATACACATAAAATTTTCATTAAATTATTAAAACAAATATTTTTAGATTTTAAAAGCTTTTAAAACCATAATGGTCATATACAATTATTAGCTAATTTTTCTTTTTTGTTCAGAATTAATCTTTTTAAACAAGCTTTCTCTTAAATTAAATAGAAGTTTAAACTTAATTTTTTTATTTGCCATTGCTTTAACATGTAAAATATTTCTTATTTCATTGTTATCTACAACAGCTGCGACCGGTCTTTTCCTTTGATCTAAATTTAAAATATGTATTGTGGATTTATCTGATAAAATTTTTCCCTTCCATCTTCTTGGTCTAAATGGACTTATTGGAGTTATTGCTAATTTTTTAGAATTCAAAGATAAAATTGGGCCATCAACTGATAAATTATATGCTGTGCTTCCTGCTGGAGTACATAATAAAACTCCATCACCAATGAGTTTTTTGATTAGGGTTTTATTATTTATTTTTAATTTTAAAGATGCAGTTTGTTTGCTTTGTCTAAATAGGGATAGTTCATTAAGTGCTAAAAATGACTTTTTAATATTACCCTTGCTAAGTGTATTTACTTTAAGAGGGTAAATAATAGTTGTTTTGGCTTTATCAATCTTCTTTATTAAATTTTTATTTATATATTTATTTAATAAAAAACCGATTGAGCCACAATTAATTCCATAAAATGGCTTATTATATTTATAAAGTTTTTTAACTGTTTTTAGCATAAAACCATCACCTCCAGCTACAACGATGACATCACATTTAGAAATAGAATAATTTTTATATTTTTTAAATATAATTTTTTTAAAAACTTTGGCTTTATTTGTTTTGTCAATAATAAAGTTTAGTTTTTTCATATTTTAAGTTTGGCAACTGGTAATTTGAATAAAAATATAATTGTTGAAAATAATGAATATATAAGGAAAAAAGGAATTAAAAATTTTGATCTATATTTAGTTAAGAATATAGAGTCAAATATTTGTGAGAAAAAAGATTTTAGGTTATTTGATCTAAAACGTAACATTAGATTTTTCTTAAAAAAAATAAACTCATACCAATAAGGAATATTTACATTAAAATTTTCATTTTTATTATTGTCTATAAATGTTTTTATTTTATTAATATAGTTGCTATCTTCAAATTTTGAACACCTTTGTCTGTATTTTTTTGTAGCTGATACTAATTTTGTTTCATTTTTTAAAAAATCTTTAATTAAGCTTAAACAATCAATCTCATTATAAAAAAATGGAACTTCATTGTTGCTAAAAAGTAACTCATTTGGAGGGGAATACTCAGAAATACACAAGGTATCACAAAGTCCAGTAAAATAAACTCTTCCTTTCATTTCATAAGAATATTTAAAATGAGAAATTGGATTATTTTTTTTGATAGTATTATCTGACTCGGTAAAATTTAAAACAATTTTTGATTTATTTATAAGTCTTGCTAGTTTTTCTGGTGTATCACTTATATTATCATATGGTCCACACTCAATAATGTTAACACCATTTTCTTTTAAGTATTTTGTGATTTTGCTTCTATTATTTTTAACTCTTCCAAAAAATAATACGTCATGAACCTTGTTTTCACCATAATCTTTAAAGATTTCCCCGTCTGTCTCTACTGGTAAAAAAAAGGATTTGTATCCCAATTCTTGAAATTTCAAAACTGACAATGGGCATCCGGAAAAAACGAAATCACAAGCAGATGCAGTTATTCTATTTATATAATGGTACATGTAATCGTCTTGAAGAAATAAACCTTTTTTTACTTTACTGCTTATTAATTTAATAAATTTTGAGTCAAAAATAGATATGTGATCTCCTTCAAATAATACTATGGATATTTTCTTTTCTTCTATAATTGTATTTATAATTTTAGCAATAGCGTGATTATTTTTGTATAAATAGTCTGAAATATAAAGAATACTTGTATTATATTCTCTTGAGAATTTTCTTTCATAGAAGAAAGAGTTTGGTGTTTCTTTTTTTCTTTCCTTAAATAAAAGTAAAATAGATTTTTTATTTTCTATCATGTTTAAATATTTGGTGCCCTCGGACAGACTCGAACTGTCACTCCCTTGCGGGCAAGGATTTTAAGTCCTTTGTGTCTACCATTTCACCACGAGGGCTTTCCTGCATATATATACATTAATATGTAATTTTGGCAAAAATAAAGTTATTAAAATTTATTTGAGATCTGTACCAACGCGCCGTATTCAGGAACTACACTCGTAAAATTATAATTAGCATCAACATCTAAATCAAATACACCTAATTTTTTTGAATAGTGGCTATTGAGTTTATAATCTTGTAAAGCATCTAAACTTAGGGCTAATTGATAATCTTCCTCTTTTATATGTCCTACCTTGAGAAAAAAACTCTCTAAATACGAATTATCATTGCTACCATAATTAAGTGAGTCTAAATGCTGTAATCTCTCGTAGTTAAATGATAAAGTAAGATTATTCTCATAAACTTCCTCAATTCCATAGCTCAATCTAATATTTGATTGGGAATATTTTTCAATTTCATAAAGTTCAGTATTAGAAGTGTCAGAAAAAGAATAATCAGCATTATTATCAGGAGAATAGTCGTAAACAAATTCTAGCCCACCGTTATGAGATATTGTTTTATTGTTATATTTAAATGGATCAGTATTAAATAAAATTCCTGTTGCTAAATCACCAACTGCAAAACTATCACTCCCGTAAATTACGTTTGTTGCCCCAGAGGATACATTGGTCATAAACTCTGTGAAATCTGACAATTCGGTTATTGCATATTTTAATTTAAATGATGGCGTAAAGTTAAAACTGCCAAATTCACTATCATTTCTAACGTCGATCGTTGTAAAAATTTGTTGACCATTTCTATTTCCAGTTACGGTACCTTGAGTTTGGAGTTTATATTTTAATGAACTTAAACCTAAAACCATATTACTGTATCCATTATCATTAAAAGGCGTAATAAAGTAATAATTCAAGGTCGTTGAGTCCATCAAAGTATCACCTGAGCTACCAAGGCGAGCTTTGCCATCTGCATATCTAATTGCATAGCCATAAAAATTGTTTTTACTATTTTTTTTATCTACTCCAAAAGTAATACCACTAGTAATAATATCTTTAGGTTTTTCTAAAGCTGTCCCAAAAACATCTGTTTTTCCATGATAATTGCCGTAAGTTAAGTCACCATTACTCCAATAGGACCAATTATTTTTTTTATCTTTACTTGAATTTTTTTTAAGTGATGCAGTTTGTATAACTGCTTTGTCTTGGGCTTTATCAAATAAATAGTTTAGAAGTAAATTGTCTGACTTAATAGAAGCATTGAAATTATTAAAATTATTTCTGTTTCTATTTCTTTTTATCCATTCAAATCTCTTAAATATTACTGAACTATTTTCGCTTACATTATTTTTTGCTAATTGAATTTGAGTAGCAAGGCCTGATGTTGGGTCAGATACGCAAGCAGCTATACCGAAATTACAAGATAAGTTTACTTGGACAACAACATCTGTACTATTACCATCAATCATTCTCTCTTGTAAAACTTGGGGACCTAAATCACTAGCTATGTATAGTTTGTCCCCTCCAGGACTAAAGGCTAATCCTAAGCCAGCTAAATTAAGTGTTTCTGGTAAAGTAACTGAACCAATCAAAGATGCGCTACTTGTGTCAAAAGATCGAGTTAATCTAAATTGAAAAATAGAGTCTAAGGTGGTGTTGTTATTATTATCTCCGTCTTGAATTAAAATAAACATTGATCTTCCATCTTGAGTAAATCGTAAAGATCTTCCATGGTCCTTGTCACCCAAATGGGTGTTTGTTGGATCTGCTTCTAAGTTCAGTGTATTGCTTAAGGTTGCAGATGTTAGATCGTAAGCAGTTGATAAATTGTACTCATCGATGTGTTGTCCGTCTTGTGCACCATCTAATACAAAAAGTTTTGTTCCTTCATTGTTAAAATTAAAACTTATATAGGTACCAAAATCAGCTGACACATTACTGTTATAAGTTAAATTTTTAAGATCAAATGGTTTGGCTAAATCAAATCCATGAATTTTTCCCGTTATGTTTGATACAAACAATTGAGTTCCATCTCTGTTAAATCTAAGATCTGTACATCTTATATTGGCATTACCCGAAAGACCTACTTTTGTCTCTAATGGTGATGCCTCATCAACAACTGTAGAGGCTGTTCTAAAATCGTAAGGAGTTTTAAGATTCATCTGTTTTATACATTCATGAGTACCACCTACATCTCTGTTGGATGCAAAAACTTTTTTACCATTATTACTAAAAGCTATACCGGTTGGGTCTTGAAATGCATCTCTAGTAATTGTAGCTCCCTCTGAGCTGGTCAAATTAGAACCCTCAGGTCTTACTGTGGTTTCCCATGCCAAAGTAGCTTGGGCTATAGCTTTTGTTTCAAGACAAATTGTTATACTAGCTAGTAAAAATAATAATTGAATTAATCTCATAATCTCTAAATTCTGATGTTTTCTATGATTTATATATAAGGGAATTGTCAAGTGCAATCTAATGATCAATCATTTATAAATGTATAAATGCTGAACTTTTATAAACCAGAAAAATTACCAAGTTTAATGGTTGCTCCAAATGGCGCTAGACCTATGAAAAAAGATCACCCAAAAGTTCCTGTGACCATTCCTGAAATTGTCGAAACTGGAAAAGCTTGTTTTGAAAATGGTGCAGAAGCAATTCATTTTCATACAAGAAATAATAATGGTGAACATGTTTTAGATAGTGGTTTATGTAAAGAGACATTAACTGAGCTTCAAAAAAAAGTTCCAAAGATGCATTTACAAATAACAACTGAGGCAATTGGAAAATACTCACCTGAAGAAATGCGTAAACTTGCTTATGAGGTTATGCCTCCAGGTATTTCAATTGGTATAAGAGAAATGATTCCATCAAGAAAACCTGAAAATGAAGATATAAAAATTTATCAAAAATTAATTGAAGCCGGAACTAAGGTTCAACATATTTGTTATGAACCAGAAGATATAGATCTACTTTCAAATCTTTTAGCTAAATCTCAGATTTCAAAAAATGGTGTATGGTGTATGTTTGTAATTGGTCATTACTCTGGAAAAATAAGTGATCCAAAAAAAATTTCATTCTTTATTGAAAAACTTAAAGAAAATGAATTCAACGCTGATTGGGCAGTATGTGCGTTTGCAAAAGAAGAAATTTCATGTCTTAAAACTGCAATTAAACTTGGTGGTAAAATAAGAGTTGGTTTTGAAAATTCCTTTTTAATGCCAGATGGAAGTGTGGCTCCTAATAACGAAACAAAGGTTAAAGCGGCAAATAATTTATTCGATTAAAATCATTTATTGACTTGTATGTTTTAAGAATGAATCTGTCTGGTCGAACAATAATTGCTTTTGCTTTATAGGTTTTTAATAAGTTGCTCAGACCTTTTATATCTTTATCTGTAATTGACTGAATTTTTAAAGAAACTTTTTTAGCTAATTTAGATGATGTGAGTAATAATGGCGATTTTGAAAATTTTTCATCTAACCTTTTGCCATTTTTCATTTTAAGTTGTGGAAAAATTTTACCTCTATTTTTATCTTTATTACTTCCAAGACCAATTCCTAATTTAGGCTTTATTGATTGCATACTTTTAGTACCATCTGGTCCAGAAGAAATATTGTCAGTGATATTCTCTGAACCTACTGCGTTTACGAATTCTCCCATTCGCATTGTTGTCTCGATATATTCTTTTGCATTTGAAAATCTTTCGGTTTGATAAGTGTCTAAAAATTTTCCATCATGTTTGTTTTTAATACATAAACTAATTTTCCAAGCTAAATTTGATGCGTCTCTTATACCCGCACACATTCCTTGGCCCATAAACGGTGGCATAAGGTGTGCGGCATCTCCAGCAATAAAAATTCTACCCTTTCTCCACTTTCTTGCTATTGCAGATTGAAAAATATAAATTGCTTTTCTTTCTAAGTAAGCTTCTTTTGGGCTAAGCCAGGGTTTAAGGAAATTCCAAATATATTTATCAGATAATATTTCTTTTTCATTTTCATTGTTCTGGATAGCAAACTCCCATCGTCTTCTTTTACCAACATTTCTACAATATGTGGCTGGTCTTTCAGAGTTTGAGTATTGAATTGTTCTATCTGGTAATTTATTTTTATTTTTCTTTAATATCAAATCAACAACAGCCCACTTTTGTGTAAAACCTAAGTTATCTAAAACTGAACCCATCTGTTCTCTTGTGGTAGAACGTGCACCATCACAGCCAATTACGTATTTTGAGGAAGCTTTATGTATTTTATTTTTACTTTTAAAAAATAAATCAACAGAATTTTTATTATTTTTGATTTTGGTTACCTCAGTATTTTGCATGAGTTTAACTTTTTTAAAAGTTTTTAAACGATTTCGAAGATTTTTCTCTAAGTCAGGTTGATGAAATCTGTAGCTAGGATACCATCCATTTTCAGTTATTGACTTTGGACGTGGCCAATCAAGCAATACTTTACCATTAGAATTCACAAATTTAGTACCTTTATTAATTATGGTGTTTTTTAAAAACTTTTTAGTAATACCAATTGTTTGAAAAACTCTCATGATTTCATCATCAAAGTGAACAGCTCTAGGTAAAGCATATAAATTTTTTTCTCTTTCTAAGATTAAAATTGAAAAACCATTTAATGCTAATAAATTTGCTAAAGTACCACCGGTTGGTCCTAAACCTACAATTATAACATCGTAATGTTTCATTTTTTGAATTAAATATTTTTAGTTTTTATTATTAATTTTTGAATAAAGCCATGGACAATCTACTAATAATGGTGCTTGTTTTCCTTTGGCAGCAGTATCTAAACGTTTATTTCTAAATTTCATTCTTTCATCATCAGGTAAATAAAGTCTTTCATGCCCCCAAAAACTTGGTCCCTCAAATGTTTCATGCGATTTCCATGAACTTGGGTCTATTATTCTTCCTCCCCATCCGTTCTCGACAAAAAATCCAGAAGGAGTAATAGAATAAAATGATGTCATATAATCATTGGTGTGACGACCCATGGTGTATGCTATAGCATTATCTTTGTACTGAACTAAATCATAACCCTGACCCACATCGTCGAGACTATTATATTCAACCATAAAATGGTGAAACCCAACCTTTCCTGAACCAAATAATGCTAAACTATGGTGACGACCGTTAATATGAAAAAAACATAATGAGATTGGTGTATTACTATAATCGCTAATTTTAAAACCAAGTATGTCTCTATAAAATGGTACAACTTTATTGAAATCTTTTACATGCAAAACTACATGGCCCATACCCAATGCTCCAGTTTTAAATCCAGAGATTGGTCTTGAGGGTTTAAATGGTTCGGTATCTTTCATTGGATTATAAACCATTTCGACTCTGTTACCTTGTGGATCGTTAAAATGAATTAATTCTTGAACAAATCTTTTATCTGAGTAAGAAGAATTACCTAAAGTAACTTTTATATTTTTAGATTCTAATTTAGATGCATAAGTTTGGAGATCTTCTTTTTTATCAACTTCAAAGCCAACAAAAGCTAAACTATCTCCAGTGTCGCCTGTAATGGCTAATCTTTGCTTGTGGTCATCCATTCGAAAAGACAAGGTGCCCTTACCTCTGTCAACTTTCTGCATCCCTAAACATTTTTCAGAGTAGTCTGACCAATCCTCAAGTTTATCTGAGTTAACGCCTATATAACTTAATGCCGAAACTGCCATATTATTATTATACTAGAAAAAACATGAGCCCGCTATAGATAACGCGGGCTCATTAGATTTTTTATTATTAGCCGTCTATTTTCTTAATGATTTGTCTGGCTCTTTTTAGCACACCAGCTCCATCAAGACCTTTGCCTTTCATTTCTGCTAACCAATCTTTTTCGATAGGTTTAAGTATTTTTTTATACTTGGCAATAACAGCTGGAGAAGCAACTGCAATCTCATGACCTGGAGTATTTGCAACAACTTCTTTCATTTTTTCATTTTGTCTATCAATTAAATTTGAAGCCCAACCACTGAAGGCATGACCACTAAACTTATCAATACATTTTTTTTGTACCGAGTCTAAGCTTTTGTATTTATCTTTATTCATTATTAATCCAAAAGTAGCGTTAGTGATATTCACTTCTGTGTGATATTTCGTAACTTCAAATAATTTAAATGAACCTACAGCTGTATAAGGAAAAGGTGTTCCGTCTAAGACACCTTTATTAAGAGCTTCATAAGTACCGGGCGCTGGAACTTTTACTCCAGTAGCACCTAAAGTCTTAAGAATAGTCCCTGCGATTTTACTAGGAACTCTCATTTTTTTTCCTTTAAAGTCTGATGGATCCATAACTTTAGTATTTTTCATATGAATTTGATAACCAGGATTTGAATGTAATCCGATCAAGTGAATTCCTGACATTTCTTTATCAAGATACCCTTCGTCATATAATGTATTTAAAGCGGTTGATCCTGCTGCAGATGTTCTTGTTAAAAATGGAAGTTCTATTACTGAACTTAAAGGGAACTGACCTCCAATGTAACCTAAAACAGTCCATGAAATATCAGCAACACCTTTTGTAACAATGTCATATTGTTTAGGTGGGCTACCTAAAACTCCACCAGCATACATTTTTACATTCAGTTTACCATTTGCACACGTATTAACTTTTTCAGCCCACGCTCCTAGTATTTTACTAGCGATGAAGGCTTTTGGTGGTTCGAAAGTTGCCAATTTAAGTTCAGTAGCAGATGCTGAGCTAAATAAACTTAAAGAGAAAACTCCAAACAAAAAACCAATTACTTTTTTCTTAATCATTTTTCCCCCAAATAAATTAATTTATTCTTAAAGCTTAACTTTAATTTTAGATTTTTTCATCCTTAATTATGTTCGAAAGTATACCAATTTCAGAGATCTCTACCTCAACTTTGTCTCCATCTTTCATGAAAATAGGTGGTTTTCTCTTAAATCCTACTCCGCCAGGTGTTCCTGTTACTAGAACATCGCCTGCTCTCCAAGGTATAGCCTTCGAAACGTAAGTAATTAAGCTAGGTATATCAAAAATTAATTGGCTCAACTTTGCACTTTGCATGACTGTTCCATTCAAGCGAGTTTGGATTGATAATTTTGTGTAGTCTGGGATGTTTTCTGCTAAAATCATATGAGGTCCGAAGCTTCCTGTTCTTTCAAAATTTTTACCCATTCCAAATTGTCTTGTATGTTGTTGCCACTCTCTAACAGTACATTCATTATAACAAGAATAACCCACTATATGTTTAAGAGCATCTTCAGGTTTTATATGTTTGCCAGCATTACCCATTATTACAGCCATCTCACATTCATAATCTAAGCTTTCTGATACCTTTGGTCTTTGAATTGGTTGTTTGTGTGCGGTTTGACTTTCAGGAACTCTTAAAAAGATTACAGGATTTTGTTCTACAGTTCTTCCCGTTTCTTTAACGTGTTCACTATAATTAAGGCCAACACAAACTATTTTTCCAGGATTTGGAATTACTGGGAGATACTCGATTTCATCATGATTTATTTTTCCTGGATTTTTTTTTGAAAAATCTTTAGCCTCTTGTATCGATTTATTTGATATAAGCTCTTTTAAAGTCTCTGCGCCTTTAATTTTTCCTGTAAGATCTGTGATATTATTTCCATCAGAAATACCGAATTTTGGCTGACCTTTAAGCAAAAAAGAAACAAATTTCATAAATTATTATGTATGCCTTTATCTATTAATCTCTGCTAGGCTACAATATTCTTATGCAAATTAAAATAAATAAAATTTTTGACTATGCCGCAATGGCATCTGGATTGATTTTATTTTCTTTAGCTATACTTACTTTTTGTGATGTTTTTGGAAGACGCTTTTTAAATTCTCCTGTTGCAGGTACTATTGAAATTGTAGAATTTGGAATTGCATTAGTCGCTTTTCTTGCGATGCCTCGAGCCTTTTTTTTAAATGCTCATGTGTCAGCAGATTTTATTAAAAATATAGCTATTTCAAAATTACAAACTTTTATTATAGTTTTAAGATTTATTTTGATGTTAGTAATAATGTCATTTGTTGCCTATGGTACTACAAAGGAGGCTTTTGCTTTTTTTGAAAACAAGAGAGTTACTATCGATCTAGAGTTAAGTTTTTATCCATTTTATTTCGCGACAGCTATAGCAATGTGGTTAAGTGTTTTAGCAATAATACTTTGGTTTATTCAATCTATAAAAGAAAGTAATAGAAATGAGTTTTGATCCGATAGTTAATGGAGCATTGGCTTTTTTAGCAGTTCTAATTTTAATGGCACTTAATATTCCTATTGGAATTTCAATGCTAATAGTGGGTTTCGCTGGATTTGGATTTATAGTTGGGTTTGAACAAGCTTTTTTTATTTTGGGTACTGCACCCTATGAAGCTGTATCAAAGTATAGTTTATCAGTTTTACCTTTCTTTGTTTTAATGGGTAATCTTGCAAATAGAGCTAACCTTTCAAGAAATTTGTACGATGCAGCTTATGCAATTGTAGGTCATTATAAAGGTGGTCTTGCGATGTCAACAGTTGGTGCCTGTGCTGGTTTTGGGATGATTTGTGGTTCTTCAATTGCAACTGCAGCAACGATGTCACAAATGGCAGCTCCAGAAATGAGAAGACATGGTTACAGTGACGCTTTAATTAGTGGATCGATTGCATCTGGTGGAACTTTAGGAATAATAATTCCACCAAGTGTCATTTTAGTTATATATGCTTATCTTACTGAGCAATCTGTTCAGAAACTTTTCTTCGCTGCTTTGATACCAGGTTTAATAGCAGTTGTTCTTTATATGGTTGCTATCAGAGTTTATCTTTTAATTTATCCTGACCAAGGTGGGTACGGGAACAAAATGCCATTTAAAGAGAGAATGGCTGCTTTATGGAAAGTGTTTCCCATATTTTTAATTTTTGCAATTATCATGGGTGGACTTTATTTAGGTTTTTTTACCGCAACTGAGAGTGCAGCGGTTGGGGTAATTTTGGTTTTAATCTTTATTTTCTTTAGAAGACAATTAACTTTGGAAATGTTGAAAAATTCAGTATGGGATACAATCAAAACTGTTGGTGCACTTTATCTTATAGTGATAGGTGCTGCAGTATTTAATGTTTTAATAACTGTTACGCAGTTACCTTTTACTGTTGTTGATTTCATTAACGACTTACAATTAACTCAGGTTGGAATAATTCTTGTTATCTGTGCTATTTACTTAGTACTTGGAACAGTAATGGATTCGCTTGCTATGTTATTTTTAACAATACCAGTTTTTTACCCTGTAATTGCTGATGCGGGTATAGATCCAATTTGGTTTGGTATATTCGCTGTTATAGTGGTTGAATTTGGTTTAATTTCTCCCCCAGTTGGGATGAATTTATTTGTTATAAAAGGTGTAATGCAAAGAACTCCTCTTCAAACAATTTGGTTTGGAACTCTTCCCTTTTTACTTACTGATATGATTAGACTTGCACTTATTATTGCATTTCCTGCAATATGTTTGTTTCTTCCAAGTTTGATGATGTCCTAGTGTTCGTGTTTTTCTAAACCGTGTTGTTCTAATAAATCGTGCATTCTTTCATGTTCTTTATAAGTTAAACTATAAAAAACAGCAGCGGTAACGAAAGATCCAAGCACAACACCTTGAACAAATCTAAAAATAGTTTTTCTATTTCTAGCTTTAGTTTCGTCATTCATTTTTAAACCTCTTTTTCTCGACTCATAGAATTTATAAACTGCGTATGCTATTAAAATAACACTTATTATCCATGAAATTGGGTGATTTACGACAGCTATCATGGATCCGCCAAGTAAAGCAGCAATAAAACCACTAATCCAACAAATTGGGCACATAATTTATTTTACAAAAGTTCCGCTATGATAATCTTCGATAGCTTGCTGAATTTCAGCTTTAGTATTCATTACAAATGGTCCACCTCTAGCAATTTGCTCACCAATTGGTTTTCCTGATATTAATAAAAATTTTGCTTTGGATGTTGCTAATATTTTTAATTCCTCACCTTTGGTAAGTAAAATTAAAGTGGAGTCCTTAGCTTGTTTGTGTTGTTTATCACCAATTTTAATCTCTCCGTCTATCAAATAAATTAATGAATTATGTTTTTTAGGTAATTTAAATTTAAAATATTTATTTTCATTTATTTCAATATCAAAATAAATTGGTTCAACATTGTGTTTTTTAACTGGTCCTTCTGCTTTTTCAAATTTACCCGCAATAACTTTTATTTTTTTATCTTCATCTTTGTGGACGCTCATTTTTTTTGAGTCTATATAAATGTATTCAGGTTTATTCATTTTATATTTTGCCGGCATATTTATCCAAAGTTGAAAGCCATGTAGTCTACCTTCTTTCATTGCCGGCATTTCTGAGTGAATTATTCCGCTACCCGTTTTCATCCATTGAACATCACCTGCAGTCATACGTCCTTTGCCACCGGTGCTATCTTTGTGTTCAAACTCACCGGCTAACATATATGTTACTGTTTCAATACCTCTATGTGGATGAGCAGGAAATCCTGCAACGTAATCGTCTTTATTTTCTGATCCAAATTCATCTAACATTAAAAAGGGATCAAAATAATTTGGTTCAACGCCAATACTTCTTTTTAATTTAACACCAGCTCCATCTGAAGCAGGTGTTGGAACAATAATTTTATCTACCTCTATATTGCTCATAAAAAATTACCAAACTCCAATCATTATATCATCTTCTTTTGTATAATCTCTATCTTCAAGAACAAACTCGTCTGATGCTGCGACTCTGTTTTTTCTACTAACTAATTTTTTTAATAAAAGCTCTTTCATTTCGTTTCTAATTTTAGAATGATCTTTTGACTGGCCTAAATCTTTAAATTCATCAGGATCATTTTTTAAATTAAACAGTTGAGGAGGAAAGCCTTTAAAATAAATATATTTCCATTCATTGTTTCTAATCATATAACCTCTTGCATCTGAAGCACCTAAATTTAGTATCTTTCTAGCTTCGTTGAATGAATAATCAATCTCACTAAATACCGCATCTTTCCAATTGGTGATTTTATTAGCATTTATTAAAGGCATCAAAGAATTACCCTCTAGTCTGTGTTTGCTCTCTTTGCTTTCTACCGCATCTAAAAAAGTTGGAAGAAGATCAATCGCTTCAACAAAACGTTTTTCTTTGTGCCCTCTAGTTTTGTTAGCCATTTCCCTTGGATCATAAATAATCATTGGAACTTTTACTATTTGTTCATGAAATAATTCTTTGTCTCCTAACCAATGGTCTCCAAGATAGTCACCATGATCAGATGTAAAAATTATCATTGTATCTTTCATATTTCCTTTTTTTTCAAGAAAATCAAAAAGTCTACCAAGATTATCATCAATTTGTTTAATTAATCCCATATAGCCTGACATAACCGTATTTCTAACCTCGTCTTTTGAAAAAGTTTTTGAGACTCTCGTTTCTACAAAAGCTTTATAAACTGGATTCATATTTTCTTTTTGTTTCTCATTCCTTTGAACTTGATTAAACTGATTTTGAGAAAACATTTTGTGATATGGAGCTGGGGCAATATAAGGCCAATGCGGTTTGATGTAGGACAAATGTAAAAACCATGGCTTATCAGAGCTTTCATCTATAAATTCCATCGCTCTATTTGTCATAAAAGCAGTTTCGGAATGCTTTTCAGGGATTCTGGCTGGCTTATTTGAATTTCTTAGCTTCCAACCACTGAGCATTTCTCCATTTTTACCTTCAGCAGAATTAGCCCAACTGTCCCATGGATTATCTCCTTCATATCCAAGTTTATTTAGCCAATCATTGTAAGATAATTTTTTTTTATATTTTTTAACATGATTATTTGGATGAAGACCATCGTCTCTTTCGTAAGGTTCAAAACCTGGTTCGCTTATTATTAAACCAATTTCAGTATCTTTATTAATTCCTAAACGCGCCATACCCTCTGTATCAGGTTTCATATGTGTCTTACCAACAATGCCTGTTCTTATTCCAGATTTTCTTAAATAGTCACCTATAGTTAATTCTCCTATTGGTAATGGAACTTGGTTCCATGTCGAGCCGTGACTGAAAACTGTTCGGCCAGTATAATAAGAAGCCCTTGATGGACCACAAACTGGTGATTGAACATATGCAGATTCAAATAAGACGCCTTTATTTGCGAGTTTATCTATATTTTTTGTTTGAATGTGAGGGTGACCATAGCAAGATAGATAATCCCATCTAAGTTGATCTGCCATTATAAATAAAATATTCTTAATTTTATTCATATTTATTTAATTCCGTATCTTAAACTTTTATCAATTTTTTTACCTTCAAGCGTTTTGATCTCTACTTTTACATCTTTGTTTAATCTCATATCTTTATTATTTTTCCAGAGTCCAGCAGCTAAATGTATAATACCAATGGTTTCATTAGGTAAATATGGCTCAACAAAAGTATTCTTACTGGTATCGTATTTGGGTAATAAATGACTTGTAATCCAATTACATTTTAATGGTAAAAATTCTACATCAACATTGTCGTGATAAACTGCAATATTAATTGCAAGACCCTCAGAACCAAAAACTTTTCCCTTTGACAAAGTTTTTTCTAAATTTTTTTGCCATATACTCCAACATTTAGAATTTTTTTCCAAAGAGAAAACTCCAATATTTATGTGAGGAGCGAAAGCTAATTTTCTAGAGATTTCATCGTCAATTCCTGAAGCTTTAGCATGTTTGTAATTTTGAGACTTAATTATTGCTACTTTCCCTAATAACCATTTAACTTTTGACATTATTCTATAACCTGGACCAATACTTTGAGTAATACCAAGTTTTCCATCTTCACAAGCCTTAAAATAAAGTTCAACAGCTGACCAAGAATTAACCCAAGCGTCACAATCTATCCAAAGATATTTTTCAAATTCTGGAAAATATTTTGGAATGAAAGCTCTTGATACCTGACTTTTTAACCATTCTTTTTTAAGAACTTTATATCCAGGTACTTTGATGTCCCACTCAGCTTTTTTTACTGAATAAACTTTGTCTTTTAAAATTTTTACTTGCTGTTCAGTTAAACCTGCATCTAGTACACATATTGATATACTATTACTTTGATCATGTACTTTTATTGATTTAATCAATTCCTCTAATAATTCAAAATAATTTGAATCAGCCAGTGTTACGATTGCATTAGAATTCATTTTAGTTATTTATTATCCATTCGCTAAATTTATCTTTATTTTGTTGAATATATAACGGTAACTCACTTAAACTTGATATTTTTAGTTTTGATTTACTTCTGTCCTTAGTTTCCGATGAGTTTACAGTCAAATCATAGACAGGTTGTTTTTTTCTTATCATTTCACTTATTTCTCTAGGACCAATTTTACTTTTTACATAATCTGGGTGGTGCAGGTAAGATCTTAGCTTTATATCTATATCCTCAGGCGATTTTATATTTGTAAAATGCCAACCACCTTGTTCAACAAAAAAAATATCATTGTATTTTTTTTTTGAAAATAAAGTATCAATTCTCCATAAAGGATATTTTTTATCCTTTATTTCTCTCAACCATTGAGGAGTTAAAAGATCTTTTTTCTTACAAGATTTAGATCCACACCAATCCATATTGTCTAAAAACAAGTTAAATTTGTAGTAAAACATTTTCTGTTTGAATAAAATCAACTTATTCTTGATATTTTTGAAATTTATATTTTCTAAATTTGGTATTTCATCTAAATCAGATATTATTATTTGATCATTAGCATCAGCAGAGGTTAAAAGAGTGTTTATTGCATTACGTTGAGAATTTTCAAACCATACTGCATTCATAATAGTTTTATTCTCTTTAATATGGTCAGTATCATAAGAATTAATAGTTTCAATTTCACTTGGCTTTTTATCAACTACGAAATATTTTATTTTATTCTTAAATTTTTTATATTTTTCAATATCAAATATTAACTCTCTTTTCTTTCCATTATGTGAAAATGTACTTTCAATAATAATAAATTGATCAATAAATTTATTTAAAATATTCAATCTAATATCTAACAACATCTCTTCGTCGTAAAACATAAAACAGTCAAATATTCTCATCTAACTTTTATTTTTTTATTTCTTGATATGATAATATAATTATTTTTATAACCACAATCTTTGTAGCCTTGTATTATTAAATTTAAATATCTTCTACTCGGGGGCGTTTGTATTGTTTTCTTTGGCATATAATAAAACATTACTTTTTTTCCTAACAGTTTAAAATACTTCTTGATATAGGTGTTTGGAAAATCTTCATATATATCTAATTTTTTTTCATCGCTTTTAGAAATTTGATATATTGCTCCTAATACTGTGCTTTTTTTTTGTTTTTGAACATCAGCCACTCCACCTCCAAGATAAAAGTTCCTGAAAACTAATTTATAATTTTTTAAACTATAACAACCAATGTATTTAGAGTCCTTACATCTTTTTTTCATTTGTTTTTGATTCAGATTACTTCCAAAAGCAAAATATAACATTAGATACCTTTAAAAATTTTTAATTTTTTTTTCTTTAAAAATTTAACAATAGTTTTGTGGCAAGATTGTAATCGAGTCTTGTTCGATGATCTAATAACTATTGAAACACCAATTTTGCCTAGTCTAAAAAAAGGATAACTACCTATATCAACAAATTTTCTATATTTTTTTTGCGCAATTTCTAAACCGTTTGCAATATTACTTTCAATTGTTTGTGTAGATATACTTAAACTGTAAATCTTAGAGCCTGGAACTAAATATTGTTTTAAATTGTCGACCATAGACTTTAATATTGATGGGACACCTGGAAGACAAATAACATTTTTAATCATAAAACCTGGTGCTGCACTTGATGGATTATATATTAATTTTGAGCCAGTTGGCATTTTTGCCATCTTCTTTCTTGGGTCATTAAAGTTTTTGTGACCATAATATTTTAATAAAATATTATAAGCTTCTTTGTGATAAGTATATTTTTTTTTAAATGCCTTAGATATTGATTTTGCTGTAATATCATCATGGGTGGGGCCTATTCCACCTGTTGTTAAAACGTAATTATTTTTTTTACTTAAGGATAAAACATTCGTTACTATTTTGCTTTCAATATCAGGGACAATTCTTACTTCACTTACTTTTATGCCCAAGTTATTATTCAACCATAAAGCTAAAAATGAAATATTTTGATCAATTGTTCTTCCAGATAAAATTTCATTACCAATAACTAATATGCCTGCAGTAATTTTTTTATTTCTTTTTTTCATATTTTGTTAATATTAAAAAATGGATTTTGAGAATGAATTAATACCAGGTGTTCTTATAAAAAGATATAAGCGATTTTTTGTTGATATTAAATTAAAAAATAAAACTGTAACAGCTCACTGTCCTAACCCTGGCTCAATGATAAAATTGTTAGATAAAGGAAACCCGGTTTGGATAACAAAATCAAAAAACAAGGAAAGAAAGTTAAAATACACTCTCCAAATTATTGAGGTTGATAATGTTAAAATTTGTGTGAATACACATATTACAAACAAAATAGTTCAAGAGTCTATTAATAAAGGGCTTATTAAAGAGTTAAAAAGTTTTCAAATAATTAGACCTGAAAAAAAGTTTGGTAAAGATACTAGATTTGATTTTTTCTTATATAATAATAAAACTGAAAAAAAAGCATTTTTAGAGGTTAAGAGTGTATCATTACAAAGAAAAACAAAACATGCCGAATTCCCAGACTCTGTAACTAGCCGAGGAAAAAAACATTTAGAAAATTTGATAAGCGCCTATGAACAAGGGTATGAGAGTTACTTAATGTTTCTAATTCAAATGGAAAAATGCAAGTCATTTAGTATAGCTTCAGATATAGATCCAAAATATTATGCAGTTTTTAACAATGCGTTAAAAAAAAACGTTAATGTTCTTTGTTATGATTGTAAATTTTCAAACAAAGGAATAGAAATAAATAAAAAAATAGATTTATTGAATGAATGAAGAATTTTTAAAATCCTTTGATGGAACAAGAGAAGCAGGTGCTATCGCGTCTGGTACACTTGATGAATTGAATACCATTATAAAACCAGGTGTAACCACTGAGAAGATAGATAAAGTATGTTATGAGTATATTAATGATCATGGTGCCTACTCTGCCCCCTTATATTATAGAGGTTTTCCAAAATCATGTTGTACTTCTGCAAATCATATTGTGTGTCATGGAATACCACAGAATAAAATTTTAAGGGATGGAGATATATTAAACGTAGATGTCACAGCAATTAAGAATGGTTGGCATGGTGATACAAGTAGAATGTATTTAGTTGGAGACGTTTCTGTGAAAGCAAAAAAATTAATTAAGGTTACATATGAATCGATGCTCAAGGGTATAGAAATATTAAAAGAAGGATCATTTACTGGTGATATAGGTAATGCAATACAAACTCATGTTGAACAACAGGGTTTTTCAGTAGTGCGAGACTTTTGTGGTCATGGACTTGGTAGAAAATTTCATCAATCACCAAATATATTGCATTACGGAGAGGAGAAAACTGGTGAAAAATTAGTTGCTGGTATGTTATTTACTATTGAGCCAATGATTAATGAAGGTGTTTACAATACTAAAGTATTAAGTGATGGGTGGACAGCAGTAACAAAAGACAAATTGTTATCAGCACAATTTGAACACACAGTTGGTATAACAAATAACGGTTATGAAATTTTTACTTTATCTAAAAAAGGCTTGGATCTTCCTGAAAGCTTAAAATGATTGAAAGATATTCAAGGGAAGAGATAAAAAAAATTTGGCAAGATCAAAACAGATATAAAATCTGGTTAGAGATTGAACTTGCTGCCGCTCAAGCTATGGAAAAATTTAAAATAATACCAAAAGGAGTTTATAAAAAAGTTAAATCAAAATCTAAAATTGATGTGAATAAAATTTTAAAAATTGAGGGTAAAGTTAGACATGATGTAATTGCTTTTTTAAGTTCAATAATGGAAAGATCAGGAAAAGAGGGAAGATTTTTACATAAGGGTATGACATCCTCTGATGTATTAGATACTTGTTTTAATTTACAACTCAAACAATCAGGAGAAATAATTTTAAAAGGTATGGAGGATTTATTAAGTTCCATTAAAAAACAATCTATCAAGCATAAATTTACTCTCTGTATTGGAAGAAGTCATGGTATACATGCTGAACCTACAACTTTTGGACTTAAACTTCTGACTTTTTATGCAGAATTTTCTAGAAATAAAAAAAGACTACAGCAAGCTATAGATGAAATATCAACCTGTGCAATTTCGGGAGCGGTTGGAACATTTGCTAACATTGATCCAAGAATAGAAAAATATGTTGCTAAAAAATTAAAGCTAAGAATAGAACCTATCTCAACACAAATAATACCAAGAGATAGACATGCTTATTTTTTTTCAATTTTAGGAATTATTGCGAGTTCAATAGAAAGATTTGCTGTTGAGATACGTAATTTACAAAGAACAGAAGTAGCTGAAGTATATGAATTTTTTAATAAAAAACAAATGGGATCATCAGCGATGCCACACAAAAAAAATCCAGTTCTTAGTGAAAATCTTACAGGTTTAGCAAGATTGATAAGAGCAACAGTAATCCCTGCGATGGAAAATGTTGCTTTGTGGCATGAAAGAGATATTTCGCACTCCAGTGTTGAAAGAAATATTGGACCAGATGCAACTGTAACTTTAGATTTTGCTATAAGCAGAATGAATGAAATAGTTAAATCAATGAAAGTAAACAAGTATAATATGAAAAAAAATTTGGATTTAACAAAAGGATTATTTTTTTCTCAAAGAGTATTGCTACATCTTACAGAAAAAGGCTTAAAAAGAGAGGTTGCTTATAGGATTGTTCAAAAATGTGCGTTAAGAGCTTTAGATAAAGATATATCTTTTTACGATAGTCTACTCGAAGATAAAAAAATTAGAGGCATAATAACTGTTAATAATTTAAATAATTTATTTGATTTTGGTTATCATACAAAGAAAATTAATGTAATTTTCAATAGATTACTAAAATGAATAAAGGAAAAAAACTTTACGAGGGAAAAGCTAAAATAATATACGAAACTAAAGAAAAAGGTTTGGCTATTCAGCACTTTAAGGACGACGCCACAGCTTTTAATAATAAAAAAAAAGCTACTGTAGAAGGTAAAGGTGTACTAAACAATCGAATTTCAGAACATATATTAAATAACTTAAACCAAGTTGGTATTAAAACCCATCTAGTAAAAAGGTTAAATATGCGTGAGCAATTAATTAAACTTGTTGAAATTATTCCAATAGAAGTAATTGTGAGAAATATTGCAACTGGATCTTTAACAAAAAGACTAGGTATAACAGACGGTACAGTCTTAGATAAGCCTTTGCTAGAATTTTGTTATAAAAAAGATGAACTAGATGACCCTTTAATTGCAAAGGAACATATATTTGCATTTAATTGGGCAACAAAAGAGGAGATAGATGCTATTGAGGAAATGACTTTTAGAGTAAACGACTTTATGTCTGGTATGTTCAGAGGAATAGGAATTAAATTAGTGGATTTTAAATTAGAGTTTGGTCGAATATGGACTAATAACAATAAGGAGGTCATTCTTGCTGATGAGATTAGTCCAGATACGTGTAGACTATGGGATATTAAAAGTGAAAAAAAATTAGACAAGGATAGATTTAGAAAAGATTTAGGAAATATAATCCAAGCATATCAAGAGGTTGCTAGAAGATTGGGTATAGTTCCTGAAACAACAAACGTCAGTAAAGTTAATTTTAAAAAACCTACTTCGATAAATATAAAAAAAAAATAAATTGAAATTTTCAGTAACAGTCACTTTGAAAAAAGATGTACTAGACCCTCAAGGTAAAGTGGTAAGTCAGACATTGAAAAATATGGGCATGACTAACTTAATTCAGATAAGACAGGGAAAATTTTTTGAGATAGATTTAGACGAAAAAAATCCCTCAAAAGCACAAGATCAAGTTAAAGAAATGTGTGAAAAATTATTATCAAATCAAATTATTGAAGATTTTAAAATAAAACAAAAAGAATGAAATCATCTGTTGTAGTTTTTCCTGGGTCAAATTGTGATAGAGATATTGCCGTAACATTAGAAAAATTACAGTTTAAGAATACTATGGTTTGGCACAAAGAAACAAAATTGCCAAAGTCAGACTTGATTGTTATTCCTGGAGGTTTTTCATATGGAGATTATCTAAGATCTGGTGCAATCGCTGCCAAATCTAATATACTTAATGAAGTTATCAAAGCAGGAAATGATGGATCTTTAATTATAGGAATTTGCAATGGTTTTCAAATTCTTATTGAATGTGGACTTCTTCAAGGAGCACTTTTAAGAAATTTTGGATTAAAATTTATTTCAAAAGATATTTTTATAAAGATTCAGTCAAATAAAAATAAGTTTTTTAACAAGTACAAAAAAGATGAGGTTGTTAAATTAAATATTGCACATAATGAAGGTAATTTTTTTACTGATAAAAAACATTTAAAAGAATTAGAAGATAATAATTTAATACCAATAAAATACTGTGATGAAAAAGGTAATATCACTAATGCATCTAATCCAAATGGATCATTAAACAATATTGCTGGCATTTTTAATAAAAATAAAAATATATTAGGAATGATGCCACACCCGGAAAGAATGTCGGATAAAATTTGTTCTGATGATAGTGGACTACCTCTTTTTTTAAGCTTGATGAACTAATATGAAAATTACGAAAGAACAAATTCAGTCACATGGTTTAAAACTCGATGAGTATAAAAAAATTAAAAATTTTTTAGGTAGAGAAGCAAATTTATTAGAACTGGGAATTTTTTCTGCTATGTGGAATGAACATTGCTCCTACAAATCTTCTAAAATACATCTTAAAAAATTACCAACAAAAAATAAAATTGTAATCCAGGGTCCAGGGGAAAACGCTGGTGTTATTGATATCGGAGATGATGATGCCATTATTTTTAAAATAGAAAGTCATAATCACCCCTCATTTATTGAACCTTATCAGGGCGCAGCAACTGGGGTTGGAGGCATTTTAAGAGATGTTTTCACTATGGGAGCTAGACCGATTGCTTTAATGAATTCGATTCACTTTGGTTCTCCTGATAATAAAAAGACACAAAATTTATTAAATGGAGTAGTTTCCGGTATTGGTGGTTACGGTAACTCTGTTGGCATTCCAACAGTTGGGGGTGAAACTAAATTTAATAGCACTTATAATGAAAATATTTTAGTCAATGCAATGGCAATTGGCCACGCAAAAAAGAATAAAATATTTTATTCTAAGGCTAAAGGAATAAATAAACCTGTAGTTTATGTTGGTTCAAAAACTGGTAGGGATGGAATACACGGAGCAACTATGGCTTCAGCAGAATTTGATGAAAACTCTGAAGAAAAGAAACCAACAGTCCAAGTCGGAGACCCCTTTACGGAAAAATTATTATTAGAAGCTTGTTTAGAATTAATGAAAAAAAACTCAATTATTTCAATACAAGATATGGGAGCAGCAGGATTAACTTCTTCGAGTATTGAAATGGCCTCAAAAGGAAAACTTGGTATTGAATTAGATTTAGATAAAGTGCCTTGTAGAGAAAAAAATATGACGCCTTACGAAATGATGTTATCAGAAAGTCAAGAGAGAATGCTTATTATACTAGACGATAAAAAAGAAAATGAAGCAAAAAAAATATTTGATAAATGGGATCTAGATTTTGTAGTTATTGGAAAAACCACAGACACAAATAAATTAGTTTTAAATTTTAATAACAAAAAGGTTGCGGATATACCGATCACTGCATTGGCAGATGAAGCACCTCAATATGATAGGAAGTGGAAGAAATTTAAAGTAAAAAAGAATGATTTTAAAATAAAAGAGTTAAAAAAAATAAAGACAGATAAAGCTTTATTCAAAATTTTATCCTCTCCAGACCATTCAAACAAAAGCTGGATTACAGATCAATTTGATCAAGTGGTTATGTGTGACACAATACAAAAATCTGGTGGAGATGCTGCGGTTGTAAGAGTGCATAAAAAAGAAAAGGCGATATCTATATCCGTGGATTCCTCGGCAAATTATTGTGTAGCAGACCCCAGAACTGGTGGAAAACAAATTATTTGTGAGAATTGGAGAAATTTAATTTCAGTTGGTTCGAAGCCATTGGCTGTAACAAATTGTCTTAATTTTGGAAATCCTGAAAAACCTGAGGTCATGGGAGAATTTGTTGAATGTATTGAGGGTATGAAAGAAGCGTGCGAGTTTTTAGATTATCCTGTTGTTTCTGGAAATGTTTCTTTTTATAACGAAACCAATTCAAAAAGTATTTTTCCAACCCCAGTAATTGGTGGAGTTGGAATTTTTGATAATTTAAATAGAATTATTGACATGAAAACTAAAAAGACTGGTAATATAATTATTGTTGTAGGAAAAACTTTTGGCCATTTGACAAGAAGTTCCTTTTTAAAAGAAATTTATTCGATTAATGATGGTCCCCCTCCAGAAATAAACTTAACAAATGAAAAAAATAATGGTTTATCGGTTTTAAATTTAATTAAAAATAATTTAGTATTATCTTGTCATGATGTTTCATCAGGTGGAATCTTGGTTGCTTTAGCAGAAATGTCTATTGCGTCAATGTTAGGATTAAAAATAACTAAACCAAAAAAATTTTCTGATTTTAATGAGTACTTTTTTGCAGAAGACCAAGGCCGCTATCTATTAGAAATTGAAAAAAACAATCTTGAAAAAATTGAAAAAATGTTAAAAAAAGACAATACTTTCTACGAAGTAGTTGCCGAAGTACAAAATGACATATTTGAAATAGACAAAACTTTAAGTATAAAAACTGAAGAACTTTATAAATGTAATAATCAATGGTTTAATAAATTTAATGCCGTTAACTAAAGATGAAATATCAAAAATGATAATGAGTGCTTTCCCAGACGCAACTCTTGAATTAAAAGATACTATGGGTGACAATAACCATTATTCTGCAAAGATTATTTCAAAAATTTTTAATGGAAAATCTAGAGTCGAACAGCATAAAATGGTATATAAAGCGTTAAAGGGTAAAATGGGAAACGAGTTACATGCTCTTGCTTTAACAACCGAGGAGGATAAATGAGTGAGATAAATCAAAAAATTAAAGATATTATATCGTCGAAAGATATTGTCCTATTTATGAAAGGTACACCTGATGCTCCTCAATGCGGTTTCTCTATGGCTGTTTCAAATATTTTAAAAAACCTCAATGTTAAATTTGAAGGTGTAAATGTTTTGTCTAGTGATGAACTCAGACAAGGTATTAAAGAATTTACTGATTGGCCAACAATACCTCAGCTTTACGTAAAAGGTGAATTTGTTGGCGGTTGTGACATTGTAAAAGAGATGTTTGAAAAGGGTGAGTTAAAAAAACTTTTTGAAGATAAATCTTTATTATCTTGAGTAATATTCAATTACTAATTTCGGCTCCATCACAGTAGGATAAGGGATGTCAGCAAACTTTGGTACTCTTACTAATTTTGCAGTTTTATTTTTTGTATCGTATTGAATATATTCCGGTACATCCCTCTCCTTGCTGCTAAGACACCCTTCAATAATCGTAAGATTTTTTGATTTATCTTTTACTTCGATCAAATCATTTTCTTTAACAGTATAACTTGAAATATTTACCCTCTTTTTATTTACTCTAAAGTGACCATGGTTTATTAATTGTCTTGCTGAAAAAACAGTTGGCGCAAATTTTGCTCTATAAATAACAGTATCCAGTCTGGTTTCCAAAAGACCAACTAAATTTTCTGTTGTATCACCTTTTTTCTTTAATGCTTTTCTATAAACATTTCTAAATTGTCTTTCATTTATATTTCCATAATAGGATTTTAGCTTTTGTTTTGCATTTAACTGAATACCATAATCAGTTGGTTTACCTTTTTTATTTTGTCCATGTTGCCCTGGGGGATAATTTCTTGTATTAAACGGGCTCTTCGGACGACCCCATAGATTAACTTTAAGCCTCCTGTCAACTTTGTGTTTTGCATTAATACGTTTTGTCATAAAAAAAATTGTTATAATCGTTCCTGTAAATTTGTCAATTACTCTTATAATTTGCTAAAAACACTCGATAAAATCCTTAATTCTTTGTTGCTTAACTCAATTCTACCAAAAATATTTCTTAGATTTATAAGCATAGTTTTTTTCTTTTCTTTTGGAACAAAAAAACCCCTTCTATCCAATCTTGTTTCTAGAAAATCTAAAAATATATTAAGTTTTTTTTTGCTTGCGATATCACTCAAATGCTTTTCTTTTTTAAAGAAACTTGGTTTTAGGAGTTTAAAAATCTCAAAACATACAATTATTAAACTATGGGATAAATTTAATGACTCAAATTTTTTATTTACTGGAATCTTAAATATATAATTAGAGTATCCTATATCTTCATTAGATAAACCTGATGCTTCAGGACCAAATAAAATACCAATCTTTTTATTTCTATTTTTTTTTATACTTTCAATAAATTGTTTAAATGAAAGATGTTTTTTATTTATATCTCTTTTCCTTGCTGTTGATGCATAAACAATATCATATTTGTTTGATGCGACTTTTAAAGAGGAATATATTTTTGTTTTTTTAAGAATATCACTTGCTCCCACTGAAGTGGCAATAGCTTTTTTGTTTGGCCATTTTTCTTTTGGATTAATTATATCCAATTTTTTAAATCCAAAGTTCTTTAATGCTCTTGCACAAAAACCTATATTTTCTGGAAGCTGAGGATTAACAAGTAAAAAGCCAACGCTTTTAATCATTTGCAGGAGCTTTTTCCTTATAAAGTTTATAATCTAAACTATCAATTAATGCTTTAAAAGATGCATCAATAATATTTGGTGACACACCAATTGTGAACCAGTTTTTTCCTTCTTTATCAGTACTTTCAATTGAGACTCTCGTAGTTGCGTTTGTACCGGTGTTTAAAATTCTAACTTTATAATCGACTAGTTTTAAATCTTTTAAATATTTGGAATATTTACCAACTTTATCTACATTTGATCTAATCGCATTATCTAATGCATTAACTGGTCCATTACCTGATCCCTCACAAATAATTTCTTTACCATCAACTACTAAATGTGCTTTTGCAAAAGAATTTATTTTATCTTTCGAGTCTCTTTTCACAGAGACATCATATTTAGAAATTGTTAAGTATTTTGGTATTTCGCCAAGAAGACGTCTTGCTAATAATTCAAATGAAGCATCTGCACCATCATATGAATAACCAGCAAATTCTCTCTCTTTTACTTCATCAAGTAAACTTTGAACCTTTGGATCATTTTTATCTATTTTAATTCCATATTTTTCTAATCTAGAAATTATATTAGACTTACCTGACTGATCAGAGACAACTATATTCCTAAAATTTCCAACTGAATTGGGAGTTATATGTTCATAGGTTTTAGGATCTTTAGTAACCGCAGATACATGAAGACCGCCCTTATGAGAAAAAGCTGATGCACCTACATATGCTGCATGTCTATTTGATTTTCTATTTAATATTTCATCAAGTAATCTAGAACATTCAGTTAATTTTTTTATTTTCTCTTTTTTAATACCTATCTCAAATTTTTTTGAAAAGGATTCTTTTAGGACTAATGTCGGAATAACTGACATTAAGTTTGCATTACCACATCTTTCGCCAAGACCATTAATTGTTCCTTGTACTTGTCTTGCGCCAGATAAAATTGCAATTAAAGAGTTTGCTACTGCATTTTCAGTATCGTTATGTGCATGGATTCCTAAATTTTTACCCGGAATAACTTTAGAAACTTTTGAAACAATTTCTCCTACTTCATGTGGAAGAGTACCTCCATTTGTGTCACAAAGAACAATCCATCTTGCCCCTTCGTCATAAGCAGTTTTTAAACAATTTATTGCATATTCTGGATTATTTTTATAACCATCAAAAAAATGCTCAGCATCAAATATGAATTCTTTTTTATTTTTGACAAATAATTTTGCTGACTCTTTTATGTTTTCTAAATTTTCTTTATTGCTAATGCCTAAAGCTACATCCACATGGAAATCCCAAGATTTTCCTACTAAACATACAGCGGGTGTATTAGAGTTTAAAATAGCAGATAAACCTGGATCATTTTGTGCACTTCTTCCACTTTTTTTTGTCATTCCGAAAGCAGTTAAGACTGTATTGCCGAGACTTGGAGGTTTATTAAAAAAAGTAGTGTCTAATGTATTTGCTCCTGGCCACCCGCCCTCTAAATAATCTACACCGAGTTCTGAGAGTGATTTAGCGATTTTATTTTTTTCATCTATAGAAAAATTCACACCCTCTGTCTGGGCTCCATCTCTTAAAGTCGTATCAAAAATATATATTTTTTCCTTACTCATTTATATTTCCATATCGTTTTGTTGTTTTTATCTTCAATTGAAATCCCATTCTCTTCTAACTCTTTTCTTATATCATCAGCCAATTTATAATTACCTTTTTTTCTAGCATTTTCTCTTTCCTTAATTTTTAGTTCAATTGTACTTTCATCAATATTTATTTTTGTTTTTTTAAAATTTTTCCAAGACTCCTGATTTTCCTCCATTAATCCAATTAACTTACAACCCTCAAGAAAAAGTTTTTTGGAAGACTTGTCGCCTTTTGAAGCTTTTTCGTATAATAAATGTAGTTTTGAAATAAACCCCGGTGTATTTAAATCCTCCAACAGTGGACTTACTAAATCATCATCTAAATTACTTTCTTTAGCTGGTTCGTATAAGCTATACCATTTATCAAGGGTACTCTGACTTTCATTAACTAACTTTTCGTTCCAATCTAATGGTTGTTTGTAATGAGAGCTCAATAATGCCAAACGAATAACTTGACCATTAATTTTATTTTTCATTTTTTGCATAGTGACTATATTACCTAATGATTTGGACATCTTCTCTTTATTATAAGTAACATAACCATTGTGTAACCAATAGTTTGCAAATTTATCTGTTTTGTTTGCACAACAAGACTGAGCTATTTCATTTTCATGATGAGGAAATACAAGATCTAACCCGCCTCCATGAATGTCAAAATTTTTTCCTAAATATTTTTCACTCATAACTGAACATTCGAGATGCCAACCTGGTCTACCCCTGCCCCATGGAGAATCCCAGCCAGGATCATCTGTAGAAGATGGTTTCCAAAGAACAAAATCTAATGGATTGTTTTTTAATTTTGAAATCTCTACTCTTGAACCTGCCTCAAGCTCACCAGGTTTCTTATTAGATAACTTTCCATAATTTTTAAAAGAGTTTACTGAAAAATAGACATGTTTATCTTTTTCATAAGCATGTTTATTATTCAATAAATTTTCTGTCATACTAATCATGCCTTTAATATGTTCGGTAGCTCTTGGTTCAAAATTTGGTTTTAAACAATTTAAATATTTACAATCTTCGTGAAAGTTTTTTGTAATATCATTTGTAAGCTTATCTATTGGAATTTTTTTATTTTTAGAGGCTTCAATGATTTTATCATCAATATCAGTAATATTTCTTACATAAGTAACTTTATCGTTTCCATTTAGTTTTTTTAGCAATCTAAACAGAACATCAAAAACAACAAGTGGTCTTGCGTTTCCAATATGTGGAAAATCGTAAACGGTTGGTCCACAAACATACATCCCAACCTTACCTGTGTTAATAGGTATAAATTTTTCTTTTTTTCCTGAAAGAGTATTAAATATATTTAATTGTTTATTCATCTTCCATCATACAAACAGGTATAGGATTCATCTTGTGTAGATTTTTTTTTCTAATTTCAAGATACTTACTATAACCTTCACTAGTTTTGTCCATCATAGCTTTTTCAAGCTCATCATAAGACATACCTAACTGATTTGTATCGGTTCTTCCATCGTCCCACAAACCATCGGTTGGTTCTGCCTCAATTATTTCTTTTATGATGCCTAGTGATTTTCCCATCTCCCAAACTTGTGTTTTTGTGCAGTCAGCTATTGGAGAAATATCAACTCCTCCATCACCGTATTTTGTATAAAAACCAACTCCAAAATCCTCTACTTTGTTTCCAGTTCCCACAACTATACCATTGTTGGATGCAGCAACTTGATAAAGTGTTGTCATTCTTAATCTAGCTCTAGAATTAGCTAGTCCATGATTATTTTTAAAGTTTGATAAACTATTTTTAAAATTATCAAAGACATTATCAAGTTTAATTATGTGTCCTTCTACATTTTTAAACTTATTTTTTAACCATTCCTGATGCTTAAGACTTAGACTGTGTTGGTCTTTTATTTGGTTGATAGGCATTGAAAGTATAATCGTTTTTTTTCCTGTAAGAGCACAAAGTGTGCTTGTCACTGAGGAATCTATACCTCCTGAAACACCAATTACTAAAGTTTTTGCCTCCATAGGCATATTTTTACAGTAATCAATAATCCAGTTTTTTATACGATTTATTCTTTCAGTAGTTTGCATAATGTTACTATCATCTAATTAATAGACCTTAGTAATTGTTTTTCAATTACTAAGATGCCGCTTGAATAATATTTTTTGAATATTGAGAATTTTTCTTAATCTCATCTGAGATTAAGAATGCAAGCTCCAAAGCTTGATTTGCATTCAATCTAGGGTCACAATGTGTGTGATATCTGTGAGATAAATCTTTTTCAGATATTTTTTGAGCTCCACCAGTGCATTCTGTCACATCTTGTCCTGTCATTTCTATATGTAAGCCACCTGCATAAGAGCCTTCTGATTGATGAACGGCAAAAACTTTTTTGATTTCCTTAACTATGTTGTTAAAAGGTCTTGTTTTAAAACCTGTGGTAGATACCAAAGTATTTCCATGCATTGGATCACAGGACCAAATCACATTTAATCCCTCTTTCTTAACCGATCTAATCAATTTTGGTAAAAATTTATCGACATTATCAGCTCCGAATCTAGAAATTAAAGTTAATCTTCCAGGTTCATTTTGTGGATTAAGTTTATTACACAATTTTATTAATTCTTCAGGCTTAAGCGTAGGCCCACATTTTAAACCTATTGGATTTTTTATTCCTCTACAAAATTCAACATGGCCTCCATCTAATTGTCTTGTTCTGTCTCCGATCCAGACAAAGTGTGCTGAGGTATCATGATACTCTCCAGTTGTTGAGTCAACTCTTGTCATCGCTTGCTCGAAAGGTAAAAGAAGAGCTTCGTGGGAAGTATAAAAATTTACCGTTCTTAATCTTCTATTATTGTCAGCGTTTATACCACACGCTTCCATAAATGATAATGCATCACTTATTTTATCCTCTACTTCTTTATATTTTTTTCCTTGAGGACTTCCTTTTACAAAACCGAGATTCCACAAATGTACTTGACGTAAATCTGCAAAACCTCCTTGTGAAAATGCCCTTAATAAATTCAAAGTTGAGGCAGATTGTGAGTATGCTCTAAATAATCTCTTTGCGTCAGGTTTACGAGCCTCCTCGGTAAATTCAATACCATTTATATTGTCCCCTAAATAAGTTGGTAATTCCTTACCATTCTTATTTTCGATGGGAGAACTTCTTGGTTTTGAAAACTGTCCAGCTATTCTTCCTACTTTAACTACAGGTAGAGATGCAGAGGATGACAAAACCAAAGCCATTTGTAAAATTACCTTAAAAGTATCCTTTATATTATCAGGATGAAATTCAGCAAAACTTTCCGCACAGTCACCGCCTTGTAATAAAAAAGCTTTTCCATCACAAACATCTGACAGTTGTTTTATAAGAGATCTAGACTCTCCAGCAAATACTAATGGTGGAAAACGTTTAATCTTATTTAGCACGAGATTAAGCTCGTCCATGTCATCATATTTTGGGATATGCTTGACAGGGTAATTTTTCCAACTATCTAATTTCCATTTTTTCATATTCAACCTACAGTCTATATAAGGTATACAGTTAAAAAAGTTAAGTAATAAGATGACTAAATTTACAAAGAAAATCGTTGAAAATAGTGAAAATTTTTTAATTAAAAAATTTATTACCCAATTTAAAAGAAAAATTAAAAATAAAGGGACAGAACGATTTTCTTTTGTTCTGACTGGGGGGAACAGTCCAATAAAACTTTATAAAAATTTGGCAAAAGAAAAAAATATACCATGGAAAAATATAGACTTTTTTTTTGGTGACGAAAGATGTGTGAATAAAAATTCTAAATATTCAAACATCAATATGTGTAAAAAAAATTTATTAAAAAAAATACCTATTCTTAATAGTCAAATTTATGAGATAAATATTAAAAATACAAAACCTAAAAAAATTGCTGGAGAATACGAAAAAAAAATTAAAAAATATTTTAATGGAAAAAAGATTTCTTTTGATTTAACTCTTTTAGGGGTTGGAAATGATGGACATATTGCGTCACTTTTTAAAAATAATATAAATAAAATTAATAAAAAAAATGTAGATTTTGTAATTAGAGAAGATTTTAAAAGAGTAACTTTAACAATTAAATGTATAAATAATTCAAAAAATATTTTTCTTTGGGCTCCAGGGCGAAATAAAAAAAAGATTATTAAAAATATTATAAAAGATAAAAAATTTTCATATCCTGCATCTTATTTAAAATCAAAAAATAATTTTTTATTCTACAGTAACTGATTTAGCTAAATTTCTTGGCTTATCTATATCGCATTTTTTAAATAAAGCTACATGATAGGAAAGAAGTTGAAGAGGTATTGTAAATATAAAAGGTGTAAGAGATAAATCTGAAGAAGGTAAATCAATCTGAAATCTAATATTTTCACTTATTACTTTTCCATCAGAGTTTGTTAGTAGTAAAACTTTTCCTCCTCTTGCAATAACTTCTTGCATATTTGACAAAGTTTTTTCAAAATATTTATCTTTTGGCGCAATCACAACAACTGGTAATCCATCCTCAATTAATGCTAAAGGTCCATGTTTCATTTCACCTGCAGGATATCCCTCGGCATGTAGGTATGAAAGCTCTTTTAGTTTTAACGCTCCTTCCATAGCTATTGGATAGGATGAACCTCTACCCAAAAACATTGAGCCCTTAGAGTTGTAAATATCTTTTGCTATAAGTTGAATTTTTTGTTCTTCTTTTAATGTTTCTTTAATTAATTGTGGTAAATTTTTTAAATTACTTATTAATTTTTTATATTTTTTATTATCTAAATCTCCTCTCACCTCTCCAATTTTTAATGAAAATAAATACAAAACAAGCATTTGACCTAAAAAAGCTTTTGTTGAAGCTACACCGATTTCGGGTCCTGCATGGATTGGTAATACACAATCTGATTGTCTAGCTATCGAGCTCTCTACAACATTTACTACAGAACATGTCTTTAAATTTTCTTTTTTACAAAGATCTAATGCTGCAAAAGTATCTGCTGTTTCACCTGATTGTGAAACAAAAATATAAAGGTTGTTTTTGTCAAACCTATTATTTCTATACCTAAATTCAGAAGCTATATCTGTCTCAATAACTAAATTGGTAAACTCCTCAAGCCAATATTTTGTAACTAAACAAGAGTGATAAGCGGTTCCACATCCTATAAGCACAATTTTTTTAATTTTTTTTGGTTCAATTGGAAGATTATAGAAATTTATTTCCTCTCTAATTTTATCAATATATTCTTTTAAACAAGTTTTTAATGTTATTGGCTGCTCAAAAATCTCTTTGATCATAAAGTTTTTATAATTTCCCTTGCTCACTTCAGACTTATTTTCAGAAAGAGTAAATATCTCTTTATTTATTTTTTCTTTATTAGAATTATAAAACTTCACTTCATCTTTAGATAAAATACAAACATCTCCGTCATCTAAATATGAAATTTTATTTGTCATAGATTTTAAAGCATAAGAGTCGGATCCTAGATAATTCTCATCATTTGAGTATCCAACAGCTAAAGGACTACCTCTTCTTGCACCAATAACAAAATCTTTATAATTTTTAAATATTATTCCTAATGCAAAACTGCCTTTTAAAAGACCTAGGGTTTTAAAAACTGCTTCTAGAGGTTCTGTGTTTTTCAATTTTTCTGTCAGCAACACTGTTATTACCTCAGTATCTGTCTGCGATTTAAAAGTTTTTCCCTCTTTCTCCAAAATCTTTTTTAATTCGCTTGAGTTTTCAATAATACCGTTGTGTACTACCGAAACTATTTCAGTTGAGTGTGGATGAGCATTTGCTTCGTTGGGTACACCGTGTGTAGCCCATCTAACATGGCCTATGCCAAGATTTCCCTCACTAGGGTTTTGAAACAAAATTTTTTCTAATTTTTCAACTCTTCCTGGACATTTTTTTTCATCTATCCTTCCCTTGTTAATTGTTGCCAACCCAGCTGAGTCATATCCTCTGTACTCTAATTTTTTAAGAGCATTTATGATATTTACTGAAACAGATTTATTGCTAGCAATACCTATAATTCCACACATTATTTTTTTCTTTTATAGTTTTCAATTTCTTCTTGTTCTGATCTTTCAATAGATAAGGAATTTTCTTTTACATCTCTAGTAATTACCGAACCTGCTCCAACTACAGCATTTTTATTTATTTTAATTGGAGCTACAAGTGAACTATTTGATCCTATAAAAACATTGTCAGAAATTGTTGTTTTGTTTTTTTTTACACCATCATAGTTACATGTAATTGTACCAGCACCAATATTCGAATTTTTACCAATTTGAGTATCACCAATATATGAAAGGTGGTTTACTTTAGAGTTTTTTTTAATTTTTGATTTTTTTGTCTCAACAAAATTACCAATTTTAACACCAGACATTAGATGTGTTCCTTCTCTTAATCTTGCGTAAGGTCCAACCTTAACTTTATTTTCTATTTTTGCTCCCTCAATATGGGTAAATGATAAAATTTCAACATTGTTTCCAATTTTCACTTTTTTTCCAATAACTACATAAGGATTTATAGTTACATTTTTTCCAAATTTAGTATCTTTTGATAAAAATATAGTTTCAGGTGCAATTAAATTTACACCAGATTTAATTGCTTTTTTTCTCAGCAACTCTTGGTTTGATCTAAAGTTATCAATTTTTTTTAGATTTGATTTTGTTTTCATAAAAATTTGTATTTACATTAGATTTAATATGGTAATAAGTCACAAAATATTTCTTTATAATACTTATTAAAAATGACTCAAAAATTAACAATTTTATTCGATTTAGACGGAACGCTTGTTGATACGGCGCCAGACCTAATGGGCGCTCATAATCATGTCATGAAAAAATTCGGTTATCCGCAAAAGAGTCTAGATGACATAAAGCATATTGCGGGTCGAGGAGCCTGGATAATGATGCAAAGAACATTTAGAGATGAAATAAAAGATGAAAAATTAAAAAAAGAAATGGTTAAAGAATTCATAAATTATTATGCAAAAAATATTGATAGGGGAAGCAAACCAATTAAGGGTGTAGTTAAATTTCTTGATTGGGCAAAATCAAAACAAATTTTAATGGCTGTTTGTACAAACAAGCAAGAAAGACTTGCGGTTGATCTACTCAAAAAAATTAATCTATCACAATATTTTGAATATATAGCCGGGTGTGATACTTTTGATTTTAATAAACCCGACCCAAGACATTTAACAAATGTTATCGATATAATTGGTGGAGATATCAATAAAAGTATTATGATTGGCGATAGCGAAGTGGATTCCCAATCAGCATATAACGCTAAAATTCCATTTATTTTGGTTGAGGAAGGATATACAGAAAAAAATATAAATGAAATTCCACACAAAACTCTTATAAAAGATTTTTCTAATTTTGAAAAAATTGTTGAAAAATATTTATGATTGATCTTCAGCTGTTTGGTGCTCTAGTTACTTATTATTTTATAATGTTTGCTACACCTGGTCCAAATAATGCAATGTTGACAGCATCAGGATTAAAATTTGGGTTTCTTAGAACACTCCCTCACTTAGTTGGTATTCCATTGGGTCACATTTTTCAAATAGGACTGGTTTGCTTCGGTATTGGAAACTTATTTTTAATTTTTCCTGATTTACAATTTTACATGAAAATATTGTGTTTTATTTATTTGCTTTATCTGGGATGGAAAATAATAGGTTCATTTAGTCTAGCTGAAAAAGATACAAAAGGAAGACCTTTAAAATTTTATGAGGCATCTTTGTTTCAATTTATTAATCCGAAAGCCTGGACTATAGCGATCACAGTTGCCTCAGGTTTTTTTCCAACAGAGGAAAATTTTTTAATAGCTGTAATGTTCATAACAATTACTGCTGCTGTAGTTTGTTTCCCATCAATATGTATTTGGGCTATATTTGGAAATAGCTTAAGAGTTTTTATCAAAAATGAAAAAACTAAAAAAATTACTGAATATATCTTGGCTATATTGTTAGTTTTAACTGCTATTACAATACTTTTAAAATAATCTTTGATTTTATATTTTTGTTTTAATATAAAAACTTAATGCATTTTACAAAAAAAAATGCTGGGGAGAAAAGAAAAGATTTTGTAAACAATCTTAAAGAAAAAAAATTACTTAGATTTCCTGGCGCATACAATCCTTTATGTGCAAAATTAATTGCTGAGATTGGTTTTGACGGTGTTTATATTTCAGGTGGTGTTATGTCTAATGATCTTGGAATTCCAGATATAGGACTTACAACACTTAATCATGTTAACTATAGAGCAAACCAAATAGCCAAGGTAAGTGATTTACCTTCAATCGTTGATGCGGACACTGGTTTTTTAGATTGCAAAAATACTATAGAGACTTTTGAAAATTCTGGTCTCGCTGGATGCCATATTGAGGATCAAATAGCTGAAAAAAGATGTGGGCATTTAGAAAATAAAGAACTTATTTCTACAAACCATATGGTGAAGAAAATAAAAGATTCTGTAAAAGCAAGAAAAGATGAAAATTTTTCAATAATTATCCGAACAGATGCAAATCTTGTAGAAGGTCTAGAAAAAACAATAGAGAGAATAAAAGCTTATGAGGAAGCTGGTGCAGATATTATATTTCCAGAGTCAATGAAAAATGAAAAGGAGTTTGAAAAAGTTAGAAGAAATTCAAAAGTTTATTTACTTGCAAATATGACTGAATTTGGAAAATCTAAGTTATTAACAACAAAAGAATTGGAAAATTTAGGATATAATATTGTGATTTACCCTGTAACCACGCAAAGATTAGCAATGAGGAGTGTTGAGGATGGATTAAGGTCAATTTTTAAGGATGGACATCAAAATAATATTATAGATAAAATGCAAACTCGTAAAAGATTATATGAACTTGTAGAGTATGAAAAATATAATACTCCTGACAAGAAAATTACAGATTTTAAAACTGAGGGACATGAATAAATTATGAGTGATGAAGTTAAAAAAGGTTTGATGGGTATAGTTGTCGATGAAACTACTATTTCACAAGTTATGCCAGAAATTAATTCTCTTACATACAGAGGTTACAAAGTTCAGGATCTTTGTGAAAAATGTATTTTCGAGGAAGTTGCTTATCTTGTTTTAAATGGTGAACTTCCAAGATCGAAAGAATTAAAAAAATTTATTAATGAAGAAAGAAATAATCGTAAATTATCTAAACAAATTTTAAATGATATAAAAAATATGCCAAAAAAAGCACATCCAATGGATGCGATAAGATCGGCAGTCAGTTTGATGGGTCTTGAAGACAAAGACGCAAGTGACAATTCTCCAAAAGCAAATATGAGAAAAGCGATGAGAATTTTTGCGCAAACACCTACAGCTGTTGCTGCTTATTTTAGAGCAAGAAAAGGTAAAAAATTTATACCTCCTAATAAAAAATTATCATATTCAGAAAACTTCTTCCATATGATGTTTGGTAAAGTTCCAAAGAAAGAAATAGTAGAAGCTTTTGATGTTTCAATGATACTTTATGCAGAACATAGTTTTAATGTTTCTACTTTCACAGCAAGAACAATAACAAGTAGTTTATCTGATATGCACGGTGCGATAACCGGTGCGATAGCTAGTCTTAAAGGACCCTTACATGGAGGTGCTAATGAGGCTGTGATGCATATGTTTAAAGAAATTAAATCGCCTAAGAAAGCTAAATCTTGGATTAATAACGCATTAGATCAGAAAAAAGTTGTTATGGGTTTTGGTCATAGAGTCTATAGAAGCGGTGACTCTAGAGTTCCAACCATGAAGAAATATTTTTTGAAAGTAGCAGAATTAATGAAAAATACTAAATATCCGGAGATGTATAATACTTTAGAAGAAGTAATGCTTGAAAGAAAAAATATTCATCCTAACGTTGATTATCCTTGTGGGCCAACTTACCATTTGATGGGAATAGACACAGATTTTTTTACACCCGTTTTTGTTATGGCTAGAATTACTGGATGGTCTGCTCATATCATGGAGCAGCATACTGCCAATAAATTAATTAGGCCTTTATCTAAATATAAAGGAAGTGAGCACAGAGAGGTGCTAGCTTTGAATATAAGATAATTATATTGTTATTTTTGCAAATCTTTTTTCAATAACTTCAAATTTTAATTTCTTTTCTTTAACAAATTGGTCAACAGCCTTCTTAACGCCTGTAATATAGTCTGCGTCTTCATAATCATCACACAAAATTATTGCGTCTTTATTTGACGATATTTTATTAAAAACTAAATTTAAATCGTTAAAAACAGTCTCAAAACTATGTCCGCCATCTAAAAATGCGAAATCAATATTTTCCATATCCAAATGTTTCAAAATCTTATTTGAATTACCTTTAATTAAGGTGATATTTTTTGAAAAGCTTTTTAAAAATTTTTGAACACTTTCATAAGAGTTTAAATTTTCTCTTAAAATTATATTATAAAATAAGTTTTTTATTGGATTAGAAAAACTTTGTTTTTTTAAATAGTTGGGTACTTTTTCATCTTCATTTGCTTTATCCCCAAACAAATCTATGCCAATATATTTGAATTTTCCTGAATGAATAATATTTAAAAGTTCACAAACATTTCTTGCTGTAACACCACAAAAAACGCCTACTTCTAGGAAAACCTTAGGTTTGTGTTGGTTAACAATATTTAAAAAAATATTTCCCCAGTCTTTTTTTAATCCTGATTTTCTCCAGTAAGTTTTATAATCAACGCTCAATGATTAAGAAAATGCTTCTGCCCAAGAACCTTTTGTAGATGCCTTAGAATATTCTGTTGCTCTACCTTCAAAGAAGTTCATGTGTTCAACAGCATTAAGCATTGTATCCAACCAAGTAAGTGGGTTCTCTTTAACTTTATAGATTGGTTGTAAACCAAGCTGTATAAGTCTTCTATCCCCTATCCATCTAATATATTTTTTTACTTGATCGGGTGTTAAACCTTGTATTGGCCCCATCTTGAAAGCTAGATCTATAAAAGCATCCTCGTGAGCAATAATAGTTTTACAAGCATCATAAAGCTCATTTTGTAATTTTTCGTTCCATATCTCAGGATTTTCCTTAATGAAAGCTCTGAATAATCTAATCATAGAGTTGCAGTGAAGCGTTTCGTCTCTTACTGACCAGGTAACTATTTGACCCATCCCTTTCATTTTATTATGCCTTGGAAAATTTAAGAGTATTGCAAAACTAGCAAAAAGTTGTAGTCCTTCAGTGAACGCACTAAATACAGCAACTGTTTTAGCTATGTCAGCTTTTGATTTAACATTAAAACCTTGCATGTAATCATATTTATCTTTCATCTCTTTATATTTCATGAAAGCTGAGTACTCTGACTCTGGCATTCCTATTGTATCCAATAAATGAGAGTAGGCTGCAATATGAACTGTCTCCATTGCTGCAAAAGCTGTCATCATCATGAGAACTTCTGTTGGTTTAAAAACAGTCGTGTAATGCCTTAAATAACAATTATTAACCTCAACGTCAGCTTGAGTAAAAAATCTAAAAATTTGGGTTAATAGATTTTTTTCTTCTTGTGATAAATTTTTTTGCCAATCTCTAACATCATCACCTAGTGGTACCTCTTCCGGTAACCAGTGTATTCTTTGTTGTGTAAGCCACGCATCATAACACCATGGATATCTAAATGGTTTATAAACTGGATTTTCGACTAATAAACCGCCTTTGAAAACTTCTTGATCTTTTTTTAATTTAATTACTGACATGATAAACACTCCTCATATTTGTTTTCTCCATTATCTGATTCTTTTTTGTTTGAATAAACATTCTTTGTCACATCTGTTGATGAACCTGAGTTAATATTTTCTGCTCTTTGTATTGACTTAGATCTACAATAATAAAGGCTTTTAAGTCCTTTTTTCCATGCTTGAAAATGAAGTTGGTGTAGGTCTTTTTTGTGTACATCTGCTGGTACAAAAACATTAACGGATTGTGCTTGCGAAACATGTGGTGTTCTATCTGCACCTAGTTCTACAATCCATCTTTGATCAATTTCAAAAGCTGTCTTAAAAGTTTCCTTTTCCTCTTTGGTTAAAAAGTCTAAATGGGATACAGAACCTTGGTTAGTGGTAATACTTGACCAAATTTCATCAGTATTTTTATTATATTTTTCTAAAACCTCAGTTAAATATTTGTTTCTAACATTATATGAACCTGACAATGTTTTGTGGGTGTAGCTATTTGCAGCAATAGGTTCTATGCCTGGTGAAGCTCCACCACAAATTATAGATATAGATGCCGTTGGTGCAATTGCAGTTTTGTTTGAAAATCTTTCTTTAATTCCAAACTCTTCAGCATCAGGACATGCCCCTCTTTCCTCCGCTAAATCTTTTGATGCTTTATTAACCTTCTCATCTATATTTTTAAATATTTTTTTATTCCAAACCTTGCTCATAACAGATCCAAAAGGAATTGCTTTCTTCTGAAAAAATGAGTGTAAACCCATAACACCTAAACCCACACTTCTCTCCCTTGCGGCTGCGTATTTCGCATTCGCAAAACTGTCTGGAGCTTTATTAATAAAATCTTCAAGAACATTGTCTAAAAATCTCATAACGTCCTCAACAAAATTTTTATCGTCCTTCCATTCATCATATTTTTCTACATTCAAAGACGATAAACAACAAACAGCTGTTCTCTCTTTTCCGTCTCTGTCTTTGCCGGTTGGAAGTGTAATTTCACTACAAAGGTTTGATGTTTTTACTGTTAGACCAGCCAATTTATGATGCTGAGGGATTTGACGATTGACGGTGTCAATGTAAATAATGTATGGCTCGCCTGTTTCTACTCTAGCTGTGAGTAATCTTATCCATAAATTTCTTGCAGAAAGCGATGTTTGGACAGAGCCGTCTTTAGGACTTCGTAGCGCCCACTGGCCATCAGTTTCTACAGCCCTCATAAAAGCATCAGAAACTAAAACACCGTGATGTAAATTTAAAGACCGTCTGTTAGTATCTCCACCTGTCGGTCTTCTCATCTCAATAAATTCTTCAATTTCAGGATGGTCAATTGGTAGATAACAAGCTGCAGAACCTCTTCTCAAAGAACCCTGGCTTATGGCTAATGTGAGAGAGTCCATTACTTTTATAAAAGGTATAATCCCGGAAGTCTTTCCAACTTTTCCAATTTTTTCACCTATTGATCTTAAATTACCCCAGTAACTTCCTATTCCACCGCCTCTTGCCGCTAACCAAACATTTTCACTCCAAAGTCCTAGTATACCTTCTAAGCTATCACCGGCTTCGTTTAAAAAACAAGAAATTGGTAATCCTCTTTCAGTGCCTCCATTGGATAGTACAGGTGTAGCTGGCATAAACCACAGATTGCTTATGTAATTATAAAGTCTTTGAGCATGAAGATTATTGTCAGCGTAAGTACTAGCAACTCTCGCAAATAGGTCTTGGTAAGACTCGTCTTGTCCTAAATACCTGTCGCTTAAAGTTGCTCTACCAAAATCTGTTAAATTTTTATCTCTGGATCTATCTATTTTTATGGTTATACCTTTGTCATTTTGAAATAATTCTGTTTGATCGTTTAATGAGAATAAATCTGGTTTTTTGTTATTTAATTCCCTTAAATTGCTTTCCTCTATTCTATTTAGGCTTGAGACAGCTTTTTTTATTGCCAAGGATACGTTTTTATTCATATAAAACCCTATTTAATTGACTTTATGAGCAAAACAACTACATGTTGTGTTGCTAATATGTTAATACACCATATAGGAGTAAAATCAATAGAACATTATAAGAACATTCAATTTATTTTGCAAGTTTAAAATTTGTTAATAAAAATTTATAAAAAAAGCCCTAATTCAATAGTATTTATAATTAATGAAAATTAGTCCCAACGGTTTTAGAGAATACGATGCCAGGTGGCTATTTGAAAAAGATATCGATATTGATGGAATCAACGATTTAGGAAAAGGGTTAGGATCTCAAATAATTAAACATACAAAAAAAACAAATCCAAGGGTAATAGTTGGAAACGACTATAGATCTTATAGCGAAAGAATTAAACAAGCTCTAATTAAAGGGTTAATTTCAACAGGATGTTATGTTGAGGATGTGGGACTATCTTTGTCTCCTATGGTTTACTACGCACAATTTAACTTAAAATCAGATGCAATAGCAATGGTTACAGCAAGCCATAATGAAAATGGGTGGACTGGAGTAAAAATGGGAATAAAAAAAGGATTAACTCATGCCCCAGAAGAAATGTTGGAATTAAAAAACTTAACTTTAAATAAACAGTTCATCGAGGGTAATGGAAAAATAAAGAAAATAGAAAATTTTAAAGAAATTTACATAGAAGATTTAACAAAAAAAAATAAGATTTCAAAAAAAATTAAAGCAGTTGTTGCATGCGGTAATGGAACAGCAGGTGTTTTTGCTCCACAGATTTTAAAAGGTATTGGATGTGAAGTAGTTGAATTGGATTGTAATTTAGATTGGACTTTCCCAAAATATAACCCAAACCCGGAGGATTTAGATATGCTTAACGCGATATCAAAAGTAGTAAAAGAAAATAATGCAGATATTGGGTTTGGTTTCGATGGAGATGGAGATAGATGTGGGGTAATTGATAATGAAGGTAACGAAATTTTTTCAGACAAAATAGGTTTGCTAATTGCAAGAAATTTATCGAATAAATATAAAAATTCAAAATTTATTGTGGATGTTAAATCAACAGGTCTTTACTCTAAAGATAAAGTGCTACGAGATAACAAGTGTAAAACGATTTATTGGAAAACTGGTCACTCTCATATTAAAAGAAAAGTACATTCAGAAAATGCATTAGCTGGCTTTGAGAAAAGTGGTCATTTCTTTTTTAATAAACCTTTGGGTTACGGTTACGATGATGGTATCAATTCAGCAATTCAAATTTGTCATTTAATTGATGCTAAAAACAAAAAAATTAGTAAAATCATAGAAGAATTGCCAAAAACTTATCAATCACCGACGATGGCCCCTTTTTGTAAAGATGAAGATAAATATCAAGTTGTTAATCAAATAGTTAAAAAGATTGAAGAAATTAAAAGTAAAAATATCAAAATAGACAACCTTAATATATCTGAAATTCTAACTATTAATGGTATTAGATTTACTTTAGAGGATGGGTCATGGGGCTTAGTACGAGCATCTTCTAATAAACCATCATTAGTCGTTGTAGTCGAAAGTACTTCATCAGAAAAAAGAAAAAAAAATATTTTTAATTTTATCGATAATCTTCTCAAAAAGACAAATAAAATTGGTGTTTACGATCAAAAAATTTAAAAATTAAAATATTCATACAAAAATCTACTGGCTATAATGATTAAGAAAAAACCGAATAGTTTTGCGATTATTTCTCTTCTTATTTTATGAACTGCGGTAGCACCAATTTTTGCCATTATAATTGTAATTGGAATAAATATTAAAAAGGCAGGTATATTTATAAAACCAGAGCTAAAAGGTATATTTTTTTGCATCATTATGCCTGTGCTTAAAAATCCAATTGTACCAAATATTGATATTAAAAACCCAATTGATGCTGCAGTTCCTATTGCCTTATTTATAGTATATCCAACGAATTTTAATATAGGAACGTTCATAATAGCCCCTCCAATACCCATTAAGGAAGATATAAATCCAACAACGAAGCCAAAAACAGTTCTTTGAAATAAATTAAACTTAATTTTAATTTTCGTTTTATCCTTTAAAAAAATTAAATTTAAGGCGAGTAGATAAATAATTAAGCTAAAAAAGAGTACCAATGATTTTGTTTCCATTAAGGCAGCAGAGAATGCGCCAATTATTACGCCAATTACCACGAATATTCCGTAAGTTTTTAAAATATTTATATCAACTGCTTTATGTTTATAGTGAGTGTAAACCGACATCATGGCTGTTGGAACAATTATCGCAAAGGACGTTCCTACTGATAAATGCATTACTAGTGATTTATCAATACCTATTGAACTAAAAATATAAAAAAGACAAGGTACAGTTATAATGCCTCCGCCAATTCCAAAAAAACCTGCGAAGAAACCAGCTACTGTTGCGGTTACTGCCATTACAATTAATAAAAATAGTATTTGATCAGATACAAATGTTTCAATCATTGAGATACTTGATTAGCTTTTTCATTATTCTGAGCAATTGTCATAATGTGAAAAACTTTTTGAAAATCCGAATCTCTCGCCATCATGTTATCACTTAAATACCTCTTCCATTTATTCGCTCCACTTTGACCGTGATATAAACCAACTGTATGTCTCATAATTTGATTTACTCTAGTTCCTTTTTTTAATTCATCTTTAACATATTCAACTAAATTTTCTGCTATTTCAGATCTTGTTGGAACGTTGTTATTTTCAAATATTCTCTTTTCAATCTCTGCTAAAAAATAAGGATTTTGATAAATAGCCCTTCCTATCATTACACCATCGCACTTATTTAAATGTTCAATAATTTGATCTGTGTTAGTAATTCCTCCATTTAAAATTATTTCTAGATCTTTGTTGCTATCTTTTATTTTGTATACCATTGGATAATTTAATTTTGGTATTTTCAAATTTTCTTTTGGTGTGAGACCTTTTAAAATTGCCCTTCTAGCATGTAGTATTATTGTTTTACATCCAGCCTCTGAAATTTTATTTACAAAAGAGTTTAGGTACTCAAATGTTTCAGTGTTATCAAAGCCTATTCTTGTTTTAGCTGTTACAGGTATTTTACAGTTGTGAACCATATTGTTAATACAATCTGCAACTAATTCTGGCTCTTTAATTAAACATGCTCCGAACTTATTTTTTTGAACTTTTTTACTAGGACAACCCAAATTTATATTTATTTCATCGTAGCCCATGTCTTCTGCTATTTTACATACCTCGATTAATTCTTTTTGATTAGAACCTCCAACTTGAAGTGCTAAAGGTTTTTCAATCTTATTGAAACCTAAAATTTTTTTTCTATCTCCATGAATTGCAGATTTAGTTGCAACCATTTCTGTATAAAGCATTACATTTTTGCTTATCAAACGTAAAAAAAATCTTTCGTGACGATCTGTACAATCCATCATTGGAGCTACACTTACGGTTCTATTTATTTTCATAGTAAATTTTTTAAGTTTTATCTTTAGGTAAAAAAATATAATTATCTCCAAGTTGTTTAACTAATTTATATCCTAAATTTATGATATAGTTAATTATTTCATCATTCGTGGTCTGCATTCTTTCTAGATTTCTCTTATTATTATTCCATATTTCCACAATAATAATTGGTTTATACTTTGTTATTTTATTTTTCCCACCTTTTAAAAGCTCATACTCTTTACCTTCAACATCAGCCAACAAAATATCAAAATCTGAAATATTTAAATCATCTAGCTTTTTCATCTCATTAGAATATTTTTTACTATGAATATCAGAAGAAAGTCTTTTGTTAACAATATCTTCTTCTGTAATTACATGCATACCGCCTGTATTATTTTTAACCCTTATATTTTCATCATCTAAAAAATATATTTTTTTATTTTCATCACCAATTGCCAAATTAAAAACTTGAATATTTTTTATATTATTAATTTTTATATGTTCTTCTAAATGTTTAAATGTCATTGGATATGCTTCAATCGCTGTGACTTTTTCAATATATTTAGAGAGTGGAAGAGCTACTGTTCCAATATGACATCCAATATTTAGAAAATGTTTTAAATTAAATCTTTTAATTAATTGTCCGATTATATGAAGAATATTATTATTCCACTGTCTATTATTCAGAAGAAATTTTTGAATGAGATCATTGTCATTTTTAATAACATATTTGATTTCATTAATATTTACAGTCTTATAAGAGTTTTTCATTACAAGTCCAAAATAATTTTAAAAATTTTTTAAAATTTTATCAAATAAATTATTTTTTTTCTTCTTCGGTAGGTATAGGTTTGTCTTCTGTTTCCGTTTTTACTTCTTCTGTTAACTTAAGCGCTGTTTCTACTTCTTCTTTATTCTCTTCAGGTGAAGAAGTATTTTGAATGGGAACTTTTCTCATTCTTTTTGAAGGTAATATTGCTACTCCACTTTTTGAAACCTCTCCCTTATATTCTTTTTCAAAGTCGTCGTTTGAAATTTCTTCTTCGACTACCTCTTCATCACTTTCGTTAGGTTCTTTTCTTAATCTTAAAACAGCATTCTTTTTTAATTCTTCTGGATTAACTTTGCCTTCACCTATTTCTCTTAATGCTACAACTGTATTTTTGTCATTATCTTTCTCAACAAGCATTTCTGCTCCAGAATTTAATTGGGAAGTCCTCTCTTTTGCTAAAAGAACTAAATCGTATTGATTATCAACTTTTTCTAAACAGTCTTCTACAGTGATACGCGCCATAATGCTGTGCAATAAGTATTAAAAACAATACACAAAATCAAGTTTTTTGTTGAATATTTTTTGGTCTAATCGAACCTTTTATTAAAATCAGCATAATTAGTGTTACACCCACATATAAAGCACTAATCATAGCGATATTTTCTATAGAGTACCCGCTATCAATTAGAAAACCAAATAGTGCTGTGCCAAAAGCAGTTGAAAAAACCATCAAGGCGGTTGTAAGTGCTCTTATTGCTCCGAGAAATCTAACGCCGTAAATTTCAGCCCACAAAGAAGAACCTAAAACATTTGCGAAACCATTTGAAACACCCATTAATCCAAAAAAAATATAAGCATAAATAGAATTATTAAATAAATATAAGATAATTAGTCCAATAAAAAGAGGAAGGTTAACAAAAGGGATCAATCTTCTACTTGTAAATTTATCAACTAAAAAACCTGAAAATATTAAAGTCAAAATTGAAATTATTGAATAAATCATAAATGACTTTGGTATTACATAAACATTCCATAATTTAGACTCTGCTATAAAAGATTGGTAGATAAATACGCCTGTTGCAATCCAAGGTAAAGCAAGCATATTTAAAGCTATAATATAAAATTTAAAATCTTTTATTACTTCAGATCTTCGCCAACTTTTTATATCTGTAATATTTATATTTTTTTTTAAATTAGTGCCCTCTCTTGAGTCTATTGTAATATTTTTAATCGTGTATAAAACGACCAAAGGTAAAACTATTATTATTATAAATGAAATGAAATGCCATATAGTTCTCCATGAATATAAGGTTAATAAAAAAACAATTAGTATAGGCATTATAAATTCAGCTGATGAAAGTCCAAACCAAATACCACTTAGTGCCCTGCCTCTTCTCTTATTAAAATATCTTGATATAGTCGTTGATGAAGTATGTGACATTAAACCTTGACCAGAAAATCTCATTAAAAAAATTGCAATGACTAATAAGTAAATATTGTTTATTAATGAGAAAAATATGGATGAAAAGAATAAAATACCTATAACAACTATCGAATAATTTAATAATTTATATTCATCAATTTTTTTTCCAAACCAAACTAAAACAATGCTAGAACAAATGGTGGCAAAAGCATAAATTGTACCAAATTGTCCATGTGATATATCAAGCTCGTTTCTAATACTTGGATTAAACAGGCCAAGAAAAAAACTCTGTCCAAAACTTGAAAAAAATGTAAATATAAATCCAAATAGTAAAACTTTTTTATTTAAACTAAGGCTAATCATTTATGAGTAAGATTTCTTTCATAGGTTTGGGTGTAATGGGTTTTCCCATGGCTGGTTATATATCAAAAGCTGGTCACGATGTAACTGTTTATAATAGAACAAAAACAAAGGCTGATAAATGGGTTAAAGAGTACAAAGGTAAAATAGCTGATACTCCTATGGAGGCTGCAAAAGATAGTGATTTTATTTTTACATGTGTAGGAAATGATAATGACTTAAGAGAGGTAACTCTTGGAGATAAAGGGCTATTTACTTCTGCGAAAAAGGGTTCGATTTATATTGATAATACAACAGCGTCTGCAAATATTGCTAGAGAACTTTATAAAGAGGCAAAATCAAAAGGTTTTGATTTTTTAGATGCTCCAATTTCTGGAGGGCAAGCAGGTGCTGAGGGTGGAACTTTAACAGTAATGGTAGGTGGAGAAGAAGCTCCATATAAAAAAGCTGAACCAATTATTGATTGTTATAGTAAAAAAATAAAATTATTAGGTCCATCGGGCAGTGGTCAATTAACTAAAATGGTAAATCAGATATGTATTGCCGGTGTGGTTCAGGGTTTATCTGAAGCTATTAATTTTGGCACGAACGCTGGTTTGAATATGATTGATGTAATTGAAGTTATTTCAAAAGGAGCAGCTCAGTCATGGCAGATGGAAAATAGACATAAAACTATGATTGAAGATAAATTCGACTATGGTTTTGCCGTTGACTGGATGAGAAAAGACTTAAAAATAGCTATGGATGAAGCTAAAAAAAATAATTCACCCTTACCAATTACGAAAATAATTGATGAATATTACGCTGAAGTTCAAAAAATGGGTGGACAAAGATGGGATACTTCAAGCTTAATTAAAAGGTTTAGAAAATAGATTGTGTCTGGAGAAGTAAGCTATTACGAAAATCCTTTTGAAATCAAAAAAAAAATTTGGAGCCTATTAACGAATGCTGTGAAGGATAGATCTTCTGATTTCAGAACTCCTGTTTTTATATGTGGTAATGATAAAGATCTTGATGGACGAGTAGTTGTTTTGAGAAAGGCAGATCAGAAGAACAATATTATTCAGTACCATAGTGATATAAGGTCATCAAAAATTAAAAAGATTAAAAAAAATCCAAGTTGCTCAATGCTTTTTTATGGAAAAGAAGAAAAAATACAATTGAGAATTAAAGCCACTTGTGAAGTAAATTATAATAATGAAGTTAGTAGAGAGTCTTGGAAAAATACAGGTCACATAAGTAGAAAATGTTATTTAGTTACTAATGGTCCAGGGACTCTTTCTGATAAACCAACTTCAGGTTTAAATAATAAATTGGATAATTTTAATTTTACGAAAGAAGAAAGTGAAGCTGGATATAAAAACTTTTGTGTAATTAGATGTAAAATAAAAAGTATTGAATGGCTTTACCTAGCTGCTAAAGGACACCGAAGAGCATTGATTAATATAAATAATCCAGAAAATTTTACTTGGCTGGTGCCTTAATTATTTTTTATACATCTTAGATCCATCAACATAGTGCTTTGCATTTTCATGGATAGCTCTAATCTCTTCCTCAGTAACTTTCCTAAGAACTCTACCTGGGCTTCCTACAACTAAAGAATTATCAGGAATAATTTTATTTTCAGTGATTAAACTATTTGCGCCTATTATGCAGTTCTTTCCAATCTTTGCATTATTTAATATAATGCTTCCAATTCCTATTAAAGTATCATCGCCAATTTGGCATCCATGTAACATGACCATATGTCCAACGGTTACACCTTTGCCAACATTTAATTTATATCCCGGATCAGTATGAAGAACACTTCCATCTTGAATATTAGAATTTTCCCCAATAGTTATTAATTCTATATCTCCTCGAAGAACAGCATTAAACCATATACTTGAATTTTTCTCTAATTTTACCTTTCCTATTATAGTGGCATTTGATGCAATCCAAGCATTTGGATGGACTTCAGGTACGTTTTTTTTGAAGTCATAAATCATATTTTTATGTATAATACATTATGGCTTTAACTAAAACACCTATATGTAATTTTGGCGAAAAAGCTAAATCTTTCAAACTAAAAGGTGTTGATGGTAAGTTTCACAGTCTTGATGATCATATTGGTAAAAATGGATTAGTAATAATGTTTATTTGTAACCACTGTCCATATGTAAAAGCTGTAATAAGAAATATTGTTGAAGACTGTAAGATACTAAAAAATGACGGGATAAATTCAATTGCAATAATGTCGAATGATACAAAAGAATTTCCTGATGACTCTTTTGAAAATATGCAGATTTTTAGCAAAAAATTTAATTTTACTTTTCCATATTTAATTGATGAGACGCAAGAAATCGCAAAAAAATATGGTGCTGTGTGTACGCCAGATTTCTTTGGTTATAATAATAAACTTGAATTACAGTACAGAGGTAGAATACGAGAGTTAAGAGATTTAAAACCAGTAGACACAGGTGAAAGCGATTTAATGAAAGCTATGCGATTAATTATTAAAACTGGAGATGGGCCTAAAGAACAAATTCCAAGTATGGGCTGTAATATTAAGTGGGTTAAGTAATGTTTCTTATTTCTACGAGAAACTTTCCACCAGAAGTTGGGGGTATGCAAAATTTAATCGGTGGTTTAGCCACAGCATTGATTAATCACGGTCCTGTAAAAGTTTTTGCGGATAAGACTGATAAATATGAAGAATATGACAAATCTTCAAAAGCTACAATTGAGAGGTTTGGAGGATTTAAACTTTTTAGAAAGTACAGAAAAGCTAATAGAATTTCAGAATTTGTAAGAGAAAATAAAAATATAAGATCAATTTTTTTTGATCATTGGAAAAGCACTGAAAAAATAAATTCAGATATTTTAAAAAATATTCCTAATTTCTGTCTTGTTCACTCAAAAGAGATAAATCATGAAAAGAATTCTGGTTTAAATAAAAGAGTTTTAACTTCACTTGAGAAAGTAAAATTTATTATTGCAAATTCTAATTTCACAAAGAAGTTGGCTATAAATATTGGGTTACCTGAAAAAAAAATTCATATTATTCACCCTGGGCATGATGAGCCTTTAAATATTGAGGATAAATTTAGTAAGGAATCCGAGAAGTTTTTTGGTAATAGCTTCCCAAAAATTTTAACTGTGGCAAGGCTAGAAAAAAGAAAGAATCATCAAAATATTTTAATGTGTATAAGAAATTTAAAAGAAAGATTTCCAAAAATTAAATATATTATAATTGGCGATGGTGATGAAAAAAAACGATTACACTCACTAGTCAAAGAACTTAAATTAGAAAACCAGGTAGTGTTTCTAAATAATATTGACCAAAAATTAAAAGTATCTCTCATGCAAAAATCTAATTTGTTTTTAATGCCATCAATAGTAGATAAAAAGTCTGTGGAAGGTTTTGGAATATCTTTCATTGAAGCTGCTAGTTACGGAGTAGGGTCAATTGGAGGAAAAGATGGTGGAGCTGAAGACGCTATTAAAAATAATGAAACTGGCTTATTATGTAACGGCCAAGATATAAGTGAAATATATAACAGTATTATAGAATTTTTTAATAACGATAATTATAAAAAATTTGGATCAAATGCTATTAAATTTTCAGAAAATTTTACCTGGAAAAAAATAATTAGACAGTATTTAAATTTGATTTAAATCTGATTTAATTTTATCAATAACCATTCTAACTTTTAAATCTTTAAAATTATTTACTTCTAAGACCTGCATGTTGTTTTCACCAATACTAACTTTTTTTGAAGATGTATGACCACCAAATAAAGCTAATCCTTTTTTGTTCAAGTGCGATGATATATGAGCTGGTCCAGTATCATTTGATATTACATAACTTGCTTCATTGATAAAACTTACAAGCTCAATTAAATTTAAAGCTTTACCATTATTTAAAATAATATTTGTATTTAATTTTTTTGCTTTTTCTATTTCATTTGGTCCTGGGGCAAGCACGATATTATATCTTTGACCAAAGATAGTTTTCATTTCTTGTATGAGTTCATAAAAATAAGGCCATACTTTATTTCTATGTTTTTGTGAACTAAAAGGAAATAATGCAATGTAATTCTTATCTATATGTTGATTAATTAAAGGTTTAATGTTTTTTAATGCCCATTTTAAATCTAAATTTTCTGTATAATTAATTTTAACATCGCTTTTTTGTAATTGAATTTTCATTCTTTTTAAAACCGGCTCTTTATCGAAGTCTAATTTTTTTTGCCCTTGTTCCAATGATGTCTCAGTACTTGACCAATCAACTCCTTTAAAAAAAAAATTTCTATAGAAATTGGTTCTTGAGGAATTTTGTAAATCAAATACTTTTTTAAAAGAAAATCTCGATAACATTTTTTTTAATTTCAACAAATAAAATATATTCCATCTCGGAAGTCTTTTATCTATTAGAACACCATTTAGGTATGGACAGTTTGACATAAAATTTACATACGGAGGTGTCGTAAGTAAAAGAACAGTATCATCTGGGAAAGACTCTTTGATGTCTTTCATAGCTCCATTTGCTTGAATTAAATCACCTAAAGAACCATGCTTGATAATCAATATATTTGACATTAAAAGTTAAAATAACATAATTTATAAAAATTCAATGAAAAAAATTTTAGCTGAAATTTCTCTAGGTGAATTAGCGGATAAAATAACTATTTTAGAGATTAAAATGGAAAAAATAATTAATAAAGAATCGCTTAATACTATTAAAAAAGAATATCAAAGTCTAAAATCTATAAATATAGAGAATATTAATTTGGAGAAATATAAACAGCTTTTTAATGATCTTAAATTAATAAACGAAAAGCTTTGGAATATAGAAAATGAAAAAAGATTGTTGGAAAAAAATTCTGATTTTGGAGATAAATTTATTCAAGTATCAAGAGATGTTCATTTTATGAATGACAAAAGAGCGAAGGTTAAAAAAGAGATAAATAGATCATTTGGGTCTAATATTGAAGAAGTTAAAGAGTATACTAAATACTAAGACTGATTCTTATTTGAGGAAGAAGCAAAATTCCATCTACAATCAAAACTTGGAATAAAAATCTCATCAAGAGTTACGTTACCAAAGTTATTTTTTAATAACTCTAGCCAATTTTTGACTTGTTTAGGTTTTTTTGACATACATCCAACTTGAGCTGTGATTATTCCACCTGGCTTAAGTATTCTTTTTAACCCCTTCATATTTTTTGCAGCTAAGTCGATACAAAACTGATCATCGTTTAAATCTACGAAAATTTTGTCATACTTTGAGTCTTTTACTTTTTTAATACTTTCAAAAGCATCTCCCCAATAAGTTTTAACCTTGTTATTAGCTTTAACGTCTCCACAAACTTTTACGAGATGTTTTTGACAAACTTTTACTACTTCAGGATCTAACTCGTACCAATCAATTAAATCAAATCCTTTTGAAGATAATTCTCTAGCAACTCCGCCATCACCACCACCTATTATTGCAGCACTGGAATTATTTTTAGATAAATTCATAGCAGATCCAACAAATTGACCGCTATATTTTTTTTCGTCTTTTTCTGCAACCTGTAATTCACTATCGATAAATAAAGCTGGTCCAAACTCTTCTAATTTTAGAATTTCAATATGTTGTCCTGCTTTAGATACAAAGTTTTCTAATACATCACTCACAACATAGTATTTTTTATGTCCAGGTGTACTATATATGTCTTCGTAAATTCCTTTGTTGCTTCTATCAAAACTTCTTACCACAGCTCTTTCATGCTTGATCTCTTCTTTAAGTATATCCAATGCTGCAGTAGGTGAGATCTTTCCACATGTAAAGAAATCAAAACTAATTATACCTTTTTCAGGAAAAGTATGAAAACTCATATGACTCTCTGCTAGAAGTGCTAAACAAGTATATCCTTGAGGTTTAAATATTTTTTCTGCGATGTTTAGGACTTCAATTTTGGCTTTTTTTGCTATTTTATGTATAACTTTATTATAAAAGTCGGGGGCGTAATCTCTTTTTACGCCTAAAAAATCTATCGTTACGTGTTCTCCAACTTTCTTCATTGTATTAACCTTTTTAACAACTCTTTTTTATACTTATTATTTTTTTTATACTTGTTATTTAATTTTTTACAACTAAAAATATTCTTGTTAATAAAAAAGGAGATTGATTTTGAAAAATAGTTGGTCAAACAAAATTGCAAATCGTTATGTAAAAAAGTACAAAAAACTTGGTTTTTCTAAGGATTTGGCCTTAAGAGTTTATACAACTCGTCTTCTTGGAAGAAATCCTGAACTTGTTCTTCATGGCGGGGGTAATACATCTGTAAAAACTACGATTAACGATATAGACGGGAAAAAATATAATGTTTTATGTGTCAAAGGTAGTGGATGGGATATGGCAGACATTGAACCACCTGGTCTTCCGGCAGTAAAATTAGATCCCCTTTTAAGTCTTAGAAAGAAAAAATATTTGTCAGACGAGGATATGGTTGCTTTTCAAAAAAGAAATTTAATAGATATTAAATCACCAAATCCTTCTGTAGAAACATTTCTACATGCCTTCTTGCCTTATAAATATGTGGACCACACACATGCTGATGCCGTAATGAATGTAACTAATAGACCAGGAGGACTAAATTTAAGTAAAAAAATATTTGGAAAAAAGGCTAGCATAGTTCCTTATGTAATGCCTGGTTTTATGTTAGCGAAAAAAGTGAATGAGATTTATTCTGAAAATCCAGATATCGAATGTCTAATACTTATGAATCACGGAATTTTTACTTTCTCTAATGATTGTAAAAAAGCTTACGACTTAATGATTCAATACGTTTCTAAGGCAGAAAGAGCTGTTAAAAAATTAAAATCAAAAAAAATAAAACAAATTAAAAAAAATAATATTAAATTTAACCCGCATGATATTGCGCCGATAGTAAGGGGTCTTTTGTCAGAAAATAAAGATCAAAAATTTGTGATTAATTACAGATTAAATAAACATCTTAAATATTTCATAAATGGTAAAAACGTCAGAACTTATACATCAAAAGGTACAGCAACACCTGATCATGTTATAAGGGTAAAACCATTCCCTCTTATTATTACACCTAAAAAAAATTCATCTATAGATGATTTTAAAAAGACTGCAGAAAAAGCTTTTGAAAATTATAGAAAAAAATATGTAAATTATTTCAAAGTAAATAGTAAAAAAGTTAAAGGTAAAAAAGTTATGTTAGATACGTCACCAAGAGTAGTTCTTGTACAAAATGTTGGGATGTTTAGCGTTGGTAAAGATCTTGGTTCAGCCGAAATAGCGGGTGACTTGACAGAAACTAATGCAAAAGTAATTAGTTCCGTTGAAGAAACGTCTTCGTATAAATTTATACCAGAGAAAGATCTTTTTGATGTTGAATATTGGTCGTTGGAGCAAGCTAAGATTAAAAAAAAGAAAAAACTTTTAGAGGGAAATATCGTTGTTATAACTGGAGCCACAGGAACAATTGGTTTTGAAACCTATAAAATATTTAAAAGTTACGGAGCAGAAGTTGTTTTGCTAGATAACGATCTTAATCGTCTAAAAGAAGTTCAATTAAAAATTAAAGACCTTTGTATACATTGTGATGTTACAAATAAAAAAAGTGTAAAAAAAGCCTTTAAAATAATTTGTGAAAAGTTTGGTGGATTTGATATTTTAATATCAAATGCAGGAGCTGCACCAGGAGGAGCTATAGGTGAAGTAAGTGATGAGATATTAAGAAAAAGTTTTGAAATTAATTTTTTCTCCCATCAAAACTGTGCTTCTGAAGCGATCAAAATTATGAAAAAACAAAATATTAATGGTTGTTTATTATTCAATATTTCAAAACAATCTGTCAATCCTGGAAAAAATTTTGGACCATACGGTTTACCTAAATCAGCTTTATTAAGCTTGTGTAAACAATACGCCGTTGATTATGGATCTATAGGTATAAGATCTAATGGAGTGAATGCTGATAGAATAAAAAGTGGTCTTATGACTGGTAAAATGATTAAGACAAGAGCAAAAGCTAGATCTGTAAGTGCTGACACTTACATGAGAGGAAATTTATTGTCTAATGAGGTAAAGGCTGAAGATGTTGCAAAAGCATTTTTTCATCTTGCAGTTTCGAAAAAAACAACTGGAGCTGTGCTTACAGTTGATGGCGGTAACATTGCTGCTTCTTTAAGGTAAATTTTATTAATCGTTCAAGAGAACTGGGAAAACTGGTTTCATTTTTAAAAACAATCTTTGATATTCTTGTTTTATACATTTATTCATAATGCAAGTCAGTCCAGCGGATTTGGAGATCTCCTCAGCCTCATTGTTTTGAATTCCAAACTGTAACCACAGTGTCTTGGCTCCAACTTTAATTGCGTTTTTTGCTATATCAGGAGTTTCTTTGGATGGTCTAAAAACATTTACAATATCTATTTGTGAAGAAATATCCTCTAATTTTTCAACTATTGTTTCTCCATTAACTTTTTTTCCAACTGAAAATGGGTTTACAGGTATAACTTTGTATCCAAATTCCAAAAGATATTTCATAACAATGATCGAGGGCTTTAGTCTCATTTTGGCAACTGCTTCATTTTCCTTAGGAACACTTGCTCCAACCATTGCTATGATTTTAGAAGTCTGAAGTGTTTCTTTAATTAAATTATCTGATGTCATTTATCTTTCCAATTTGGTTTTCTTTTCTCAATGAAAGCAGATATTCCCTCCTTTGCATCAAGAGCCATCATATTTTCACTCATAACTTGGCTTGTATATTTATAGGCTTTATCTAAAGGCATTTCTAATTGCTTATAGAAAGCTTTTTTTCCAATTTTTATAATTTTTTTAGACTTTGAAGAAATATTTTCTGCTAACTTTACAACTTCCTCTTCTAAATTATCATTTCTAAAGTAATCATTTATTAAACCGATATCTTTAGCATGATTAGCACTGACTGGTTCACCTGTTAAAAGCATTCGCATTGCTTTCTTTCTTGCAACATTTCTGCTTAAAGCAACCATTGGGGTGCTGCAGAAAAGACCTATGTTAACACCAGGTGTTGAAAAAATTGCATCATCAGTACTCAATGCTAAATCGCAGGTAGCAACTAATTGACACCCTGCTGCAAATGCTGCGCCATGTACTTTTGCAATAACTGGTTTATTGCAATTTATTATATCCATCATAAGTTCTGAGCATAATTCAAATAGTTTTTTATAATTTGGTTTCCCTTTTAAAGATTTTACCTCTTTCAAATTATGGCCAGCACTAAAGCCCTTTCCTGAACCTTCAATAATGATGACTCTAGTTTTTTGATCTTTATCGAGCTCTTTAAATCTACTTATTAATGATTTCAACATACTAGTTGATAAAGAATTATATGTCCCTGGATCGTTTAATTTTAGTCTAGTTATACCGCTATTTGATCCTTGTAAAAGTGTATAAGAATTGTTTTTCATTTAAATAAACTTTCTAATCCCTCCTTTGATGCATTACAAACACCTTTTTCTGTGATTAGGCCCGTTACATACTTGGCCGGGGTAATATCAAATGCTAAATTCATTGATTGACTTTTTTTTGGATAAATTAGAACTTTTGTTAATTTATTATTTTTATCTAACCCCTCTACATGGGAGAGTTCTTCGGAATTTCTCTCTTCGATTGGAATATCTTTAGAATTTTTTATATTCCAGTCTATTGTTGAACTAGGTAATGCCACATAAAAAGGGACCTTGTTATCATGTGCAGCAAGAGCTTTTAGATAAGTTCCAATTTTATTACAAACATCCCCGTTAGATAAAGTTCTGTCAGTTCCAACTATACAAATGTCTACTTGTCCCCTTTGCATTAAAATACCACCTGCATTATCAGTAATTATTGTATTTGATATTCCCTCCTCATTTAGTTCATATGATGTAAGATTGGCCCCTTGGTTTCTAGGTCTTGTTTCGTCTACCCAAACATGAACTTTAATACCTTTTTTATGAGCATGATATATTGGAGAAGTTGCAGTTCCCCAATCAATAGTTGCCAACCAACCAGCGTTACAATGAGTTAAGATATTTATTGTATCTTTCTTTTTTTTAGATATTTCCTCAATTATCTTTAAGCCATTAACCCCAATATTCTTACAAAAACCAACATCTTCTTCACAAATATTTTTTGCTTCTTTTATAGCGATATTTAAAATTTCCTCACTATTAACTCCAGATAATTTTTTCATCATTCTATCAACTGCCCATTTTAGATTTATTGCAGTTGGTCTTGATTTGATCAGATCTTCACTCGATTTTTTTAAAAAAGACTGATCATTCTTTTCAATTATTGATAAAACCATTCCGTATGCTGCTGTTGCTCCAATTAATGGCGCTCCTCTCACTTCCATATTTTTAATCGCAAGAATTGCGTCTTTAACACTTTTTAATTCTTTTACAATAAATTGATGTGGAAGTTTTGTTTGGTCAATTATTTTAACAATATTTTTATCAAACCATATAGTTCTAAATGCTTTTCCGTTTATATTCATTTCTTTTTAAAAACTCTTCCAGCTATATGTTTTAATTTTTCTTTAGTTTGTTTTGTCATTAATTTTGGATCTGTAATAATAGCTGTATCCAAACAATTGTTTGCAGGATCTTTTTCATCATAGAACTGTTTGTAGGTTTTAATCAATTCTTTAATCATGTTTTGTGCATTAGATGCATTATTTTGTAAAGTTTTAACAACCATAGCTACATCTACTTCTTCATGCTCAGAGTGCCAACAATCATAATCCGTAACCATTGCTACCGTGCAATACCTAATTTCAGCTTCTCTTGCTAATTTTGCTTCAGGCATGTTTGTCATACCAATTACGTCAGCTTTCCAAGATCTATACAAATTAGACTCAGCAAAAGTTGAGAACTGGGGACCTTCCATAACTACATAGGTTCCTCCCATCTGATGTTTTATATCAAGTTTTTTTAGTACCTCTTCACAACATTCTCTTAAAATTTTGCTAGTTGGCTGCGCCATTGATACATGAGCAACGATTTCGTTATCAAAGAAGGTTTTTACTCTTGAAAAAGTTCTATCTATGAATTGATCAACAATGACAAATGTTCCAGGGTCTAAATTTCCTTTTAATGAACCTACAGCGGATACAGATATTAGATCGGTTACCCCTAGTTGTTTCATAGCATCAATGTTTGCTCTAAAGTTTATATTTGTGGGGCTTATTTTGTGACCTCTTGAGTGTCGAGGTATAAAACATATCTCATTTCCATAAAATTTTGCTATCATCACAGAGTCAGAGGGGCTTCCCCAAGGAGTATCTACTTTTTTCCACTTCGGTTTTTCAAAACCCTCCATTTTATATAAACCGCTTCCACCAATTATCCCAAGCTTTCTATTTTTCATGATTTAATTATTAATCTTTTTTTGTTAGATAATGAAGTAAAATATGGATTTAAAAGAATATATAAGATCAATTCCAGATTATCCAAAAAAGGGTATATTGTTTAGAGATATAACCACATTAATAAAAGACTCTAACGCATTTAATTACTCAATTGATCGAATTGTTGATATTTCAAAGAAATTAGAATTTGATAAAATTGCTGCTATAGAGTCAAGAGGCTTTGTTTTTGCATCTGCGGTCTCCTACAAGTTGAAAAAACCTTTCATACTGATGAGAAAAAAAAATAAGTTACCTGCAGAAAAGGTTTCGGTTGATTTTCAATTAGAATATGGAAAAGCAACATTAGAAATTCACAAAGATTCCATTAACAACGGAGAAAAAATATTAATAATTGATGACCTAATTGCTACTGGAGGAACTGCTGAAGCTGGAGCAAAATTAGTAGAGATGTCAAAGGGGAAGGTTGCAGGATTTATTTTTATTATAAATTTATTTGATTTAGGCGGAAATAAAAAACTGATTGAGAAATCTTATTTTACAAAAAGTTTAATAGAGTTTCCAGGTCACTAAATATTAATTTAGTTTTAGTAAAAAATTTTGAATATAATTTTTAAGTTCTATTTTACCAAAATACTTATATACTTTATTTGAAAGATTTTTGTTAGTAAGAGCAGAAGCATATCGCTCTCCTTTACGTTTAGGCAAATATCTTATTTTTGTTTTGAACATTTTTGCAACCGCATTAATTGAATATGTTTTTTTATTCGCAATACTATAATGTCTACATAAATTTTTTTTCCATGCCATATAACAAACTTCAACAGTATCAAATATGTGTGTAAATCTTCTAGTTTGTGTTCCAGGTTTTACAACTGGAAGAGATTTTCTTTTTTTATAATTGTTCTCGAAAATTCCAATGACTGTAGCCATATCCCCAACACAAATCTGATTTGGACCATAAACATTATAAAAGTAAATTACCTCGTATTTAAAATTGAACCATTTTTTTAAATTTTCTAGTAATTCTAAATTTTTTGCCTTAGTAAATGCATAAGGAGATAAATTTTTATCACTTCCTTTATTGCCTAAAGAAGCAGATGTAGCTGAGTAAATAAGTTTAATTTTGTTTTTTAAACAAAAATTAAAAACAGCATTAGTACCCACGGAATTAGAATTTATACATTTATTCATTTTAATAAAGCTTTGATATATTCTTGCAAATTCTCCAAAGTGAAAAACTGCAATAATTTTTCTAGGATTTTTTATTATTTCAGAAATATTCTTTGTGTTACCTTTATAATATTTTACTCTATTACTTCTTAAGTGATTTTTTTTTGTTCCAGATGAATAATCATCTAAACTAATAATTTTATATTTAGTTTTTTTCAAAAGAAGGTTAATTAAATTAGTGCCTACAAATCCAGCACCACCAGTAACTAAAATTTTCTTTATTTTTGACATTCAAGATTTATATTTTAAAAATTGATTAAATCAACAATTGATTTTAGTAAGTAATTCTTTTACAAATTAAATATATTAGATCATTTCTTTTAAAAATTTGTATATGAAAAAAATCATTGTAACGGGTGGTCAAGGTTTCATCGGAAGTAATTTGGTAGAGTTTTTATTGGAAAAAAACTACTTTGTTATAAATATTGATAAATCAAGTTATTCAGCAAATCCTTATAATGTTAAGGATTTTAAAAAAGATAAGAAATATATTTTTTATAAATTAGATATAAATAATAAAAATAAATTTTTAAAAATTATTAAAAAACATAAACCTGATGGCATTTTTAATCTAGCAGCTGAAACGCATGTTGATAGATCAATAGATAGTCCTTACGCATTTTTAAAAACAAATATCATGGGAGTATTTAACATTTTGGAGTCACTAAGATCTTTTAGTAAAATAAATAAAAAGGTTATAAAACTAGTTCATTTATCGACAGATGAAGTTTATGGCGACATACCAAAACATCAAAATGTAAATGAAAATTATAATTATAACCCTAGCTCTCCTTACTCTGCCTCGAAAGCTGCCGCAGATCAATTGTTAAAAGCATATTTTAGAACCTACTCATCTAAGATAGTGATAGCAAATGCCTGTAATAATTACGGCCCAAGACAGCTACCAGAGAAATTTATTCCAAAAATTATTTTTAATATATTAAAAAATAAATCAATACCTTTATATGGAAAAGGAACAAATGTTCGTGAGTGGATTTATGTTAGAGATAACTGTGAGGCCTTACTAAAAATTTTTTTAAAAGGAAAGATTGGAAAAAATTATAATATTGGAACAGGAAAAAGAGTAAAAAACTTAGAAATAGTAAAAAATATTTTTAATATTGCCAAAAAAAATAAAATTAAATTTTCAAACAAAAATAAGTTTAAATATGTAAAAGATAGGCCCGGTCATGATGAGAGATATGCGGTAAATTCGAGTAGAATTAGAAAAGAATTGAAATGGAGACAGAAAACTTCACTTACGGAAGGTCTAAATAAAACTTTTAAATGGTACGTGACCAACAAAAAATTTTTTAAACTGGTATCTAAAAAAAATATTAATAAAAGATTTGGACTAAAAATTTGAACCTTAAAGAAGACAATAAAGCAATATATTTCATAATTATTTTAACTTGCGTATTTTTAAGCTTCTCACATTCATTGTATCAGGTTGCTATGAATGGCGGCCTCACAATTTCTGAAATAGTTAAATATCCTGAGCCTTTGTCTCCAATGAAATATTATTATTATAATAGTTGGACCTTGTTACATCAATTTGCGCAAATTTTATTAACTTTTGGATTTTCAGTAGATAATAGTTCGAGAATAATTCTTTTCTTATCTACATTGTGTTTTGGAATAAGTTCATTCCTGATTGTCAATCGTTTAACGCTTAATAAATATTTAGCTCTTTTAGTAAGTATATTGATGTTGATATTACAAAAAAATTTTGGAGATACTGATTACCCTTCTCTTATTTTTTCTAATCAAAGTTATGGTATGTTTGGTTTGGCTCTTTCATCTTTAGTTTTTAGTTTAATTTTAAATGAAAATTTTAAATACTCTGGTTTTTTTTCACTTATATTAATTTCTGTCCATCCTGTAATTGGTTTGTGGATACTATCAATATTAATAATAAGTTTAATAATTAATAATAATAAAATAATAAATTTAGATTTTTGTAAAGGAGGCGTTGTTGGCCTAGCAGTAACTTTAATAAGCCTTTTGATATTTTATAATAACAGTATTGAAAAATCAGTCTTCGACAGTAGTTTATTAAAGGTTTACATGGAATTTTGGGATGGTCATAGGAATCGATTAAGTATTCTCCATTATGAATATTTAATAAAGACACTGTTTCTATTTATTATAATAAACACATATTATTTTTTTAAAAAAAATAAACAAAATAAATTATTTATAGTTTTTTTAAATTTGTCGATTGTTCTCTCTACAATGTCCTATATAACTTACAAATTTTTTCCTCAATATTTTCCAGATATTTTTGTAAGAGTGATGCCAACAAGATTTTTAATATTACACTCATTTATTGGTTGGCCTATTATTATTTCAATAATTTATTTTATTTTTTTAAGATTTAATTTTAGAAAAAAATTTGTTCAAATTTTTGTATTTACAATTTTAATAGTTTATTCAATTCAACACTATAAAAATTTTATTTCTTTAAAAGATAATTTTGTACTAAATATTTCTAATGAATTAAAACATGCTCGTTTTAATATTTTTAAAGATATATCTAATTTAAATTATAAAGGATATTTTATTACCACATCAGATACGGTTAATTACATAAATCAATATTCTATGAAGCCTATTTTATTAGATACACAATCATTTGATTTTCTTCCTTATCATCCATATCTTTTAAAAAATACATTTAATATACTTAAAGATATTTATGGTGTTGAAATAAATAATCCACCAAATAAAAATGACCCTCGTCTTCCAGAAGAGTTTATTAAAAAAACTTTTGAAGCAAAACAAAAATCTGATTGGGAATATATTGAAAAAAAATATAATGCAAATTATATAGTGGTTCCCAGTAGTTGGAAAATTAACTTGAGTTTATTTAAAAATAATAGTTTTTACTCTATTTATAAAATTAACTAATTTAAAGTTATTTTTTATAGTCTTTAATATCTTTTATAACGTATCTTGTTCTTCCTTTTGTTTGCTCAAAAATTCTTGCTAAGTAAATTCCCATAATTCCTATAGTAGATAATAAGGCTCCAGAAAAAAAAGATATTACAATTAATATCCCTGTTGTTCCAGGTACAGCAATTCCAGTTACTTTGGCGTAAAGAGCATAGAGAATTAAAATTATTGAAAATATAAAAGCAAAAAAACCTAATAACACGCCTAGGTAAAGTGGCTTGAGTGAGTAGCTAGTTACACCCCTAATAAACTGAGATACCGGTCCTTCTGCAAAAAGTGAAAACTTTGACTCACCAGCTTCTCTTGCTTCTCTTACGTAGTCAACATATGTTTGCTTGAAACCAACCCATACGGATAGACCTCGAATATATGGATTATATTCCTTTTGTTCTAAAATTTTATTTAAAGCTCTTTTAGATATTAATTTAAAGTCTCCTACATCTTTTTCTAAATTTATATCTGATAACTTATCAATTATTGAATAAGCTAAATTTGTAAAAAATAATTTAGATCTTGGCTCTCCTAACCTTTTTGTTCTCTTTGTGTGAACAATATCAAAACCTTTTTCATGTTGTTTGATTAATTCAGTAATTAATTCTGGTGGATCTTGAAGATCAGAGTCCATATAGATGATACAATCACCAGAGCAATTTTCAAAACCAGCAAGAACACATGGATTAGTTCCAAATCTTCTCGACATATTAATAATTTTTATAGGCAATTTTTTTTGTAAATCTAACAATATTTTTTCAGAATTATCAGTTGAGTCATCATTTACAAATATTAACTCATAATTCCAATTTTCAGTTTTTTTAACTGCTTTATCAACTCTATCAACAAGATTCTTTAAATTTTTCTCTTCGTTTCTAAATGAAAAAACAAAAGAAATTAATTTCATAATATTTGAATAAAAGACTATTTAATAATATCTTAAAATGGTAAAAAAAGTAACCAAAGAATATCAAAATGTACTCATTAGATTTAGTTGTTTTAGCTGGAGGTAAAGGATCTAGGATTAAATCTCTTTTGAATAAGAAAGCTAAGCCAATGGCTATTTTTAACAAAAAACCATTCTTAGAATATATAATACAAAATTACTGTAAATATCACTTTAAAAATATTTTTATACTAACAGGATATAAATCGCAGGAGATAATTAGCAAATTTCACAAAAGTTATTATAATTGCATATCTATAAATTGTCTTAATGAAAAAAAACCGATGGGTACGGCAGGCGCCTTAAATAGCTTAAAGAAAAGAAATTTAAACGATTTTATTTTGATAAATGGAGACACTTTTCTTGATGTTGATTTAAATAAATTAATTAAATCATGTAGCAAAGATAGCTTGGGATCTTTAGCTTTGGTAAAAAATAAATCATATAAGTCTAACAAAAAATTATCAGCTATGAGTCTTAAGCATAATAAAATCGTTTTTCAAAAATTTAGCAAATATATGAATGGTGGAGTATATTTTTTTAAAAAAGAGTTCTTTAAGTTTATCCAAAATAAAAATATTTCTTTAGAGGATGAAATTTTACCTAATTTAATCAGTGAAAAAAAAATTTCGGGACTAATAACTAATAATTTTTTTTTAGATATTGGAACACCAAAAAACTTTAAAAGAGCAGAAAAATTGTTAATTAACAGTTGTTCAAAACCAGCAGCATTCTTAGATAGAGATGGTGTTATAAATTATGACACTGGATATGTTCATAAATTTAAGGACTTTAAATTTAGACCTGGTGTTATCAAGGGATTAAAATTATTAATTAAAAAAAAATATTATATTTTTATTATCACTAACCAAGCTGGAATTGGAAAAGGTATTTTTTCTATAAATGAGTTTTATAAATTACAAAATCAGATTAAAGAAAAACTTCAAAAAAAAGATATATATTTTGATGATATAAATTATTGTCCATATCATCCCAAAGCTAAGTTAAGAAAATATAGAAAAGTTACTGAATTAAGAAAACCAGGAAATCTGATGATACAGCAAATTAAAAAAAAATGGCATATAAAACATAATAAAAGTTTTATGATCGGAGATAAAGTTTCTGATAAAATTTGTGCTAATAAAAGTAAATTATATTTTGAATTTGCAGAAAAAAATTTTTATAGTCAAATAAAAAGAATTACCAATAAAAATTAATAATTATTTATTATTTTTTTATTATCTGTATTGAATAAATCTATCAATTCTTCGACACCTTGATCTAAAGACACTTTTGCTTTGAAACCTTTTTTTTCTATTTTCTTATTACTTACAAAATAATCTCTTTTATCTGGATCCTTTCTGTTTGTAATAATTTTAATTTGAAGTTTATTCATTTTTTTCTTTATTTTTTTTGCTAACATTAGTTTACTTATGTTTGCAGATGAAAGTCCCAAATTATAAATATTTGATTTTAATTTATTAAAATTTTTTATAGCGTAAATTATTCCTAAAACTACATCCTTAATATGGATAAAATTTCTTCTAAAATGAGGTTCAAATATTTTTAGTTTTTTTGTTTTTACTGATTTATAAACAAAGTTATTTACTAATAAATCTGTTCTCATTCTATAACTGTATCCAAAAACTGTAGCTAATCTGAAGCAAATAAAATTTTTAGATTTTTTTACCTCTTCCTCTGCGTCGCATTTTGTTCTACCGTAAAGTGATATTGGGTTTAAAGGACTGTTTTCATCACAAAACTTATTTTTTTCTCCAACTCCATATCCGGAATTAGTAGTTAAAAATATTATTTTATTTTTTTTTGAACTCAATGATACAAGATTTTTAATTGAATGGTGATTTACTGATACGGCATCTTTCTTGTATTTATCACATAAAGGAGCGCCTACTAACGCAGCTAATGGTATTATAAATTCATTTTTTTTTAGTAAAGATTTTAATAATTTTTTATCTCGAACATCTTTTTTTATTAATTTAAAATTTTTAAAATAATAAAGATGATTTAATGATCCTCTATCATATTTCATCAAATCTAAAACCGTTACTTCATGGCCTAAATTAACAAGAGCTGTAGATAGCATTGATCCAACATATCCTCCTCCACCAGTTATTAAAATTTTACTCATTTTATAAATACTTTGAAGTTCTATCCCTTTTACTTAATATTGGTTTTTTTATAGGCCATTTAATTTTTAATTTTGGGTCGTCCCATCTGTAACTATTTTGTTTATTTGAGTCCACATATTTCCCCTTGTAAGACCATTTATAGTGAAAAACGCATTTATTAGATAAACATAAATGTGCGTTAGCAAAATGGGGTGGGATTAAAATTAGCTTGGGTTTTTCATGAGATAAAATCCAAGTTTTATGTTTTAAATAATTTTTTGAATTTTTTTTCATATTTACAACAACTAAAAAAACTTTACCAAATATACATGTTACTAATTTCCATGATTTAAAATCACAATGAAATCCTCTAAGAACTTTTTTTTTTGATATGGAGAATTTATCATGGTTAAATTTAAAATTTTTAAGTGTTCCTTTTTTCCATGTAGTCCAATAAAAACCTCTATTATCTTTAAAGGTTGAATTTTTTATTACTTTTAATTTCTCCATTTGTTTTATTTAATACTTATATTATTTAATATTGAACAAATTTTTTTTATTCTAGATGCCTTTAGACTTGGATAGTTCCCAATATAATACCCAAAGAAATGAACATGATCAACTTCTGGAAATTTCTTTAAATTAATTTTTTTCAAGTAAGTTTTTAAATATGGTTGTCTAAGCTGATTGCCACCACCAGCATTTCCTCTTCTAAATTCAATATTATATCTTTTTAATGTCAACTCAAAACGATCTCTAAACTTAAAACTTTTGTTTTTAAAAACAACTGGAAATGCGTAATTCGAACTACCATCGACTTCATAATCAACTCTATACTTAGATGGGTCTAATAAATTTAAGAAAAGTTTTAAATTTTTTGTTCTTGCCCTATTATTTTTATCGAGTCTTTTGAGCTGGTTTATACCAATTACAGCTCCAATTTCATTATTTCTAAAATTAAAAGTTGGATGTAAAAAAATAAATTGGGGAGATAATTTCGGATATTTTTTTATCATTTGCTTTTCAAATTTCTTATTTTTTGCCTCTCGTGCCATACCGTGAGACCTAAAAATTCTTGCTAATTCATAAATTTTTTTATTATTTGTGCAGATCATCCCGCCTTCAATAGTAGACATATGATGTGCATAATAAAAAGAAAAGTTGGATATTAAGCCAAATGTTCCCAAATTTTTGTTTTTATATTTAGCCCCATGTGACTCACACACATCTTCAACAAGAATAATCTTTTTTCTTTTAATTTTTGTTAAAAGTTTTTCTGATAAACTATTAAATCCTTGTACGTGTGTTACAAAAACAGCAAGTGTATTTTTGTTTATTTTATTTAAAACCTGGTCTTGATTCATAGAAAGTGTTCTTGGATCAATATCGACAAATACTGGTTTAAAACCTGCCATTATTACAGAATTTATATCTGAAACCCAAGTTAGTGTAGGAACAATAATCTCTTTCTTTTTAAGAGATAAACTTTTTAATATTAACATACTTAATAAGTTAGCTGAAGATCCAGAATTAACAAAAACACTAAATTTTACACCAAGCCATTTTGACCATTTTTTTTCAAACTCAATAACATTTTTTGATTGTGTAAGAATTAAATTCTTATTTTTAATTAATTTTCTAACAGAATCCATATCGGATTTAATAAAATTATTGTGCATTAGTGGATGATTAATCTTCATTTTTTATCCTTTTTAATTTATCAAAAATTATTTCACTTCCTGTTGATGTGAATTTAAATGGAATATTAATTAGTTTGTAATTTTTTTTTAAAAATTTTTTTCTTTCAGCTTTTCTCATATACATTAGTAAAAAACCACCTCCACCAGCACCTAACAATTTACCTCCTAAAGCTCCACATCTAATTGCATCATCATAAATATCATTTATTTTTGTATTTGTAATTAAACTACTAAGAGCCTTTTTTTCCATCCAAGCATCATTTAAAAGTCTTCCAAAATCATCGATATTGCCATGTTTTAAAATATGTTCACCTTCTTTAACATAATTTAATATTTTACTAATGTGTTCTTTCTTAACTGTTGTAAGTTTACTTACGTATTGATTTGCTATTTTATGAGCAGTTCTATTAATACCTGTGTAAATTAAAATAAGATTATCATTTAATTTTTTAATATTTTTTTTTGAAGAAACTCTTTTAACATTAATAGAATTATTTTTATTAAATAGAATCTTATTAAAACCACCATAAGAAGCTGAGGTCTGATCTTGTGAGCCCACCACTTCTCCCATTATATTTTGTTCAAAATTAATACTATTTTTTGCTAACTCAGCTTTAGTTAATTTAATATTTTTAATTTTGCATAAAGCCTGCATCAATCCAACAGTAAAAGATGAGCTAGAACCCATTCCACTTCTTGCAGGTAAATCACCATAATAATGAATTTCTAATCCATCTTTAATATTTAGATGTTTAAGTAAATATCTTACAGCTTTGTGATTTATTTCGTTAACTTTTTTTACGTTCTCAATTTTTCTCCATACTATTCTATATTTTTGTTTAAAATAACCTGGTGAGAAACGACAAGTAATATAAATATGCTTATCAATTGTAGAAGATAATACAGCACCTCCATTTTTTTTATACCATGAGGGATAGTCACTACCACCTCCGAAAAATGATATTCGATACGGTGTTTTTGTAATAATCATATTTTACTTTTCGCTATAATAATCTCCATACTCAACTAGAATTGTACTTTTCCCATCTTTTCTCTCAATTGCTTTTTTGTATGATGGAAATATATCTGATGGTTTCTCAAGTCTAATGATTTCTACTGTACTTAAAACTTTTTTAAATGCTTCTGTAAAGTCTCCAATGTGTTGATGTTGAGGATGTAAAGGCCTTTGTGAACCAATTGATGTTCTTATAATTACTTTGGTTTTAAATTTGCCTTGTGACATTATACTAAATTTATCTAAATGGCTTACTAATTGATTAGTAGCAAGTAAAAGAAAATTCCATCTTGGAAATATACTTACAGGAATATGTCCATTTAAAGCTAATCCATTACTTATTCCTAATTGCATTTCTTCTGCAACAGGTAATTCATAGAGTTTGTTTCTTGGTATACTTTTCAAAGTGTTTGTCATTGCAGTGCCTGGGTATGCAACTGCTTGTCCAAGGAATATAGTTCTTGGGTCTTTACTTAGATAAATCATTGATTTAGTTAATTCATCGGCGTATTTCATAAATTAAAATTCTATCCTTTTCCCTGCACCAGCATGTGGCCACTTAGACTTATAGCTGTAAAAAGTGACAAATTTATCATTAGGACCCTCAAAACTTAATTTTTTTTGCTGCCATGTTTTTCTAGTGTCTGTGCAAACAGACAATGAATTATCCTCTATAACAAAATGAATTGGTAAATCAAAATTTCTACTGTATTTTATACACTCATGGGCTATACCTGTTTCAGATGTCATCTCTCCCATAAAACAATAAACCATTGTACTTTTTTCTTTTTTAAGCTTCAAAGACATTGCTGTACCTACTGCTATAGGAATAGAACCTCCAACTAATGCTGATGAATATATTTTGTACTCAGGAAAACACAAAGATATAGATCTGCCTGATAAAATTTCATCTTTAACTTTCTCTTTTGGAACCCCTTTTAGAAGACATTGATAATGTGATCTCCAACTACAAAAAACCCAATCTTGCTTGTTAATTTTTTTAAAAATTTCTATTATTTTATCTTCATTACCATGATAAAGATGGACTGGAGCTCTTATTTTACCTTGATTAAATAAAGATGCAATTTCCTCCTCAAAGTTTATTAAATCCTTTTTATTCATTTTATAATCTTTTTTTTGCTTTTATTTTTTTAATTTTAGTTATTATTTCTAAAGCTGATGGTGGAAAATTACTTGTCTCACGTGTATACCCGGCGGACTTATCTTTTAATCCCAAAACATAAACTTTTTTATTGGTCTGCTCATTTATTTTATGAGCTAAAGTTCTAATTATACCATCAACATAATCATTATCGGTCATAAGAACTCCATATTTAGAGCTTTTGATCATGCTTATCCATTTTTTTTTTAAAACAAAGGGTTTTAATTCATATAAATGAATTATCCCTACCTTATAACCGTTTTTATTTAAATAATTTTTTGCTTTTTCTGCCTCGAAACGAGTTACTGATATTGGCATTAAAATTATATCAAGATTCTTTTTTAAAGAATTTTTCAACTCTATTTTATTTTCATAACTTTTTCTATGTTCTGATACATAAAAAACATCATCTGACTTCATAAATTTTTTATAAGTTTTAGTGTATTCATTTTTGGTCATCGGAGAATAAATTTTGATCCCTGGCATTTTGTAGAAGATTGATATATGGCTTGATGTAGAAACCGGGCCTAAGCCACCTTCACTTGAGAGGCCTCTTATAAACATTGGTGCGGGTTTGTTCCAAATTTCTTTAGACTTACATGCGTAATTAACAATAAAAATACAATTTAACCAGTTGTATCCTTGATATCTTATTATATAGAATGGTCTCCTCCCAACTAATGCTGCACCTGTAACCATTCCTCCGTTAGCAACGTCAGCCATTGGTAACTCTATCACACCATCTTTCTCATAAAGTTTTGGTAAGGTTCCAGCTACCCAACCAACACCTGTTAGGTTTTGCCCGAAAACCTGACCTTTAAATTTTTTTAAGTGTTTAAAAGTTATTTGTTTTATTACTTCTCTAAGCGTTGTTTCCATAAATTTTCAATCTTTTTTTTTATATTTCTGTGAATTTTTTCTGCTTTTTTTCCTAAAAATTTTTTTTCTACTGTTAATCTATCTCCTTTTACTTCTTCATCTACACCTGCACCTGAATGCCAGAAAAGTCTCTTTGTGTTTACATTTATAAAAATTGGTTTTTTAAATAAGTTTTTTTTTAGTACTGAAAAAATATTTTTGGGTTGGTCATCAATATCATAAGACTCTAATTTAAATGCTTTTGCTACATCTTTTGCTTTCCAATCTCTTCTGTCCTTCTTTTTGGTTAATACAGCATAATTATTATCCTCAACTACAAAAAGTATTGGTAATTCCTTTTTAGCTGCCCAACTTAAAGAGGCTAAAACATAGTCTTCCTCAACAGATGCATCGCCTAAAAAGACGATAGTAGGTTTTGCCGATGAAAAACATGCTCCAACACCCATACATGCATTACTTCCCATTAATCCCTCGTGACCAAACATGTTAATTTTGTTTGAATTTATTGATAATGATCCGCCCATACCTCTCGTGCATCCAGTTTTTTTTCCTAAAAGTTCGTCAATTAGTTCTATAATATTTCCTCCAAAAGAAAGGTATATTGAATGACCTCTATGCTGGCCAAAGATAAGAGGTTTTTGTTTTTTATCTTTTACTATCTGCGCTATTGATGATGGAACATATTCTTGTCCAGCTGATAGATAAACTGGAAAATTGATAATTTTTTCATTAACTCTTTTAAAGACCTCATTTTCAAAATTTCTGCACAAAGAAGCCTTTTCAAATGTTTTTAAACGATAATTTTTGTATGACAATTTAGTCTCCCAGTAGTTTTCTTTTTAGTTTAATTCTAGTAGTGCTTTTAATATTATCTACTGCATTGTGACCAAATTTTTCTTTTATTAAATTTAAGTATTTCTCATTAGTATGATATTTCATCCAAGCTTCGTCTCTAAATTTTAGTATCTGACCAGCAGAAAGTTTTGTGGTTGACAAATTTAGTGTATCGTACGAGTGTTGGCTGTATCCTGAATAGGTTGATGGAAGTTCAATTCCATTTTTCCGAGCCTCTAAAAAAAGAGGGCTACCAGGATATGCCATTGCAGAATAAAAGTTTACCATCTCTGAATTTGTTTCTTCAGCAAAGTCATATGTAAATTTTAAACTTTTCTCTGTATCCTCTGGTAAGCCAAAGATATAGTTAGCAGCGACATTTATTCCAGATTCTCTAATTCCATTTATAACATCTATGATTTTAACTTCTTTATATGAATCTTTATGAACCTCTTTTCTTAAAACGGTGTCTGGATTTTCTATTCCAAGACCTAGCCAATTAACTCCGGCTTTTTTTAATTTTTCTAAATATTGCGGCTTACAAGTATCAATTCTTGAATAGGCCCAAATATTAAAACCATAATTTCGTTCAATTAATAAATCACATATCTTCATAAAATGATTAGGATTTAGCACAAAAAGTTCATCTGCAATTTTAACATTTTTGACGCCTTGCTTTGCAATGTAATCGAACTGTTTAATTATAAATTCTGGTGACCACCATCTAAAAATATTTGAGTTTTGAGATGAAACGTTCTCATCATTATTAGTTCTATTAATTATATTAATCATACAAAATGAACATTTATATGGACACCCCAGACTTGTATATAAGGCTGCGAATGGTTGTTTGTCGGAATTATTTGACCAAGAATGCCATCCTGCAGTTCTATATTCGGATAAGTTAGGTAACAAATCCCAAGCTATACCAGGTAAATCATCTTCTAAAAGTTTTTTTGGAACAACTGTTTCTGGTTCATTTAAAATAATTTGGTTTTCATTATTTCTAAAACCTATTCCTTTTATTTTTTTTAGATAACTTTCTTCATTTAAATTATCAGCACTTAATAAATTAGATATTGAGTATACGCCTTCATTCAATGCAACGAAATCAATGCTAGATTCTTTTAGTAAAGTTTCTTTAGGTAAGGCAGCAACATGGCCTCCAACAAATAAAGTTTTAATTTCATTATTTAATTTTTTTAATTCAATAGAAGTTTTTGTAGCTCCTTCCATATTTTGAGATGAAGCTGAGGGTTGTTGCCCATAGACTACGAAACAGGCTATTTTCGGTTTAAGATTATTTATTTCTTTGGCACTTTTTTCATAATCTAGTTTACTAACTTCACAATCCAAAATTGCTGTTTTAAAATTTTTAGACCTACAGTGGTTCGCTAACATTCCTGCCCATATAGGTGGTTCATATGCTGAATGATCTTTGCTAAGTTCTTGGTAAATTTTTTTAGATGCGTTTGGGTGAATAAATAAAATATCTAGGCTCATGAAAATTAATAATCTTTAAAAGCATCATATATCTTTTGTCTAGGATCTGTAACAACTTCAATAAAAAGAGGTTTGTTGTTTTTCATTATTTTTCTTAAGTCGTTATCTATTTCTTTAAAGTTATGTATTAAATAATGGTCTAAATCAAATGCTTTTGCGATATTTTTGAAATTAAGTGTGCCTGTTCCAGTATCTTCTGGATTATCTAGTCTTCTGCCTTTAAAAAAGGTATCGGCCCAATTATGCATAGATACGTAACCACCATTGTTTATAACAAATAATTTAATATTAAACTTGTTGTGAGAAATTGTTTTGAGTTCCTGAATATTTAATTCTAGTGATCCATCACCTGTCACTGCTAAAATTCGAGATCTTGGAGCTGCAACTGCTGCTCCAATCGCTAGAGGAACAGAAAGACCCATAGCTGCATTAGATACTGAAGTGATTTCCATTGTTCCTTTTTCAAAAGACCAGACTTGTCCGCCGATATAATAATTTGACCCAGCGTCTGTTACTAAAATATCATTTTTTTTTGCAATATTTCCAAGTTTTTGCATAAAAAAATATAAGTCAATTGGATTTTTTTGTTTTAATTTTGCAGGAATAATTGGTTTATTCTTTTTGTTGTTTATGCAAAAATTAATCCAACTATTGTAATTAGGAAATTTAGAAACTTTTGTCATTTTATTTAAAATCGGTAAAAAGTTTTCTAAATCATAATTGAATTTATAATTTACTTTTACGCCTTTTTTATTTAATTCGTCTTTTTCAACATCAACCGAGACTATCTTTGCATTTTTAAAAGCTGAAAAATCATGACCAACAAATTGAGGAGCAAATCTACATCCTAATGATATGACTAAGTCTGCATTGCGCATTATGCTTTTGCAATATCTAGATCCTTTTACACCCGCTTGACCCATAACAAATTTGTCAGTGTGAGGCAAAAGATCGTTTGCAAATCTAGAAAGTAATAAAGGAGTTTTACATTTAGTAATTATTTTTTTTAGTATCTTAATTGTTCCACTTTGTTTTACCCCATTCCCAGCCACAAAAATTGGTTTTTTTGCCTTTTTCAGAAGGTTTATAATTTTTTTAACATCTCTACTTATATTTGGTAAAAATATTTTTTTTTTCTCTGGTTTAAAAGATTTTAAATTTTTTACATTAATTTCTTTTTTTTGAACATCTAAAGGAACATCAATCCAAACAGGTCCTGGCCTTCCATTTTTTGCAAGGAAAAATGCTTTTTCAAGTACATATTTTACATCATTTGGATTTTTAATAATTTCAGCATATTTAGTGAGCGGCCTTACAATTGGAATGATGTTGATTTCTGCAGTTCCAAATGTTCTTATATTTTTTAATTTAGTGCTGTGCGTTGTTTGTTTATAATCAACTTGTCCAGATATGACCATGATCGGTGCAGAGTCAACATATGCTTCGGCGAGGCCAGGTAAAGCATTGGTTGCTCCTGGTCCTGCTGTAACGCAAGCAACTCCAACTTTATTTTTTAATCTTGCATAAGATTCTGCCATTATTGGGGCTGTTGCCTCATTTCTTGTAGCATAATATTTAATTCCCGATAATTTTATTGCATCATTTAAATACATTGCCCCATATCCTGTTAACATAAATATATTTTTGATTCCCTTTTTTTTTAAAAAAGAAGCAATAAAATCTGCGACTCTAATATTTTCCTGCATACCTGTTTTTTCCTACACCCTTTTTACTAAAAAGTCTAATTGTTGAAAACCATAGAATATTAATTAAAGTCTCTAGAATTACAGAAAATTTTACTAGAATATTAGATCCTTTTATTAATTGAAATATTTCTTTCAAATGAACTAATGAATTTAAAATTTTATAAATTTTAAAGTCTCTAAGAATAATTTGCTTTGCACAAATTCTTATATACCAGTACGGTAATCTGTTTAATTTATGTTTATCTTCATTTTTTCTTACCAAATTAAAATTTTGGATAAAATTCTTCACATTAAGAAGAGTCTTTTCGTCCTCATAACTATCTATTGTTTTCTCTGAAAATTTTTTTTGATAATGTTCAAGTTTATTTGGATTTTCTAATAAATCTCTTATTTTATTAAAACACTCCTCTTTTGTTGAAAATTGAATTAACTCGTCACTATTATAAAGTAAATCATGATGAGGGGCATACTCAGAAATACAAGCAGTTCCACATAGACCCGCCTGAACAATTCTTCCCTTAAACATGTATTGATATGAAAAGACATTTTTTTCAGGAATATTCATTATTTTTCCCCATGTTGTTTTAGAGAAATTTACTACTATTTTTGATCTACAAATTAAATTTACAAGTTCTTTATCAGAAACCCTATTCTCCGAATTATTTCCAACCACTTTTAAATTAATGTTATTTTCCCTTAAATAATCTAAAAAACCTTTCCTGTCTTCATTAACTTTACCAAAGAAAAGAACATCAATATTTTTTTTTACTTTTAAATCCTTATAAAAATTTCCATCAGACTCTAAAACCATAAATGAAGAGTCTTTACCTACCTCTTTATATTTGAATGTTGAAAGTGGACATCCTGTAATAACAAAGTTGCAAGAGTTTGCTGTAATTATATTAAAGTTATGTCGTTCATAATCATCCCAGGTCATCATAATTTTATATGTACTTTTTATTTTTTTTATAAAGTAGTGATTGATAAACTTTTGATAGTCAACATCGAAGATAACTATTTCGATTTTGTCTTTATCAATTAAATTGTTTATTTCATTTATAGTTTGTAAAAAATTTTTTTTTATAGTGTTGAGAAAAATATGTTTTACTTCGTAAGATTTTTTAAACTTGTTTATGACAAAATCATTCCAATGCCAAGGGGCTTTAAATATTATTAATATTTTTTTTTTCATTTTTGGTAGCGGGGAGTGGAGTCGAACCACCGACCTTTGGCTTATGAGTCCAACGCTCTAACCAACTGAGCTACCCCGCCATTTAGCATGATACAGTTTATAATACTTTATAATAAATTATCAATTGTTTGAGCAATATACTTTGCTTTATTTTCACTTATTTTGTGGTGATTAGGTAAAACTAGATATTTGTCTTCGACGTAATCCATGTTTGGAAAAGATTTACCTCTTACAAACTTTTTAAATATTGAGTACTTATCGTTTCTGAAATGTACTTGATTAGACTCTATTTTTTTTTCTCTTAGTCTTTTTTGTATTTTATCCTTTTCTTCAGATATTAAAGTGAATAGCCATGACGCATGAGTTCTATTACCATCATTTTTGTCTACACAAAAAATATTAGGGTTTCTTGAGAGAATATCTTTATAAATTTTAAAAATTTTTTGTCTATGACTTAATAATTTTTGAAATTCTTTTAAGGCTGTATAACCAAGGGATGCACCAAGATCTGTCATCTGATATTTATAGCCTACTTCCGAAATATCATTTTCCCAAATTCCCTTTTGTTTATCTTCTCTACTTATTCCAAACCAACGAATTCTTTTTGCCTTTTCAATTAACTTTTTATTTTTAAAACAGAGCATTCCACCATCCCCAGTAGTAATATGCTTAATTGCTTGAAAGCTAAACATTGTAAAATCACTTATGCTTCCAATTGATTTTTTTTTATAGGTAGCTCCAATAGCATGGGCTGCATCCTCAATAAGTGGAATTTTATATTTATTTGCTAATACTTGTAACTCATTTAAATCACAAGGTAGGCCACCATAGTGCATACAAATTATAGCTTTAGTTTTTTTTGTTAAAAGTTTTTTGACACTGTCTACACTAATGTTCATCGTTTCTATATCAATGTCTGCAAATTTAATATTTACACCCATATATAAAAAAGGAATGTTAGTAGCAGTGCATGTATAAACTGGTGCTATAACTTCATCACCCTTTTTGAGTCCTGCGAGAATATATGCCAGATGAAGTGCGTCTGTACCTGATCCAGTAGCTATACAGTGATTTTTACCAGCAAACATATTTTTAAATTTTTTCTCAAATTTGTTAACTAAAGGTCCTTGTCCAATCCACCTTCCAGAAAGGACCTTTTTAACCTCAGCAAAGGACGATTTTGAAATATATGGATAAAAGAGCACTGTTCCGTCTTTAGGTTCCATTAATGGTAGCTCTTTAAATGACATTATTATGTTGATTAACACGCAGGGTAAAAAAATACAAATAATTTTTAATTTTCCTTAATTTGAAAATTTGGTACTAATTGTTAAAGAAATTAGTTCCTAAATGGAAAATGATATTACAGTAATATTTGTAAGTTTTCACTCAGAGGATATAATTGAAAAATCTATTGCGACAATTAATCATAATATTCCAATCATAGTAATTGAAAATTCAAGAAATTTTACTTTTAAAGAAAAACTGGAAAAAAAATATTCAAATATAAAAGTAATTATACCAGATAAAAATCTAGGAAATGGAGCTGGAATAAATCGTGGAATAAAAAATATTAATACAAAATATGTATTTTACCTTGATGTAGATACTGAACTTTTTCCTGATACAATTAAAAACTTAATGAATGCAGCAAAAGAGATAAAAAGTTTTTCAATACTTGCTCCAAAAATTAACAATTTTGATTACAAAAATGATTGTTATTTAAAGTCAAATAAAAATGGGAAGTACTCTTCAATGAGGTTTGTGACGGGGTGTGCACTTTTTTTTGAGAAAGAGCTTTTTAATGAAATAGGATTTTTTGATGAAAATATTTTTTTATATTTTGAGGAAAACGATTTTTACGAGAGATGTTTGAAGAAAGAAAAATCAATTTTTCTTATTCAAAACTCTAAAATTAATCATAAAGGAAATTCATCAGTAAAAGATGCATTTAAAGAGGAAATAGAAATTAACCGAAATTGGCATTTAATGTGGTCGACTTTTTATTTTTACAAGAAACATTTTGGTAAAATCACTGCCTACAAAAAAGTTTTACCCAAATTTTTTTCTGCATTTTTAAATATTCTTTTTTTTATAATTACAAATAATAAAAAAAAAAGAAAAGTTTATTCTGCAAGATTTAGTGGAATATTAAACTCTGTTATTGGTAATAAGTCATGGTTTAGACCAAACATTGCTAAAAAATAAAACTTGAATAAGTTTTAAATTTCTATTGACTTCAAATTGTAAAATTGTTCATATTAACCCAAAATGAACATTTGGACTTTTGTGCAAATATGGATTTAGAAAATAAAATTAATAAGAAATCTATTGAAGAAATTTTCGAAAATAATTCAAATAAGATACTTCCTATTTTTTTTGAAATGCAAAGTACGTTTTTGTCAGGAATATACAAACGTTATGGTGATTTAGAGGGTGGTCAAATTGTAATTTATTTTGCACGTAATTTACATTTGAATGTCATGCGAAAAAGGGAAGAAGATTTAAGTTTTGATTTATCCTTAGAAAAATTCTGGTTTAATCATCAAAATACTTTACAAGATAAACAAAAAATAATTTCAGTATCACGCTTTACTGGTCTTCCAAAGGAAACTGCTAGGAGAAAAATAATGTATCTTACAAAGCAAAAACATTTAAAAAAAACAAGTAAAAATAATCTCTATTGGGAACCTTCTTCACAAGAAAAAGAAACCTACATGAAAATTATTCAAGAGCAAATTAAATCGCTTTCTAAATTTCTATATGAACAATCTAAATTGTTAGATATAAATATTCCATTTTCAAAATTTAGTAAAGAAATTGAAAAGAATTATTGTTTTTATTGGTATCACTATCTAAGTACTCAACTTGATTTTATGAAATATTGGCAAAAAAAAACAAAAGATCTTGAGATACTATTGATTGGCTTACAAAGTCTTATTCAATCATTGAATTATTTTAAAAGAAAGAAATTGGATAATAGTACATCTCTAAATAATTCAGACATTAGTGCTACCTCTGTTTCTGAAGTTACTGGAATACCAAGAGCTACATGTATACGAAAACTTGAATGGTTGAGTAGAGCTAAACTTGTTAAAAAAGATCCTCGAAGCAAAAGGTATAACTTAGTAAACTCTGAATTCGATCAAGATAATTTAATGGATCACCCGCTAACAAATGCAAAGGGAACCGTAGCAAGATTTGCTGAATTTTCCTCAATTGTTTATAGAACAGTACTGAGTTAATTTACAAAGTAAGTATAATTCCAAAAACTGCTACTGCAGAAAGAGCCGCTGCTGAAATTACAATGTTTTGCCTTTTTGATCTCTTTTCTTCATCTTTAACTTTTCTAATTAAGTTATTGAGATCAACTTTAGATCCAGAGTTTCTTAAACCTTGATCTGACAAAGAGTGCTTATCTAAATCTGTTTTTTTATATTCCATTTACTTCCTCAATATTTAATTGAACCATAAAATATATAAATTAAAAAATATTTTTTTAACTTAAGAGGTTTTGGAATGTTCAAAATGGGCCTTGGGGAACAAAAAACAATTTAGGATAGAAAATTGTTATTTTGATATTTTAATGTAATTTTTAATGCCTTTTCTAAGTTTTTCAATTATTTCATCGATATTTTTTTTGTCACAAATAAATGGTGGTGCAATGATTAAAGCATCACCGGTTGGCTTAATATTTATCCCAGCTTTATAGCACTCTTTATAAACTTGAAAACCAGCTTTTCCCGGTTTGTCCATCATCTGTATATCTATACCTCCTAGTAATCCATAATTTCTTATACTTTCAATACATTCAATATCTCTCAATGAGTGTAATCCCTCTTGAAAATAATTTGATATATTTTTTACTCTATTAAAAATATCTTCTTTTTCGAAAATTTCTTGAACTGCTAATGCCGCTGATACTGCCACAGGAATACCTGAATAAGTATATCCGTGAAATAATTCAACAGCTCCTTCGGGGGAGGCATCCATGACTTGATCATAAATATTTTCTCTGACAGCAACTACACCCATTGGAACAATTCCATTAGTAGTTGCTTTAGCCATTGTAATAATATCTGGAGTTACACCAAACTCTTGTGCAGCGAAAGCAGAACCAGTTCTTCCCCACCCAGTTACAACTTCATCAAAAATTAAAAGTATACCATGCTTATCACAAATTTTTCTCAATCGTTGTAAATATCCTTTTGGTGGAATTAATACTCCAGTTGATCCTGCTATTGGTTCAACTACACAAGCTGCAATATTTTCACCGCCAATTTTTTTTGCAATATTCTCTAAATCTTCAGCTAAATCAGCGCCTGTTTCTGGTTGGCCTTTAACAAACTTGTGGTCTGGAAGAAATGTATGCCTCATGTGTTTCACTCCTGGCATTAAGATATCAGTGAAAACTTTCACATTATTAACTATTCCGCCTACTGTAAGAGAGCCTATATTCATACCGTGATAACCTCTTTCTCTTCCAATAAATCTAAATCTTTTCGGTTCTCCCTTGGCTCTGAAATAGGCAACAGCAATTTTAATTGCAGTTTCTACTGCTGTTGAACCACATATTGTGTAGAAAATTCTATTTAAATCCTCAGGTGTTTTCTGTGCAATCTTTGTTGCTAGTTCAAATGATCCGCCATAACCTTGTTGAAAAGGCATAGTATAATCTAGTTTCTCAAGCTGATTTTTAATTGCTTCTATTATTTCTTTTCTGCCATGTCCTAAAGGGTTACAGTAAAGACCTGAACTACCATCAATTAAAGTGTTTCCTTCGTGTGTTTTAAGATAAATTCCTTTTGCATTTGTTATTAATCTAGGATTTCTTTTAAAATCTTTATTTGAAGAAAAAGGCATCCAATGTTCGTTTAATGAATTTGGAACACCAGTTCTATTTGCGCCACCCATATTAGGTATTTAATCTCTTAATTTGAAAACAATCAATTATTTTTTTGTATAAAGAGTAGTTGGTCCTATTTTTTTGTGAACAAAGTATTGATTATTATCAAAATATTTAGAAATATTGTTAAAATCATCAAGTGTATCTCCGTTTGGACTATGAGTTTCAATAGCAACAAGATTTATATTTGAATTTTTTAGATCTATTTGTTTAATTATTTTATAATCAGATCCCTCAGCATCTATATTTAAGAAATCTGTTTTTTCATAAAGAATATTTTCGGAAATTAAATCAAAAATTTTTGATGTCTTTATTTTCTTTACTATTCCTTTTTTAAAAAATATACCTTTTGATTTCTCATGCATCTTATCGTCAATAGTGTTTATTGGCCCCAAAATATCATCCTCAAAGAAATCAACTTCATATGTATCGTCTGATATTGCAGCACATATATTTTTGTCGTTAGGTCGAGCTATATCAAAAAGATCAATAGATGTTTTGTTAACGTCTATATTCGTACCTTGCCAACCTTTTTTGAATAAATAAAAAGTATTACTATATCTAATGGGGTGAAAACAGCCTATATCAAAATAATAACCTTTACTTTTTTTTTCAAAAAACTTACCTATCTCCCTATCTTCCCCATATTGAGAATGATATTTAGTAATCCTTTTTCTAAAATTTTTAATATAAAGCTCATAGTACATCCATGCTCTGTGAGAAGACTTATGATCTTTAAGAAATTTTCCAATACCCATTCGTAATATTATGCAATATAATTTACATTATTAAATGATAAGAAACACCATATTGTTACTGTTAATAATTTCTATTTCTTCAAGTGCTTTTGCAATAGATTTTGATGGAAAATTTATACAGGGGCACTTTATTATTGGTAAAACTGAACCAAAATCAAAAATTTGGATAGACAAAAAACCTGTAAAAGTATCTTCAGAGGGTTTTTTTGTCTTTGGTATTGATAGAGATAGAAAATATGACGTTATAATAACCAAGGTGAAAGGTGGAAAAAAAGAGAAAATTGTAAAAAAAATTAAAAAAAGAGAATACAAAATTCAAAGAATTGACGGGCTTCCTGAAAAGAAAGTAACTCCACCAAAAGAGTTTTATGACAGAATAAAAAGAGAAAATAAAATCATATCAGATGCAAGATCAATAGATAGTAATTTAACTTTTTTTAAAAATAAATTTATACCACCATTAGATAAAGCAATTATTACTGGCGTCTACGGTAGTCAGAGAATTTTGAACGGAAAACCAAAGTGGCCCCACTACGGTATAGATTTTGCTGCTAAAGAAGGCACGAAAATTAAAGCTATGCTTGATGGTACTGCAACAATGGTTCAGGCAGATCTTTTTTACACAGGAGGAACATTAATTTTCGATCATGGACATGGAATATCTACTTTATACATGCACATGCAAAAAATTTATGTCAAAAAAGGACAAAAAGTAAAACAAGGAGAAATAATTGGTACAGTTGGTTCAACTGGAAGATCAACGGGTGCCCACCTTGATGTTAGATTAAATTGGTTCGGTACCCGTTTAGATCCAATGACGGTTTTAAATTTTAAATAATTTAAGCAGCTACTTGCAATTTATGTTTTGAAACCATTCCACTTAAAAAATTCCAAAGATATCTTGCTGTATACATAGAAGCTTGCTCAGCTTTTTCCTGTTCTTCTTTAGATAAACTATCTAATAATTTTTCACATTCCACTCTGTGAATGACATCAGCTGCTTTATGCGCTTCAAAAAACTCTAAACCTTCTTTTGAATTAACACCATAAAATTTTTTAAGACCTTGAATTTTAGTCTCAGCTATTTCAGGAATTTGTCTTTCATAAGTATATAGTGATGCTAGTCCCTCTGCGTACGACAGTCTCGCTTGTTTAAAGAAATTATCAATCATTTCTTTAGTAAACCAATCCTGTTTAACTTTTTCGATTTTTTCAGAGTCAGATCCCATTGCTAAAGCAAAGTTTTTCCAAAGTTTAGGGTGATCTGCGTCTTTATTTTCCTCGTCTTGAAGATTCTCTAAAAGAATTTTTCTTTTTTGAATATCTTCGCAAAGTGAATGGGTCGCGCTAATGTATCTCGGAAAAGCCTTCACGTGTTGATAATATTGTTCGGCGTAATCTTTAATTACTTCTCTAGTTAATTTGCCCTCATTCCATGCTTTGTAAAAAGGGTGTTTAAGCAAATGGTATTTGTCTAATTTTTCGTTTAATTGTTTTGAAAACATATTTTCCTCCGTTAGGGTTACTTTAAATAAATTTAAAAAATTAAACAATTAAAATAAATGAACACAACTTTAGATTGTTACTTCTTTACGTATTGGTTTTTCGTCAATTGGAAGGTGAAGCAATGTGGCTACGAAAGATAAAACTATTGCTAAGTACCATGCATAATCGTAATTTCCAAAAATATCGTAGAATACTCCACCTAAATAGGCGCCTAAGAAAGATCCAATTTGATGATTTAAAAATACGATACCAAAAAGCATCGAAAGGTTTTTTGCACCAAACACTTGAGCGACAATACCGTTTGTTGCAGGCACAGTAGCTAACCATAAGAGTCCAAAGGTAATACCAAAAGCGATAGCTGATATGTTGGAAGGTGGTAAAAAAATAAATAACATTATAGATATAGCTCTAAAAAAATATAGTCCAGCTAAAAGCATTTTTTTACTATACTTATCGCTCAAGTAGCCCATTATCAAAACCCCGATAATATTAAATAGGCCTATTAATGATAAAATTGCAAAACCAGTCCAATCATCAAGCCCTCTGTCTTGAACATATCTTGGCACATGAGTAGCTACGAGAGTAATTTGAAATCCACAAACAAAAAAACCTAAAACTAACAACCTAAAACCTTTGTGCGCAAAAGATTCTTTTAGAACCTTTATAACATTGTCACTTTTTTCTGGTTCTTTCACTAAATTAGTATCTACTTTTTCGCTTTCAGGTTTCTTTAAAAATAATCCAGGTATGCACATTACAAATAAAATTATTGCAAATACTGTAAAGGTACTTTGCCAGCCAACTTCAACCATTAAATACTTCGTAAGAATAGGAAAAATAAACATTCCTAATCCTCCAAAAGCTGTAACGTAACCAGCTGCTTTACCTCTGCTTTGATTAGGAAAATGTTTTGTTACAACTGGTGCTAAAATAGTTCCTGCAGCGCCGCCCAATCCTATTCCAACTAAAAGACCAAGATTAATTTGAAACCAAGTCCCTGTGTTAAAGTTATTTCCTAAAGCTAAAACTCCAACACCATAAATGATTAAAGTGAGTATAACCATTTTACTACCGCCATGTTTATCTGCAAACCTTCCAAAAATTGGAGTAACTATTCCCCATACTAATGCGTGTAAAGCAATAGCAAGACCAAACTCCGTATTAGAAATTCCACAATCAATTTCAAAATCGCCAGAAAATAATCCGAAGGTTTGTCTAACACCCATAGTTACATTAACAACAAAGCAAGCCGCAACTAAAGTAATTAACGCCGTTTTATTTGGGAAAAATTTTGATTTCATTTAATCTTTTTAATAGCTCTTCCTAGATCTTCAATTAAGTCTTTTGGATCTTCTAAACCTATATGAAACCTTACAATATGATGATTTGGTTTAATATACTTTTTATAAACTCTTTGAATAACGTGCGATTGGTATAATACTAAGCTTTCAAAACCACCCCAACTTTGCCCTATTCCAAAAAGTTTGAGTGAATTTATGAACTTGTATATTGAATTCCTATTCTTGCTCCTAATAATAACTGAAAATAAACCAGTGCTCCCAGAATAATATTTTTTCCAATTTTCATAATTTTCAGTCCCTTTTTTATATGGATATAGAATTTCATTTATTTTCTTTTGTGTTTTTAAAAAATTAATAATTTTTTTGGTATTTTCTTCATGTTTTTTTAATCTTACATCTAAAGTTCTCAAACCCCTGAGAACTAAATAGGCATCATCTGGTGATGCCCTATATCCAAGAAGTTTGTTACAAAACTTAACTTTTTCAAAGACTTTTTTGTTTACAGCCAAACTTCCAAGCATCACATCTGAATGTCCAGAAAGATATTTTGTTCCTGAAGAAATTGACATGTCAAAACCTATTTTTAAAGGCTTTATAAAAAATGGAGTTCCCCAAGTGTTGTCAATTGCTGTTATGATATTTCTTTTTTTTGCAATTTTAATAATTTTAGATAAGTCTTGAAATTCAAATGTATTACTTCCAGGATTTTCAACAAATATCATTTTTGTTTTTTTATTAATTTTACTTTGAAGACTTTCTAAACTTTCTGGATTATAAAAATGAGTTTTCACATTAAATTCTTTAAGTAATTTGGATGTGATCATCCTTGTTGGAGCATATACAGCGTCTGTAACTATAATTTCATCCTTTGGTCTGCACATACTCAAAATTGCAAGTGCAACAGCACCAAAACCTGTTGATGTTAAAAAAGTTCTGTGGGCACCCTCTAGATCTGAAATAAAATTTTGAAGCGCAATAGTTGTTTGGCTTCCTGCTCTTCCATATTCATAAAAATCTACTTTCGATCCTTTTTTTACCAAATTCTCTTGTTTAATTAGTTCCTGCATATTTTTAAAAAAAACGGTTGAATTTCTTACTACAGCAGGATTAGCAGATCTCGAGATTTTGTCTTGTGCTAAATGTTTTAGTTTTGTTATATCAGAATATTTCATTTAAATATTTTCACAACCTGTTACCCACAAATCGTATACTGGATGATCGAAGGTTCTCAAAGTTACACTTGATGAAAATGTCCAGCCATTAAACACGAAAACCTTATCATCTGTTTTATTAGATAAATCTTTAACCTGAATATAAGCAACTACACCTTTTTTATCTTCTGTATTAGAAAGAGCACATTTTCGAGGATGTATTTCCAAATAACCAAATTTTTTCTTTTTTCCTAAAGGGATATTTATATTAGATGTTTTAGCAGTAATTTTATCTAAAGCTTTTAATTTCACAATTATATTTCCTGATTTATTTTTTTTTATAGATTTTGATTTTAATTTAAGTTCACCGCTATAATTGGGCTCATTTTTGATTTCATTATCTTCCTCAAAAGTTGGTTGAATATTTTCTAATTTCAATTTTTCTTGCGAATAAATGTTTAAAGAAAACAAAAAAAAAATAATTAATATAAAAAAAAATTTAAGGCTTCCAGCTTTCATACTTTTTAAAATCTTTCCCTTTATTTGTTATTTTATTTGGACGATATGCCTCATTAGTTCCAGTCTTATTTTCCAAATGAGGTTTTTGCCACGAGTATTTGTTTGGTTTATTTTTTGCTGGGTTAGTATCTGTTTGATAATGAATCCATGAATACCAATCCGAGTCTATTTTGGATGCATTAATTTCACCGTTATAAATCACCCATCTTTTACCTTTTTTACTAATATAATATTTATTTCCAAAAGAATCCTTGCCAATTAATTTCCCAAAAAAAAGGGTGTAAAAAAAAGTACCAACTGTTTGATAGTTCCACCAAGTAAAAATTTGTTTAATCATTTTTTAATTAAATCCACACACTTAAAAATTGCATAAATATTAATAGACACAATTTCATTATCGTATATATCTAAAACATTGTTACTTTCAACAAACATTAAGGAAAAATTATGTCAAAGTTTTTAGTAGAAACACATTATACTTGTACTTTTAAGATAGTTCATGAATTAGATCAGCTTAACGAAAAAGCATTGTCAGAGATTGACAACAGAAAAGACGGGAAAGTAGAAATTGTAAATGTCACTGTTAATAATAGAAAAACTAAAAGATCTGATGGTAAAAAAACAGTCAAATCTGATTTAGAGAATATTGAAATTTCGCACAAAAAAGAAAGTCTAAACACTGAAAAATTAAAGAATGAGTTGTTAAATAAGGATCAAAATAAAACTGGTAAATTCAAATCTGATAAAAACGAGAAGAGATTTCAGATGCCAGATAGGCGAAAAGGTTATATTCAAAAAGCTACTATAGGTGATCATAAAATTTATTTGCATACTGGAGAGTATGATGACGGGAAAATTGGTGAAATTTTTATTGATACTAATAAAGAGGGAGAATTAGTCAAAGCCTTAACAAATAATTTTGCTATAGCTATATCTTTAGGTCTTCAATACGGCGTACCTCTAGAAGAGTTTGTGGATGCTTTTTTAGATACAAAATTTGAACCATCTGGCAAGGTTTATGGTAATGACAGGATACTAAGTGCTACCTCAATTCTAGATTATATTTTTAGAGAACTTGCAATTTCATACCTAGGAAAAGAGGATTTAGCTCATACCCCAGGATTAAACAGATCTGTTGAAGATAAGAACGAAAAAGATGATCAATTCTTAAAAATTGTTAAGAACATAACAAGTAAAGGGTTTGTACGAAGTAATTACGAGGAAAAGCTTGTTGATTTAAGTGATGTCAGAATTAATTTAAAAAGTAAAAATTAAATCTTTTTAACAATTTTAATGTTTAATTCTTTAAGTTGTTTATCAGTTGCCTCCGATGGTGCCTCCATTAAAAGATCTTCAGCATTCTGATTTAGAGGGAATAAGGTTACTTCTCTAATATTTTTTTGGTTTGCTAAAAGCATTACAATTCTATCAATTCCAGGTGCCATGCCTCCATGGGGTGGAGCACCGTAAGATAATGCCTTTATCATGCCTGAAAAGTTTTTTTCAACAGCTTCTTTAGAATATCCTACTTTAGAAAAAACTTTAAATAAATATTCAGGAATATGGTTTCTTATGGCACCTGATGAAAGTTCATAACCGTTACATACTAGATCATATTGATAAGCTAAAATCTTCAATGGGTCAGTTTTATCAAAGTCTTTCATATCTAATTGTGGCATTGAGAAAGGATTGTGACTAAAATCTATTTTTTTCTCTTTTTCATCGTACTCATACATAGGGTAATCAGTAATCCAACAAAATTTAAAACTATTTGTGTCTATTATTTTTAATTCTTCTGCAATCTTTTGTCTGGCAATACCTGCAAAATTGTTAGCTTCATTTTCTTTGTTACACACAAAAAATACTGAGTCTTTTTCTGAAATTTTACACTTTTTAAATAATTTTGAGATGGATTTTTCAGCAAAAAACTTTGCTATAGGTCCCTTTCCGTTAATTTTTTCTCCTGATTTTTCAAAAGTAATGTAAGCTAATCCACTTGCCCCTTCTTTAATTGCCCAATTATTTAATGAGTCAAAAAAACTTCTTGGTTTTGAAAGAGTATTGGGAGCAGGGATGGCTTTTACGATACCTCCTTTAGAGATTATATCTTTAAAAATTTTTAAATTTACCTCTTTTGATTTAAAAATTTCGGTAACATCAACTAATTCAATAGGATTTCTTAAATCTGGCTTGTCTGTTCCATATTTATTTAGAGAGTCTCTATATTTAATTCTTGGAAATGGCACACTGTTTACTTTTTTCCCTTTTCCAAATTCTTTAAATAAGTCATAAAAAATAGGTTCTACTGTTTTTAATACGTCATCTTGTTCTACAAAAGACATCTCCATATCTAACTGGTAGTGCTCTCCAGGACTTCTATCGGCCCTACCATCTTCGTCTCTGAAACATGGTGCAATCTGAAAATATCTATCAAAACCAGATATCATTATCATTTGTTTAAATTGTTGTGGTGCTTGTGGTAAGGCATAAAATTTACCAGGATGAACGCGGCTTGGGACTAAAAAATCTCTAGCTCCTTCGGGGCTTGACGCTGTAAGAATAGGAGTTTGAAATTCTAAAAAGTTATTCTCAGACATCTTTGATCGTATATATATCAAAATTTTAGATCTTAAATTTATGTTTTTATGCATCTCATTTCTTCGAAGATCAATAAATCTATACTTTAATCTAATTTCCTCTGGGTAGTTTTGTTCACCAAAAACTGGCAATGGCAATTCCTTTGCTTCCGACAATACTTCAATATTTTCAATTTTAACTTCTATCATTCCAGTTTTTAATTCTTTGTTTTCTGTTTCTTTTGATCTTCTAACTACCGATCCTTCAATTAAAATAACTGACTCTGGTTTTAATTTTTCTAAAACTTTAAAATTTTTATCTTTATTTTCGATGACACATTGAGTGACTCCAAAATGATCTCTTATATCTATAAATAGCAAATTTCCATGGTCTCTTTTTCTGTGTATCCATCCAGAAAGTCTAATTTTTTTTCCAATGTTTTTTGAACTCAATTCTGAACAATTATGTGATCTATATTTATTCATAAATATTTATTGTACTCTTATTTCATTTAATACTTTTTTAATTAAATTTAGTTTTATAGGTTGTGCCTTAGTAAGGGATAGACTGTCAATAGAATTTGAAAAAGTATTTATTTTTTCGTAGGATCTTTCAATATTTTTTAATATATATTCAATATTTTTTTGACTTACTTGAATTTGTTTATCTGAGAAGTTTTTTGTTAATATTACTCTTATCAAATCATCAGTCGGTAATTCTATACCTATATCAATAAAACTACTTAATCTTGATTTTAAATCTAAAAGTTTAATTTCAAACTTCTTTATAGAAATGTTTGAGCTTATAATAAGATATTTATTATCTTGATAAGCTTGATTTATAATCGAATATAAAATTTTTTCACTAATATTATTATTGTAGTTATCGATAATTAGACATTCTTTTGTCTTATATGTATTTAAAATTTCATCAGAAACATTATCAGAAGATATAATTACTGACTGAATTTTAGATTTTAAAATATTCACCAAATGTGTTTTTCCACACCCGGAAGGTCCAAATATATTAATTAGTCTGCTTGGCCACTTTGGCCAACTCTCAATTAGTTTATATGCATTAAAATTATTTTTAGAAACATAAAAATCTTGTTTCAAATAGTTTTTTTTGAATGGAAAATTAAAAATTAATTGTTCGGACATTTATCCTTTTAAAACTAAATTCCATTCATTATCCTCAATTTTTAAAATAAAACCATTATCTAAAAAAATATTTTTTAAACTTTTAATTTTACCTAAATATTTAATTTGTATTTTTACATTATTTTTATCAAGCTCCTTAACATTAAAGTCTTTGATGAAATTTATACTTTCTATTTTTTTTATTATCTGAGCTAAATTTTTCACATCATTAGTAATAATATTTAAAGTAAGATAAGTGGGTGCTGATGCATCAACAAGGTTTTGCTCTTTCCATATATCATGAATAACAAATTTTAATTTTGATATTGTTTCCTCTCTAACTTTTTTATCATCTAAATTTTTCACAGTAATTTTAATTTTTTTAAATTTTTTGGTGCTTTTAAAATTAGTCTTTACAAAAATATTTAAAATATTTTTATCATATCTTAGTATTAATATAGCACTATTATTAATTTCGTAATTATCAACAAGTTCTCCTAGATCTATCTCTTCTAGATTGTCTTTATATTTTTTTATAAAATTTAAATCATCAAGATTTTTTACAGGTAAAATGAAATTAACATCTTGAAATTCTTGAATATCATTCCATTCATCGAAAAACTTATTTTCAGAAAATGCTTGTAATTCTGAATTTAAGATAAAAATTGGATAAACTATAGTTTCAAGCTTTGAAACAGCCGAGTAAGAAATGCCTTTATTATTAAAAAATTCATTTATCGCCTCCTCTTTGAATGATACTGAAATTTTCATTTTATACTTTTCTTGTTCTACTTTTTCCTCAATAATTCTGTAATTTTGTACTAAGGATTTTATTGTTTCAATATCTGTGCTTAATATTTTTTTTTGATCTTCTGATTTTAGTATATTGGCGACTAATTTCTGAAACGATTTTCTAAACCCAATATTAATATATTTATTCTTGTAATTACTTTGGTTAATATTTCCTTCAATTATTATATTATCAACAGTAAAAGTCTCTTGATAAGCAAAAATATTTTGTGTTTTACTTAAAAATAACAATATTATTAAACAGAAAAAAATTAATTTATTCATAGAATATCTAAATACTACCTTATAAATGAAAAAAACAAAAAATAGTTATAAAAAAAGTGGCGTAGATATTAAGACTGCTGACAAATTTGCAAAATATATTGGAAAATACTCAAAACAGGTCTTTAAAAAAAAAGTTAATAAATTTAACAAAAATAATATAGGAAATTTTGCTTCAGTCTTTGACTTAAGTAAACTTAAAATTAAAAATCCCTTGCTGGTAGCAAGCACTGATGGAGTAGGTACAAAAATTGAGATAGCAAATTATTTTAATAAATTTGATACAATTGGTATAGATCTAGTTGCTATGTGTGTTAATGATTTAATTGTTCAAGGTGCAAAGCCATTATTTTTTTTAGACTACATCGCTGTAGGAAAAATTAACTTAAAGAAAATGAAAAAAATTATTAAAGGTATAGTACATGGTTGTAAAATTTCTGATTGTGCTCTTGTAGGTGGAGAAACAGCGGAAATGCCAGGAGTATATTCTAAAAATAAATTTGATTTAGCCGGTTTTACTGTAGGGGTCGTATCGAAAAATAAAATTATTAATCAAGATAAAGTAAAAAAAAATGATATTATTTTAGCAATACCGTCATCAGGATTACACTCTAATGGCTTCTCGCTTGTAAGAACAATTATTAAAAAAGAAAGGCTTAATAAACAAATTAAAAAAGAACTACTTTTACCTACTAAGATTTATACTAAAGAAATTTTAAAATTAGTTAAAAATAATTTAATTAATTCAGCTGCTAACATAACAGGAGGAGGGATAACCGAAAACATAGTTAGATCAGTACCAAATAATTTAACTGCAAACATAGATTTATCAAAAATAAAAATTCCTTTCATATTTAAATGGCTTAAAAATAAAAATTTAACTGATATAGAAATGCTTAAAACATTTAATTGTGGTGTTGGATTTTGTTTAATTACAAATAAAAAAAACATAATTAAAATCAAGAGTTACTTTAATAAAAAGTTTAAGCCCTATGAAATTGGTTATATTTCAAAATCAAAAAAGAAATTGAGTTTAGTTAATAGTTTAAAATGGTAAAAAAAAAAGCTTGTGTTTTTATATCTGGATCAGGTACCAATCTTCAATCAATAATTAAAAGCTCTAGAGATTATAATTTTCCAATTAAAGTTTGCTTAGTTGTTTCAAATAATAAAAAAGCTAAGGGAATTTTGTTTGCTAAAAAATTTTCAATTCCATATATTTATTTGAATACAAATAGACAAAAATTTGAAAAAATTATATTCCAAAAGTTAATTGAGAAAAAAATCGATATTATTTGCTTAGCTGGATTTATGAAAATTTTATCAAAAAAATTTGTAAGAAATTTTAAAGGAAACATAATCAATATTCACCCTTCACTTCTACCAAAATATAAAGGATTAAATACATTTCAACGCGTCTTAAAATTTAATGAAAAATTTACAGGTTGTACAGTTCATTACGTTAATGAAAAATTAGACAGTGGAAAGATAATAATTAAAAGAAAAATACCCATAAATAATAAAGACAATACCTATACTTTAAAAAAAAAGGTTCAGTTTGAAGAATATAAAGCTTATTCAAGTGCAATACGTAAAATTTTTCAGAATTAATTAGTTTTTAAAAAAAAATTCTATTTCCTTTTTCGCATTTTCTATTGAATCTGATCCGTGTACTGAATTTTTATCAATAGAAATACCGTATTTTTTTCTAATTGTACCATCTTCAGCTTTTATGGGATCTGTCGCACCCATTATTTTTCTATATTCTTTAATTGCGTTATCTCCCTCCAAGATAATTACTGTAATTGGACCTGATGACAAATAATTGCATAATCTGTCATAAAATGGTTTAGTTTGGTGAACTTTATAAAACTCAGCAGCTTCTTCTTTTGTGACTTGAATTTTTTTTTCTTTAACTATTTTTAACTTGTTGTTCACAAAATATTGTTTAATTTTTTCAGTTAAATTTCTTTCTACTGCATCAGGTTTTATTATAGATAGAGTTTGCTCTACACTACTCATAATTTTCTTCAACGAGCTGATTTAATAGTCTTACTCCAAATCCTGTTGCTCCGCCTGAGTTTAAAGCACCACCGTACTTAGAAAAAGCCATACCAGCAATATCTAAATGAGCCCATGGAGTATTATTTAAAATAAATCTTTGTAAGAACTGAGCTGCAGTAGTAGATCCCGCACCGCCAACGTAATTTATATTTTGTACATCAGCGTTTTTTGAATTCATTAGTTTATCATAATTTTTATGAAGAGGCATTCTCCATACTTTCTCTTGAACTTTTTCTCCAGCGTTAAAAATTTGTTGGGATAACTTGTCATCATTTGAAAATAGACCTGCATATTCTGATCCTAAACTCACTATAATTGCTCCAGTCAAGGTAGCTAAATCAACAATAAATTTTGGTTTAAATTTTTTTTCAGTAAATGTTAATGCGTCTGCAAGAACCAATCGTCCCTCTGCATCTGTATTTAAGATTTCAATAGTTTTTCCACTATAAGACTTAACAATATCACCTGGTCTTTGTGCATTTCCGCTAACCATATTTTCAACAAGTCCTACAACACCAACAGCATTGATTTTTGCTTTTCTTAAAGCAAAGTTTTTCATTAAACCGACAACTGTGGCTGATCCTGCCATATCATAGGTCATGTCTTCCATAAATTTTGCAGGTTTTAATGAATAACCCCCGGTATCAAAACAAACTCCTTTTCCAACAAATGCTAATGGCTTAGAACTATTTTTTGCCCCATTCCATTCCATTGTAACAAGATATGATCCTCTAACACTTCCTTGACCTACACCAAGTAAAGAAAACATACCAAGTTTTTTTAATTTTTTTTCATCATATATGTTTATTTTTAATCCATCTTTTTTAAGTAAACTTAATCTTTTTGCATATTCATCGGGATGTAAAATATTTCCAGGTTCTGAAACTAAATCTCTTGCGTAAAAAGTTCCCTCTTCTAAAGCTTTAAATCTTAATTTATTTTGATTTGAAGGTATATTTTTATTACCTATTATATTAATTGAAATAGATCTTGTGTCTTTTTTGGTTTTATATTTTTTAAATTCATAAGATTTAAGTTTTAAACCATGAAGAAAATGGCCTAGAAAATTATCAACTTTATTTACAGCACTATCAGAAATTATGAAGTACTCACTATTTTTTCCGTAATTTATTTTTTTATAAAATTCTGCACCTAAATTTTCTACGTCGGAAATTTTAATATTTTTTTTAATTGATATTAATGTTATTTTTTTTTTGGAATTTACGTCGAAAACGAATAGATTTTTTTTGAAGTCAATTGTTTTTGATAAATCACTTATGTAAGAGAACTCGTCATTAGAAAGATATTTTTTAAATCCGTTTGCACTATATTTTTCGTCACAAAATAAAACTAGATTAGAAGATATTTTATTACTTGTTTTTTTTAAATAATTTAATTTTATAGACATAACTTTAAAAAATATTTGCCAAATCTCGCTTCAGCTCTAAAAGAACCTAAATTCTTGCCTTTATCATCTAATTTTTTTACAAAATTTATCATTTAGTCAACTCAAGATTGAAATTTGTTTAAACTTGCTTTAATTATATACAAAAATAATAACAATGTTGAGTAATAAAATTTATAAGCACTTTTTTTTAGAATTAAGTAAGTATTTTATCATAACTTTATTCACTTTTACTGCGATAGTTTGGACCGTTCAGGCAGTAAATTTCCTAGATTTAGTTGTTGAGGATGGTCATGCATTGTCAGTCTACTTAGGTTACTCTTTACTAAACATTCCAAAAATTTTAACTAAATTCATACCTCTTTCATTTTTAATATCATTAGTGTTAGCAATTTTAAAATTTGAAAATGAGAATGAATTAATAATTTTATGGACTGCTGGACTTAACAAAATTAAATTAGTTAACTTTTTTGTAAAAATTTCATTAATTGTAATGGTTTTACAAATAGTCTTTGCGTCGATTATAAACCCAAATATATTGAACCACTCAAGAACTCTGATCAAATCATCAAACCTTGATTATATCTCTAGTATGATTAAGACAAATCAATTTAATGATACTGTCCCTGGTTTAACAATTTTTGTTGAAGAAAAAAATTCAAATGGTGATATGAAAAATATTTTAATTCGTGACGAAAGTAAAACTTTAAAAAGTATAGACAATGTAGCTAATACAGAAAATATTACGATAATTGCAAAAAAAGGTAGAGTTGTAAATCCTAGCTCACCTGCATTAGTTTTATCTGATGGTATAATACAGTCGCAAAAGATTAATAAAGATATTCAAACAATCAAATTTAAAAAAACAGTCTTAAAATTAAATAATTTACAAACAAGGTCTATAGTACAAACTAAAATACAAGAGACCCCTTCAATACTTTTGATTAAATGTTATTTTAATAAAAAGGAAATTGAAATAATAAATTGTCCGAAAGATCATAAAAAAAATGATGTTTTGTCAGAAATTAATAGACGATTTGGTATACCACTTTATATACCCATTATAACCTTAATTATTTGTTTTTTATTAAATCAAAGAGGAGAAAGTAAATATAAAAATTATTTTAAATATATTTATACAATTATTGCTTTTTCAATTTTAGTAATCGCTGAAATTTTAGTAAAATATTCTGGAAAGTCTTTTTATAATTCTTTGATATATTATTTAACGCCTTTTTTTCTTTTACCATTGATTTATTTAGAAATTATAAGAAATTTCTTATATGAGAATTTGAGGAAAAAATGATAAAAAATTCTGTTTTAAATACATATATAGTAAAAGAATTTTTAATTTCAGCACTTAACACGACACTAATTATTTCTGCGGGCGGATTAATAATGAACCTAAGAGAGGAAGTTACTTATTTTTCAGACTACGATGTTGGCATAGTGTTACCAATTGCATTATCATTTATGATTGTACCAAGTATTTTGATTAGTATATTTCCATTTATAATTTTCATATCTTCGATGTGGGTATTATTAAAGTTGAAAAATAATGGTGAAATATTATCTTTAAAAACTTTTGGTTTCTCTAATGCAAAGTTTGTATACTTGCTAAGCATCAGCTCATTTTTTATTGGGGTAGTTATTCTTCTGGCTTTAAACCCAATTACTTCAGTAATGGTAAAATATTACGAGGACATAAAAGGAAGTTATGATATTGATAAATCCCACTTAGCATCAATTACAAATAATGGGGTTTGGATAAAGGAAAATATAGGAACAAAAACAAACTTTATCAGATCAAAAAAAATTGAGGGTGACACACTTTTAGATGTTAGTATTTACAGTTTTGATCAGAATCTTCTTACGGAAAGAATTGAGGCCAAAAGTGCTGAAATAATAGATTTACCCTGGATAATTAAAGATGGATTTAAAGTAACTATAAATAATGATGAACTAAAAAGTGATTTCAAAAAATTAACTTTTGATACTACTTTTAATAAAGCAAAATTCAATTCGATTTACTCGAATTTAGATACAATATCCTTTTATAAAATTATGACGGATATCAAAAAATTAAAGGAAAAAGGCTATAATGAGCGTCTTCTGAATGAAAAAAAACATTATTACCTTTCACTGCCATTTTTTTTAGTTTTGATGGTGTGTCTGGCAAGTATATTTACTTTAAATTCTAGCGAAAAGAAACAGAACATATACTATATTATTTTATCAATAATAACGTGCGTGGTAATTTTTTATTTTAAAAACTTTTCTATGGCATTAGGAACTACTGAAAGGATACCATTAGAAATTTCAGTTTGGTCACCTATTATTATATTAACACTTTTTTGTTCAGTTGGGATAATTCAAATAAATGAAAAATAATCTTATTAAAATATTATCAATTGCTCTGATTTTTCTTTTCAATTCGAATTTATTTGCAGATGAATTGGATATAAAAGCAAATCAATTAAATTTAAACAAAGAAACAAAAATAATTTTAGCAGAGGGTAATGTTCAAATTTCTGACTTAAAAAAAAATGTTATTTTTGCCGAAAAAGCTGAATATGACAAAAGTAAAGAGCTAGTGAGATCTTTTGGTCCTACTGACATCATAACTTCAGAAAAATTTAGAATACAAGGTGAAGATATATTTTATGACAATAAAAAAGGAGTTATTTATTCTGAAACGAATACAATAGTTACCGATATAAACGGTAATCAAATATACTTGAATATGTTCGATTATTCGATTGAAAAAAAAATGTTTTTTTCACAAGGAAATATTGAGGTATTAGATAATAAAAATAATAAGTATTTATTTTCAGAAATTTATATAGACGAAAAAAACAGAAAAATTGTAGGAAGTGACGTTAAATCATTTTTAAATGACAACAGTTTTAAGAAAGATGAAAGAAATGAACCAAGATTTTTTTCAAATTCTGCATTTATAGATGAAAAAGGAGCTACTTTTCAAAGGGGGATTTTTACAACTTGTAAAAATAGAGAAGGAGAAAAGTGTCCTCCTTGGTCAATACAGGCTAAAAAAATTAATCACAATAAAGCTAAAAAAACAGTGTACTACGATAATGCAGTGTTAAAAATATATGATTTCCCAATTTTTTATTTTCCAAAATTTTTCCATCCAGGACCAACTGTAAAAAGACAATCTGGTTTTTTGTTTCCAACGCTTCAAGATAACAACACGGTAGGCTTTAGTGCATCTACACCTTATTTTTGGGCTATTTCAGAAAACAAGGACATGACCATCACTCCCAAAATTTATTCAAAAGAAAATTTATTAGTGTTACATGAATACCGCCATGCATTTAAAGATTCATTTTTACTGGTAGATTCAAGTTATACCTCGGGCTATAAAAAAACTAATAAATTAAAAAAATCTGATGGATCTAGATCACACTTTTTTGCAAAATTTAATCGAGATTTATCTAAAGATGACTTTTCAAGTAATTTAGAAATAAATTATCAGCACGTATCTAATGATACATACTTAAAAGTACACGACATAAAAACTGAGCTCGCTGATAAGGATAAAAATATTATTACTAAAGATCTAAATTATGAATTTCAGGATAATAAAAACTATTTAGGAATTAGCGCAGCAATGTATGAAAATTTATCGTCTAATGACTCAGATAAAACAAGGTTTGAATACTCAGTTCCAAATATTTTATTTGAGCGTAATTTGTTTACAGGAGACAAATTAGGAGTTTTTGATATTAGAAGTAATGCATTTGTTGAAAATTATAAAGTAAATCAAACTACGAAGTTTTGGGTAAATGATATTAATTGGCAATCAAGTCCATTTATGAGCTTTAACGGTATTCAAAATAAATTTAAGGGATTGTTTAAGGTAGTAAATTACGAGGCTGAAGGAGCAAAAGATTTAAAAACAGAAGGCTTAAATAGTGAAGTTGCAGGAGTAATTGCTTACGATGCTAAATTACCAATGTCTAAAATAAATAATTCAGCAAATAAGATTAGTTTTTTCACTCCAAAAGTTTCATTGAGATATGCTCCGGGACATATGAGAAATATGCAAGATGATGACTTGAAATTATCTTATTCAAATGCTTTTTCATTAAATAAAAATGCAGATCGAGATGTAATTGAAGAAGGGGAAAGTATAGCAACAGGTTTTGAAATATCAGGAAATGAGCTTAATGACGGAGTACCTGGAGAAAAAAATTATTCACTTTCATTGGCTCAAATTCAAAGTTTTAAAGAAAATACATCAATGTCATCAAAAAGTTCTCTTGATCAAAAAGCATCGGATTTAGTAGGTGAGGCATACATTAAGTTAAATGAGAATTTTAATTTAAAGAATGAATTTTCAATTGATCATAATTTTAATGATATTAATTATAATGATCTTGAAGCAAATTTAATTTTAGGAAATACAAGTTTCAATTTAAACTATTTAGAAGAAAGTAATCATATAGGAACTAGTAATTATATTAAATCAGGTATAAATGTAGATTTTAATAATTCTGGACAAATAAATTTTAATATCAAAAAAAATCTAGAAACAGATTCTACTGAGTTTTATGATCTTGCTTATGATTATATAAACGATTGTTTAAAAGCAGGATTAATATTCAGAAGAGAATTTTATACTGATAGAGATGTAGAACCATCAGATTCGTTAATGTTTAGAATTACACTTTTCCCATTTGGTGAAGCTAAATCGCCACTAATTGACAGATGAAAAAGATAATTTATTTATTTTTTTTTGTAATTATTTTTTTTTTATTTCAAAATAAACTTGTTTTTTCACAAATAGAGAACTCAGTAATTATATCAGTTGGTGATTATCCCATTACACGATTAGACCTATTGAAGGAAATTAAGTTAATTGCAATTTTATCAAATACAGAAATTAATCAAAATAACAAAGAACAAATTAAAGGATTGGCTGTTAAATCTCTCATAAAAAGAAATATTAAAGAAAATGAAATTAAAAGAAGAAATATTTTTAAATATAACAAAAAACAGTTAGAAACTTTAATATCAAGTACTTCCCAAAAAATTGGCTTAGATAAAAACGGATTAAAAATGATACTTGAAAATAACAATTTAAGTTATGAAGAATTAATAAAAAGGTTTGAGACTGATTTGAAATGGAATTATATGATTTTTCAAATTTATAAAAATAAAATATCACTGAATGCGGCAGAAATTGAAAATAAACTTCAATTAAGATTGGAAAATTTAGAAAGTCCAAATGATAAAAAAATAAATCTTATTAAAGAGCAAATTATCAATTCTGAAAAGGAAAAAAAATTAAATATGTTTTCAAATATGCATTTTTCAAATCTTGAAAGATTAATCCAAATAAACTTTTTATGAAAAATTTAATTTGTATTCTTGCTGGAGAACCTAATAGTATTAACTCTGAATTAATAGGTAAGATCTGGATGAAAAAATATTTATTTAAAAAATCTAATTTTTTCATTTTAGGAAATTATCAACTAATTAAGAAACAACTTAAAAAAATAAATATAAATATAAAAATAAAAAAAATTTTAAATATTGAAAAAGAAAACTTTAAAAGAAAATTATTAATTCTTGATGTGCCCTTAAATTTTAGAGATCCTTTTAAAGTGCCTATTAAAAATAAGAGAAATTACTTAATTGAATCTTTTAAAATTGCAATAGATTTGGCAAAAAATAAAAAAATTAAAGGCTTTATTAATTGTCCAATAAATAAATTGGAAACTTTCGGAAATAAAACAATTGGGATTACTGAATTTTTAGCTAAAAAAGAAAAAATTTTAGGCAAAGAAGCTATGTTGATCTATAATAAAAAATTAGCTGTATCTCCAATTACTACTCATATACAAGTAAGAAACATTTCTAGAGTTTTAAATAAAAAGCTAATTATTAAAAAATTAGTAACCATTGATAAATTTTATAAAAAAATATTTAATGTAAAACCTAATATCGGATTGTTGGGATTAAATCCACATAACTATGAATTAAGAAATAAATCAGAAGAAAAAACGATTCTAATACCTGCGTTAAAAAAGCTTAAAAAACTAAGAATAAAGGTTAGTGGCCCACTTTCAGGTGATACAGCATTCACAAATTTTAAAAAGAAAAAGTTTAATATTTTAGTTGGAATGTACCATGACCAAGTTTTATCACCTTTTAAAACTATATTTAAATTCAATGCTATAAATATAACTTTAGGTTTACCTTACATAAGAATTTCACCTGATCATGGAACTGGTCAAGATATTATAAAAAAAAATAAAGCTAATCCCGAAAGCTTAATAGAATCTATTAAATTTTTTAATAAAATTAATGTTAAAGCTTAAAAAGTCTCTTGGACAAAACTTATTAATCGATAAAAATATTATTAACAAGATTTTGAGTTTAACAAATATTACAAACAAAAATGTTTTAGAGATAGGACCGGGTACGGGCAATTTAACTAAACATCTCTTGGAGAAAAAGCCAAAAGAACTTCTTCTAATAGAAAAAGATAAACAGCTTTGTAAAATTCTTAATTTAAAATTTGATACTTTTAAAAACTACAAAATTTACAATGAAGATATTCTAGAATTTCATTTAAATTCTAATTTTAGAAGTGAAATAGTTTTCGGTAATTTGCCATATAATATTTCAACACAAATTTTAGCAAAATTAATTAAATTTGAAAAATTATACCCACAAATAGAAATGGTAATTTTTATGTTTCAAAAAGAAGTAGCAGACAGAATTTTAGCTAAACCTAGTAATAAAAGTTATAGTAGAATAACAATATTAGCTAATTTAAAGCTAGATGTTATTCATGATTTTAAAGTATCAAAAGATTGTTTTTTTCCATCTCCCAAAATTGATTCAAAAGTAATAGCATTCAAACCAAAAACAAAAGTCAAATATAATATTAAAAATATTGAAAATCTCGAAAAAATAACTCAAATATTTTTTTCGGGAAAAAGAAAAATGATTAATAAGCCATTTTCTAAAATTTTTAAAAACTATAAAGAAGTTGCTAAGTTATTGAATATAAGTCTTAACAAAAGACCGTCTGATTTGTCCTGTGAAAATTTTTATAAAATAACTGAGAAATATGAAGAAATGAATAGTAAGTAAATTTTAATTATTTTTAAGGTGCTTTGAAACAATTTTTTTTAGTTCATTGAAACAATTTTCAACATTATCGTTAATCAATACGTAATCATAATCTTTTTTGTGAGCAATATCTTTTGAATATGCAAGCATTCTTCTTTTTATTGCTTCTTTATCATCTTGATTTCTTGCTATAAGTCTTTTTTCTAATTCTTCTTTGCTTGGTGGAAGTATAAATACTTTTACTAAATTAAGCTCTTTGAATTTGCTTAGTTGCTCACTACCTTGCCAATCAATATCAAATAACACATTGTGTTTATTATCAGTAATTTTTTTGATTGATGATTTTGAAGTGCCATAGAAATTGCCAAAAATCTTGGCATGCTCATAGAACAATCCTTCGTCTAATAATTTTAAAAAATTCTCTTTGGTTACAAAATGATAATCAACACCATCTACTTCATTTGGTCTTGGGTTTCTCGTTGTATGTGATACAGAAATTTCAAAAGAATTATCCGATTGTTGAATTTTTTTTGAAAGCGTCGTTTTTCCAGCCCCGGAAGGTGATGATAGCACAAGCATCAAAGGCTTTGTTGATTTGGTCATTTAATGAATGAAAGAAAAAATTAACTTAATTGGAGTGACTTTCAATAAACTTTATAGCATCTCCAACTGTTAAAATTTTTTCCGCCTCGCTGTCAGAAATTTCAGAACCAAATTCTTCTTCAAAAGCCATAACTAGTTCTACTGTATCTAAACTATCTGCACCTAGATCATCTATGAAACTTGCTTCATCTGTAACTTTTGCTTCATCGACACCTAAATGATCTGCTACGATCTTTTTAACTGTTGCTCCTACATCTTTTGTCATTTTTTAATTCCTTTTTGAATATTAAATTAATTTGTTATTAAGTTTTTTCTTATTTTTTGTCAAGACATATACATTCCACCATTAACATGTATTGTTTCTCCAGTAACATATGAGGCCAAATCTGATGACAAAAAGGCAACACAATTTGATACATCTTCTGCTGTACCAAGTTTTGCCATGGGTATTCTTGAAATTAAATTTGTTTTCACTTTTTCAGCTATAGCCTCTGTCATATCAGAAACTATAAATCCAGGGGATACACAATTTATAGTAATATTTTTTTTTGCATATTCAATTGCCAAACTTTTTGACATTCCTATAATTCCCGACTTAGAAGCCGAATAATTTGATTGTCCAAGATTTCCTGTGTGTCCTACTATAGAAGTGATATTAACCACTCTACCAAATTTGTTTTTCAACATATTCTTAATTGAATATTTGGATAAAAGAAATGTAGATGTTAAATTAATATCAATAACTTTTTTCCATTCATCATCTTTCATTCTTAAAGATAAATTATCGACATTTACTCCAGCATTATTTATTAAAATATCTAATCCACCTAGGTCAGAAATAACATGGGTGATAAAGTTCTCTATTTTATCATGTTCTGAAAGATTAAATTTATGTAATTTAACATCAGGGTTATTTTTTTTTAAAATATCAAGTTTTTCAGATTTTGTACCTGTACCAAAAACAGATCCACCGAGAGAAATAAATTTTCTAACTAGTTCTCCCCCTATTCCACCAGTAGCTCCTGTTATCAAGATTTTTTTATTTTTAAAATTAATCATTTAAGATTTTTAATATCTTCAATTGTATTTATACTTTTAACCTTAACATTTCCACTAATTCTTTTGGTCAAGCCAGATAATACTTTACCAGGACCAATTTCAATAAATTCGTTTATTCCATTTTTAATCATGTATAAAAGACTTTCTCTCCATCTTACTTTGGAAGTAATTTGATCTATTAATAATTTTTTAATGCCTTCACTATCACTCACGGGTTTTGCAGTAACGTTGCTAATTACTTCTTTTGCAGGATTTTTAAAATCAGTTTTGAGTATTTTGCCTTTCATTTTTTCAGCAGCACTTTTCATTAAAGAACAATGAAATGGAGCACTAACAGGTAGTAATATTGATTTTTTTTTATTATTTTTAAGAATATTGCTTATTTCCTCAATAATTTTTTTCTCTCCACTTAAAATAATTTGACTATCTGAGTTGTCATTAGCAATTTCACAAATTCCCTTATTTTTAATTTGTTTAATATAATCTTCTATTTCATTCATCTTAAGTCCTAAAACTGCAAGCATTGCTCCTTTCCCTTCGGGTACCGCCTCTTGCATTGACTTTCCTCTTTCATATAAAAGATATAACGCGTCTTCAAAATTAAGAGAGCCAATAGAAACCAAGGCGCTGTATTCTCCTAATGAATGGCCACAAAAATATTTAACGTCTTTAATTTCAATACCAAACTCTTCAATGATTATTTTGTAAATCGAGTAACTAACTAACATAATTGCTGGCTGAGTATTTTTTGTGAGTTTTAATTCACTATCTGGGCCATCTAATATAATTTTTGAGATTGAAAAATTTAATTTTTCATCTGCTTGTTTAAAAATTTTTTTTACTAACTCAAAATTTTTGTATAATTCTGCACCCATTCCTACTGATTGTGAGCCCTGACCTGGAAACATTAGAGTTTTCATTTTAATCAAATATAAAATTTAACTATTATTACTATTGTACAAACAAAATTTAAATAGTATAAGTCCGATCTTAAAAAACTTTTTTTATTAAAATATGGCATATTATGAGCATACTATCGTTGGTAAACAAGATCTCTCTGATAAAGAGATGCAAAGCTTAATAGATAAATACTCCAAAATAATCGACAAATCAGGAAAAATATTAAAAACTGAAAAATGGGGATTATTAAACTTAGCTAATAAAATTAAGAAGAATAAAAAGGGTAATTTTGTTCATTTTAAAATAGAAATTGAAGGAAAATTGGTAAAAGAAATTGAAAAGCAGTTATCAATAGATACTAATGTAATAAGATATTTGACAGTTAAATATGACAAAATTGATTTAAAAAATGAATTTTTTGGTAGTAAAAAATAATTATTATGAGACGAGATAAAAAAAATAAAAAAGGTAAAAAATTTGGAAGTCAAAATAGATTGACACTTTTTCAAAAACCTGAAATGAAATTTGGCAGAAGCTGTCCACTATCTCAAAAAAACTCTCCAATAGTTGACTATAAAAATATTAAATTATTAAGAAGGTACACTTCTGATACTGGTAAAATACTTCCTTCACGTATTACTTCAGTGAGTCAATTTAAACAAAGACAGCTATCAACTGCTGTAAAAAGAGCAAAAATTTTAGGTCTTATATAAAATGGACATAGTTTTATTAGAAAAAATAAGAAATTTAGGTGATGTTGGCCAAGTTGTAAATGTTAAAGATGGTTATGGAAGAAATTTTTTAATAAAATTTGGTAAGGCATTAAGAGCTGATAAAAAAAATATTGAATATGTTAATAAAAAAAGAAGCGAGATAAACAAGAAAAATAGTGAGCAAAAGAAGTTAGCTAAAGATATTTACGAAAAAATAAAGAAAAAAACTATTAGATTTAATAAAGAAACAAAAGAAAATGGTGATCTATACGGAAACATTAAACCAAAAGAAATTTCTAAATATTTCTTAGATAACTTTAAAGAAACAATACACCCTTCACAGATAGATATTAAAAAAGAAATAAATAAAATAGGTCAATTTCCAATATCTATTAACCTACATTCAGATTTGATAGTTGAATTACGTGTGACAGTTGAAAAAAATACTTTAAAAAAATAAAATTCTCCACAGATCAAAAAAAAACGTTAATAACTTTTGTTTTAATAACATTGGTTTTTATGGGATAAACTCATATTCCAATGGATAATTTAAAAATAAAAACATTGTCAAAAGAAATAAAATTACCTTCCAATATTGAGGCTGAGCAAGCATTAATAGGTTCGATTTTAGTAAATAATGATATTATTGATGAAATAGCAAGTATCATAAATAATAAAGAATTTTATGACCCATTACATTCTAAAATTTATGAATTTGTTGAAAAACTGCATAACAAAGGAATGATTGCAAATCCAATTACATTAAAAAATGCTTTTGAAAATGAAAATAGTTTATCAGAAGTTGGTGGAACAGAATATTTAGTAAAACTTACTAGATTTTCATCTTCTGTCAGACAATGCATAGATTATGCAAAAATAATACACGAAAAATTTGTAAAGAGAGAACTCGTAAAAATCTCTGAAAATTTAACAGAAGAATCTATGGATGAGTCGCTTGAAAAAAGTGGAGACGATATAATTCAAAATACAGAAAAATTATTATTTGATTTGGCTGAGAGGGGTACTTTTAGTCAATCCTTTTCACAATTTGGAAAAGCATTAGATCAAACTTTAGAAATGGCAACTAGTGCAATGAAAAACGACCAGGGTATAGTTGGTGTGCCAACAGGTCTGGTTGATCTTGACGAAAGGCTTGGTGGTCTTCATAAATCTGATTTAGTAATTATAGCTGGAAGACCTTCAATGGGTAAAACAGCTTTGGCAACAAATATAGCTTTTCATGCTGCAAAAAAAAATTCTGACGAAAACAAAAAGTCTGTAGTAGCATTTTTTTCATTAGAAATGTCATCCGAACAATTATCAACAAGAATAGTTTCTGAACAGTCGAGAATTAAGTCTAATGATATAAGACGGGGTAAAATAACAGAAGAGGAAATGAATAGATTAATTGAAACATCTAGAAATATTCATGAACTTCCAATGCTTATTGACGAAACTCCAGCGATTACGATTTCAACTCTCTCAAATAGAGCAAGAAGAATAAAAAGGTTGTTTGGTTTAGATTTAATTGTAGTTGATTACATACAATTAATGTCAGCAGGTTCAAGAAGGTATGATGGCAGAGTGCAGGAAATTTCTGAGATTACTCAGGGTCTTAAAGCTTTAGCAAAAGAGCTGAATGTTCCGGTTTTAGCACTTTCTCAACTTTCAAGAGCTGCAGAGCAAAGAGATGATAAAAGGCCACAACTCTCTGATTTAAGAGAATCAGGATCAATTGAACAAGATGCAGATGTAGTAATGTTTGTTTATCGTGAAGAATACTATCTCGAAAGAAAAGAACCAAAATTAGGAAGTATTGAACACGCTGAATGGCAATCAAAAATGAATGAAATATTAGGTTCAGCAGACATTATGATCGGCAAACAACGGCACGGACCGACTGGAAATGTTAAAGTTGAATTCGAGGCTATTTATACCAAGTTTAAAGACGCTAAAAAAAATTAATAAATATATAATTTTAAATTCTATTCTTTTGAGTTATATCTCATAATAGTGTTACTAAATAAATTATACAAAAATCTAATTATCACAAAGCCAAAATTTACTTTGTCAATCTTATTGATACTGCTTTTATCTTTTGGATACTACTCAAAAGATTTTCAGCTAGATGCATCTTCGGATACTTTGCTTCTCGAGAATGACCCAGATTTAAAATATCTAAGAGAGGTTAATAGTAAATATGGAACTAAAGATTTCTTGGTTTTAACTTATACTCATTTACCAAATGATGATTATGATTTTAAATCTGATAATACGATTAAAAATATAGGATTATTAAAAAACTCTTTAGAAAATCTTGATTGGGTTGATAGTGTTATAACAATTTTAGATATTCCACTACTAAAGAATAATGACGATCCACTATCAGAGAGAATTAGAAATTTTAAAACATTATCTAGTGCGGATGTAGATTTAGAGAAAGGTTTTGAAGAAATAATTGAAAGTCCAATTTATAAAAATTTCGTTATAAGTGAAGACGGACAAACAAGTGGAATACTAGTTTACATAAAGCCAGATAAAAAACTATCTGAATTCGTGAGGACCAAAAATGATTACTTGGAAAGAAAATCTAAAGGACAATTGGTTTCAAATGAAAAAGGTAAATATAAAGCATTTTTAAAAGATTACGATGCCTACAAAAAAATCTATAATAAAGAGAATCATCAAAATATAGACGAGATAAGGAAAATTATTGAAAATCATCCTCCACCAGGAAAAGTTAATAGATCTAAGTCAGATATTTACCCAATTATTCACTTAGGTGGAATTCCAATGATAGCGGACGACATGATGACCTTTGTTAAAAATGATATTGTAGTTTTTGGTGGTGGCGTATTTTTATTTATCGTTTTTACTCTATGGTTCGTTTTTAGAAATTTATTGTGGGTTTTTATACCTCTGCTAAGTTGTTTCTTTTCTGTTTTTATAATGATTGGCTTTTTAGGTTTGGTGGGATGGAAGGTAACAGTAATATCATCAAATTTTATCGCTTTGATGCTTATTTTAACAATGGCAATGAATATTCATATGAGCGTAAGGTATTTGCAATATAGAAAAGACAACCCTGATGTTTTGAATGGAGATGCACTACTTTGGACATCTCAAAAGATGTTTTGGCCAATTCTTTATACAGTGCTTACAACTATTTGCGCGTTCTTGTCGTTAATTTTTAGTGAGATTAAACCAATTATAGATTTTGGTTGGATGATGACAGTGGGCTTGTTGGTTTCTATGCTTGTAACTTTTACATTGTTACCAACTGTTTTAAATATTTTAGGCAAAAAAAATATGAATTTTAAAGACCAAAAAAAATCAAAGATTACCTTTTTTTTAGCTGAAGCCGCAAAAAATAATACAAAAATAATTTTTTCTTCTGCTTTGTTAGTAATAATTATAAGTATTATCGGAATTACTAAACTCGAAGTGGAGAACAGTTTTATAAACTACTTCAATAAAGAAACAGAAATTTACAAAGGTATGAAATTAATAGACAATAAATTAGGAGGAACTACACCTCTTAATATTATTATTAAATTTCCCAAAAAAGAGAAGGATGATGTGGAAGAAGATGATGATTGGGGTGAAGAAGAAAAAGATGATGACAAATATTGGTTTACTAGGGATAAAATTGACAAAATAACAAAAGTTCATGATTATTTAGATAGTCTAGACTCAATTGGAAAAGTAATATCTTTTGCCTCTATAGTTAGAGTAGCAGAGGACTTAAATGAAGGAAAAAAACTTCAAGGTCTTGAAATGGGTGTGTTGTACACCAAGCTACCTGACTCAATTAAAAAAGAGGTAATTGATCCTTATATTTCAATAAAAAATAACGAAGCAAGAATCGGTTTAAGAATTTTAGACTCTAAAGAGGATCTGAGAAGAAATGAGTTAATTAAAAAAATTGATTATGATTTGAAGAATGAGTTGGGTTTAGACTCTAAAGAGTTTAAATTAGCTGGTGTTTTAATATTATTTAATAATCTTTTGCAAAGTTTGTTTAAATCACAAATATTAACCTTGGGTATAGTTATGGCTGGAATAACTTTAATGTTTTTAATTCTTTTTAGAAATATCACTCTTGCATTAATAGGAGTTGTTCCAAATTTTATGGCTGCCTTTTTGATTTTAGGAATTATTGGTCTGTTGGAAATACCTCTAGATATGATGACAATAACGATTGCGGCAATAACCATAGGTATCGCAGTAGATAATAGTATTCATTATATTTATAGATTTAAAGAAGAGTTTGAAAAACACAAAAACTATAATTTAACTCTTGATAGGTGCCATGATACTGTTGGTGTAGCAATATTAAATACTTCGATCACAATTGTATTTGGGTTCTCTATATTAGTTCTTTCAAACTTTATTCCTACAATTTACTTTGGAGTTTTCACTGGAATAGCTATGCTTTTGGCAATGCTTTCAGTTCTTACTCTTCTTCCTAGATTAATCCTAACTTTTAAACCTTTTGGAAATGTTTGAAGGCATAATATCTTTCACTAAAGAAAATATAGTATTATTTGATATTTTGTTTTTGATTTTTATTTTTTATTTTGCTTTTCAATGTTTTGCAAAAGGTTTTTTTCTAAGTCTCGTGTCTTTTTTAAAATGGGTTCTGGCATTAATAATAACAATAATTTTAGTACCAAAATTCGAACCTTATATTTTAGATTACATTAATAATAAGTTTGTGTCTGGTATAGTTTTGGGTGTATTTATATATATAATTTCACTTTTTATATTGATTCTTATTGGAAGAACTTTAGGGAAACTTTTTGCTTATACTGGAGCAGGATCTGTGGATAAATCATTTGGCTTTTTCTTTGGTATCTTTAAAGGATATGTTTTTGCAGTTTGTTTATTTGTGGTAGTAAATTGGTTTTATTCTTACGAGAAATGGGATATGTCATTAAATAAATCCTTTTCTTTTCCGTTGGTAGAAAAAGGAAGTAAATTATTAATTGAGGAATTTCCAAGTGGTAATGATATTAAAGAAACAAAAGAAGAAATTGAAAAAATTTAAATCAAATCCAATTAGAGAAGAATGTGGTGTATTTGGTATACATAATTTTACTGATGCCTCTACAATAACTGCTTTAGGATTGCACGCTTTACAACACAGAGGGCAAGAAGGATGTGGAATTGTATCCTTTGATGGAATAAATTTTCACTCTGAAAAAAGACATGGTTTAGTTGGAGATAATTTTACAAATAAAGATATATTAAAAAAATTACCTGGAAAATCTTGTATAGGTCACAACCGATATTCTACAACAGGTGAAACATCATTAAGAAATATCCAGCCCTTTTTTGCAGATATTTATGGTGGTGGAATAAGTGTGGCACATAATGGAAATTTTACTAATGCTTTAAAATTAAGAGAAAAATTAGTTAGAGAGGGAGCAATTTTTAGAACTACTTCTGATACTGAAACCATAGTTCAATTAATTGCAAAATCAAAAAGGCAAAAAATGATTGATAAAGTTATTGATACACTTTTTCAAGTACAAGGAGGTTATGCGTTAGTTATGATGAGTAATAAAAAATTAATAGGTGCTCGTGACCCCTTAGGAATACGTCCGTTAGTTTTAGGAAAAATAAAAGACTCTTACGTATTAGCTTCAGAGACATGTGCTTTTGATATAATTGGTGCAAAATTCATAAGAGAAATTAAAAATGGAGAAGTAGTAGTTATAGAGGATAATAGCTTAAAGAGCATAAAGCCATTCACTAAAAAAAAGGAAAGGCCATGTGTTTTCGAATATGTTTATTTTGCAAGACCTGATAGTTATCTGAAAGGGAAATGTGCCTATGAATATAGAAAGAATTTTGGTTACGAGCTTGCAAAAGAAAGTGATGATGTTGGAGACATTGTTGTTCCGGTTCCAGACTCAGGTGTTCCTGCTGCAATTGGATACAGTCAATATAAAAAAATAGGTTTTGAACTTGGTCTAATTAGAAACCATTATGTGGGAAGAACTTTTATTGAGCCCAAACAAAATATTAGAAGTTTTGGTGTTAAATTAAAGTTAAGTTCTAATAAATCTTCAATTAAAAATAAATCTATAGTTCTTATTGATGACTCTATAGTGAGAGGTACTACTTGTTCGAAAATAGTTAAGATGCTGTATGACGGAGGAGCTAAAGAGGTACATGTAAGAATATCCTCACCTCCAATAAAATTTCCAGATTTTTATGGTATTGATATGCCTTCAAAAAAAGAGTTGTTAGCTGCAAATAAAAATTTAAAAGAAATGTGCAAGCATATACAGGCCGACTCTTTAAAATTTTTAAGTTTAGAAGGTCTATATAAAGCTATATTCAGTCAGAGTAGAAATAATACGTATCCACAATTGACCGATCATTATTTCACTGGTGAATACCCTGTTGATTTAGTAGATCAGCAAAAAAATGATAAAGTTGCTCAACTATCTCTTCTAAGCGGCAAATCAAGTAATTAATATTAATTAAATTGTAATATTCTCATTTTATTATCTATAATTATAATTTTTCTATCTATAACTATAGGTTTAGAAAAAAAAGCTTTAGCAGCTTTTGTAAAATTTAAAATTTTGCCATTTTGATAATCTAAAAAAATAAAATAACCTTTTTCTGTTGTTAAAAATATCGAGTTGGAGAGAAGCAAAATAGAAGTTATATCACCAGTACTTTGATAATTTAATTTTTTCGATTTGTTTAAAATATTTCTTGACCATAAAACTTTTCCTGTCTTCCTATCTATGTTTAGTAAAAAACCTTCCCTTGAGCTTAAAATAATATTATTATCTAATAAGATCGGTAAAATATTACTTGAAATAGCAATCTCCCAATTTAAAGAACCATTTGTTGAATTCATTGAAAAAGTTGATAATGCACTACTCAAAACAACCTCATTGTTTTGGTTGACTGCTGCTGAAGAAAAAAAAAGATCAACTGGTTGATCGGTGTTAATTGCTGTTAAACTGAATAACCAATTTATATTTCGATTTTTATAATTAAGAGAATAAATCTCCCCGGCAGAGGTGATAAAATATACATTTTTTTTGTTAGTATCTAAACTTATATTTGTTTTACTGTTTGTTTTTAAAAAAGAAGGAAATGTCTCTAAGTCTAATTTTTGTTTTCCATTTGTTTCTGAGATTATATAGAATTTATTATCTTGATTAATTAAAAAAACATTATCACCATCTATTTTTATATTAGACTTAAATGGGACACCATAATTTTTTGCCCAGTTTATTTTTCCATTTTTTTTATTTAAGCTATAAACATATCCTAGATTATCGGATATAATTAAGTTGTTTTTTGAAATAGAAAGATTGATTTCTTTGGGTGTATTTTTATACATTTTCTTGTAAAAATTATATTTCCAAATAATTTTATCTCTTTTAATAGAATAACAAAAAATATTTCCGGTTGGATCATAAAAAAAGATAATATTATTCTCCATTATAGGTTCGAAGTCTGTGTTTTTAATATTAAAATTATTTTTACCAAGTTTTTTTGTTTTGAATATTAAATTTCTTTTATTGTTATAACTCAAATGTGGAACAAAATTATTACTTGAAAAATTTTGCTCAAGCCAATTTTTGTTTAATACAGGTTTATTCAAATTAAGTTCTTTATTATTAATTATCTCCTGATTAAATTTTTCTTTTGTTGAAAAAATTATTTTTGCGTCTTTTCTTTGCTTAGCTATTTTAACTTCTTCAGATAAATCGTTCCAACTCCCAGCACCGAAAGAACACCCAAGTAAAACTATATAGATTAAAGACCAATATAATTTTTTTTCATTTTTCATTATATTTTAGTCAATTTTTCCAGAAGATCCTGTTGAAGGAATTCCTTCATTTTCAGAAAGTGTAAAATAATACTGTTTTGCTTTTTGTTGCTGACCATTTGAATGATAAAAATCACCTAAAAATTTTAAAGCATGGTTTTTCCATACTGAATTTGAATTAATTATTGGGTTTAATAGTCCTAAAATTTCTTGTTCCATAGAAATGTCAGATATGTAAATAGCTTTTTTTAATCTTAATAAATTTAAATCCTCTTCTTTAAATGAATTATTGTTAATAACTTCATCAAAATAATTAATAATTGTCTCTTTGTTATCAATTAATTTATTTTCAATAATTAAAAAAAGAGAAAGACTTGAATATGGTGAGTTTTTTTCTAATACAAGATTTGATAATATTTTTTCAGCTTCATTTTTTTTTCCTTTTTCAATTAAGATTTGTGCATTTATAAAACTATCAGATACTTTTGTTTCTTTTACTTTATTATTATTGGTAAACCAAATTATAGCAGCAATAATTAAAATAAATATACCAATTATATATAAAAATATTTTTATATTTGCTTTAAGGAAATTAAATAATGTATTTTGTGAATTCTCAGTTTCCATTTATCTATATGAGTTTGAAATTTTAGGAAATTTTTTTTTAATTACTTCCGTTTTATATTTTTTAATAGCACTGCTTATAATTTTATTTAAATTTAAATATCGTTTTACAAATTTAGGATAAAAGCCGCTTAAACCAATTAAATCATCCACAACTAAAATTTGTCCGTTGCAATGAAATGACGAGCCAATACCAATTGTTGGGATCTTTAATTTTTTTGTTATTTTTTTTGCTAATTTAAAATTAATACATTCAAGGACGATTGCAAATGCTCCAGCTTTTTCAATTTTCATTGCTTCGTGTAACAGTTTTTTTTCATCGTTTAAATTGAAACCCTGAGGTGAAAATGATTTTTTATATTGTGGTGTATAACCTATATGACCCATAACATTTGTACCTGACTTAACCAATTTTTGAATTAAATCAAAATTTTTACCATTACTCTCAAGTTTTACAGCATCACATTTAGTTTTTTTTAAAACCTTTTTAATATTTAGTTTAGCTTCTTTTAAATTTCTATAAGTATTAAAAGGCATATCAAACACTAGAATACTTTTTTTTACAGATTTGCTTACACTTATTCCATGATTTATCATGGTATCCAGATTTATTTCCTTAGTACTTTTCATTCCATAAAAAGCTGTAGCTAATGAGTCTCCCACTAGAATTATGTCACAATATTTATCTAATATTTTTGCTATAGGTTTTGAATAAGCTGTTAAACAAACAATCTTTCTCTTCAATTGATTTATTTTTTTGATTTTTTTTGACGAATTCATCGTAAGGTACTTTTTTAATTAGTTTCTAAACTTTTAAGTTTTGAAATTAATTCCACTTTTTTTTCACAAATTTTATTACAGACCTTTTCAAATTTTTCTAACAATTGTTGAGATTGATTATAATCTGATTTTTTAATTCTTAGGAGTGTTAAAAGATATAAAGCCTCTTCATTTTTAGGATTGAGTAAAATTACTACATTTAAATTTTGCTCTTCAAGATCATCATTATTTTCTTTATTAAAAATTTTTGCTAAATATAGATAAGAAAATTCACTTTTTGGATTAAAAACAATATCTTGTTCAAATTTAAATTTTGAGTCTAGATATTTTTTTTGTTCAAAAAGTTTTACACCCTCTGTAAAAAAATTTTCTTTGGTGCTTACTGTTGTTTGAAAGCAGATAATTAATGAAATTATTAGTGAAAAAAATTTTGTTAGTTTCATAAACTATTAATCTATTATGTACTTAATCCAGAACAAAGTATATAGGTTTCTCTTGACTCATCTCTGCTAGAATTTGGCTTAAAAAAATTGATTTTTTTAAAGTTTTTTTTTGCTTTTAGTTTGATTTCATCAATTTCACTACCCATAAAAAACTTTGATACAACAATACCATTTTTGCTTAGTTTTTCTTTAGAAAAGTCTAATATATTAAGACATAATTGATTAGTTCTTAAAGAGTCTAAACTTTTATTCCCAGTAGTATTTGAAGCCATATCGGACAAAATTAAATCAATTTTAGATATAAAATAATTTTTTATAATTTTTTTTGATTCTTCTTTAAGAAAATCTCCTTGTATTAATTTTACTCCGTCAATTTCTTGTATTTTTTTAATATCTATACCTAATATTTTACCGTTATTAATTTTTTTTCTAATCACTTGACACCAACCTCCTGGGAAAGATCCAACGTCTAGAACATTAATACCGTTTTTAATAAATTTGAATTTGTTATTTAATTCAATTAATTTTAAAGCTGATCTAGATCTGTAGCCCTGTGACTTTGCTTGCTTAAAATAGTGGTCTTGATAATTTTTGCTGTCCATTAAGTTACAATACGTCTTGTTGGTCTTCTTCTACTTGGTCGTTGACTACAGATTTAGATTTTTTATTATAGTTTAGAATACCAAAGGGTATGATCAACAAATAAATTAATAGTCCTAATGAAAGAGTTTCAAAAGTAAATTGAATTATAGACACAAAAAATAATCCAACTCCTAACAAAACAAATATAGTCATATTTCTTTTAATTAATATTTTTTTAAAAGAGTAAGTAGGAATTTTTGATATTAAAAGTAATGAAACTACTACTACAAGATATGGGGTGATTACTTTAATATTTATAAGATTTGAAAAGTTGGATAGTTCAAATATTAGAGGTAATAATATTAAACATCCACCTGCTGGCGATGGTACACCCTGAAAAAAATTATTTTTCCATTCTTCTTTATCCTCATACTTAGTTAAATTAAATCTTGCCAATCTTAGAACACAACAGACTGAGTAAAATAAAACTATTAACCACCCAATTTTTCCAAATTTATTCAGTTCCCAAAAATAAATTACAAATGCCGGTGCAATTCCAAAACTTACAAAATCAGTTAATGAGTCTAATTCTTTTCCAAAATCTGAAGTACCTTTTATTAATCTTGCAACTCTTCCATCTAAACCATCCAAAATAGCTGCTACTATCAAAAATAAAACTGCAAAAATATAATTTCCATCCATTGCAAATTTAATTGAACTTATTCCTAGACAAACACCGACAAGGGTAAGAACGCTTGGAAGAATATACCTTGTTTTATTTACTGAAACTATTTTGAATTTTTTTTTATTCATTTATTTTCTAGCTATTAAACTTTCCCCTGCAATAACATTTTGACCAACTTTAACCATTGTGTTTCTTGGACTAAAATATACATCAACTCGACTACCAAATCTGATCATTCCAAGTCTTTCACCTTGTTTGACTTTTTGAGATTTCTGTACCTGTGTAACTATCCTTCTCGCAATTAAACCTGCAATTTGAACGACAACTATATTTTCGTTTGTTTCTTCACTCCTAATTTTGAAATAATTTCTTTCATTTTCCTCGCTAGCTTTATCTAAAGATGCATTTAGAAATTTACCTGGCTTATAAAATATCTCATCTATTTCGCCATTTGAAGGAGATCTGTTAACATGACAATCAAAGACATTCATGAAAATACTTACTTTAGTAAATTGCTTATTATCTAAACCTAATTCTATAGGTCCTTTTACTTCACTAATGGATGAAATTCTCCCGTCAGCTGGACTCACCAAATAATTTGAGTCCTCTAAAACAATTCTTTCTGGATCTCTAAAAAAATAATAGACCCAAATTGTAATAAAAATAAAAGTTAGGCCAAAAAACCTGGATATTGACAATAAAATAAGTGTTATTACTGAGGAAATAATTAAAAATTTATATCCTTCTGGGTGAACTTTGGGAAATATTTTTTCAAACATCATAACTTATAATTTGCTAATAATGAGTTAATATGTATAAAAATCTTAAATTATCAATTTAAATTTTTATTATGGCAAAAATCAAAGTTAAAAATCCAGTAGTAGAGCTAGATGGCGATGAAATGACCCGTATTATTTGGTCATTTATTAAAAAAAAATTAATCGAACCATACTTAGATATAGACCTTAAATACTATGATCTTGGAATGGAAAATAGAGATAAAACAAATGATCAAGTAACAATTGAGTGTGCTAAAGCAATCCAAAAGTTTGGTGCTGGAGTCAAGTGTGCAACAATTACTCCAGACGAGGCGAGGGTAAAGGAGTTTAATTTAAAGAAAATGTGGAGATCACCAAATGGAACAATAAGAAATATTGTTGGAGGAACTATTTTTCGTGAACCAATAATATGTAAAAATGTACCTAGACTTGTTCCACATTGGACCGAAAGTGTAATAGTAGGAAGACATGCTTTTGGGGATCAATATAGAGCTACAGATTTTAAGGTTCCTGGAAAAGGTAAAATGACAATTAAATGGGAATCTGAGGATGGAAAAGAAAAAATTGAGCATGAAGTTTTTAAGTTTAATGACTCAGGTATAGCTCTATCAATGTACAATTTGGATAGTTCAATAAAAGATTTTGCTAGAGCATGTTTGAATTACGGTTTGATAAGAAAATGGTCAGTTTATTTTTCATCTAAAAATACTATTTTGAAAGTTTATGATGGAAGATTCAAAGATATTTTTGAAGAAATTTATCTAAAAGAGTTTAAGAAAAAGTTTGAAGAGGTCGGGATTACTTATGAACATAGATTAATTGATGACATGGTTGCGTGCGCAATGAAGTGGAGTGGTAAATATATTTGGGCTTGTAAGAATTATGATGGTGATGTCCAATCTGATACAGTAGCTCAGGGTTATGGCTCATTAGGTTTAATGACTAGTGTGCTTAGAACACCAGATGGTAAAATAGCAGAAGCTGAGGCGGCTCACGGGACAGTTACGAGGCATTATAGGCAACATCAGCAAGGTAAGGAAACTTCGACAAATCCGATTGCATCTATTTTTGCATGGACACGAGGTTTGGCTCATAGAGGTCAATTAGATGGAAATGATGAATTAATAAAGTTTTCAGATACTCTTGAGAAAGTTTGTATTGAAACTGTTGAAAGTGGATCAATGACTAAAGATTTGGCAATCCTAATTAGCAAAAAACAGAAATTTCTAACAACAAATCAATTTTTAGAAGCGATAGATTCTAATCTTAAAAAGAAGCTTAACTAATTTTATTGTTTAAGATTTTAAAGGCTTCTTCAATCTTATCTTTGTTAGCTCCTCCAGCTTGTGCAAAATCTTTTCTACCTCCACCGCCTTTTCCTCCAAGAGCTTCAGAAGCAATTTTCACAAGTTTAACAGCGTCAAATTTTTTAGTAAGCTCTTTAGTTAAACCAATAGCAACTCCAACTTTACCTTCAAAAATTGAAATGCTAACTACAATACCGTTTTTAATATCTTTTTTTCCTTGATCGATTACACTTCTTAATTCTTTTGGTGGAAAATCTTTTAAGACTTGTTGTCTGAATAAAAAACTACCAATTTTTTTATCTTTAATTATGTTTTTATTTTTATCTTCAATTATCCTTTTAATTTTAATTTTTTCTAGTTGTTTGTTAAGGTTTTTTAAGTTTTCTGATAAATCAACATTATCTTTAAAATCTGGTTTAACTTTAAGTTTTAATAAATCTTTTTTTATTAAAATGACTTGGTCTTTAAGATTTTTTTCTTTTAAAGACCTGTCTTTTTTAAGTGACTTTTCATAGTCTTGAAGTTGTTCATTTCTTAATGCTTCTACTCTTCTTATTCCAGAGGCTATTGATGACTGACTAATTACTTTAAATTCTCCGACTTCTTTAGTGTTTTTTACATGTGTTCCGCCACATAATTCCGTAGAAAAGAAACCATTCTTTTCCTTACCCATAAAAACTACTCTGACTTCATCACCGTATTTTTCACCAAATAAAGCTAAGGCTCCTAAACCGACTGCTTCTTTAGGTGTCATTATTCTTGTTTGTACGTCACTTGCTCCTTTGACCATTTCATTAACAATTTTATTTATTTTAACCATTTCATTTTTTTCGATTGGTTTATTGTGACTAAAGTCAAATCTTAGTCTATCCGGACCAACGAATGATCCTTTTTGAGTAACGTGTTTACCAAGTGTTCTTCTTAAAGACTCATGAAGCAAATGTGTTGCTGAATGATTTGCTCTTGAATTGTTTCTTTTTTGAATATTTATTTCAAGATTTACATTATCTCCAACTTTAAATGATCCTTTTTGAACTGTTCCATAATGAACAAATAGGTCTCCCATTTTTTTTTGAGTATCTTTTATAATGATTTTACATTTAGGATTTGAAATAGTTCCTTCGTCACCAATTTGACCTCCGGACTCACCGTAAAAAGGTGTTTGGTTTGTTATGATCTCAACTACATCACCTTCTTTTGCATTTTCAACAAATTTATTATCTTTTAATATTTTTAAAACAATCCCTTCTGCTTTATTAAATTCGTAACCTAAAAATTCTGTCGGGCTCAATTGTTCTCTTACTTTAAACCATTTTTCTTCTACAGACTTATCACCTGATCCTTTCCAGCTAGCTCTAGCTAACTCTTTGCTTTTCAGCATAGCTTTATCAAATGCAGAAGAATTAACTTTTATATTTTTACTTTTCAAAATATCGGCAGTAAGGTCTAATGGAAATCCATATGTGTCATATAATTTGAAAGCTATTTCTCCAGGCAGAATATTGTTTTTAACTTTATCTAAATTCTGATCTAAAATTTTCATGCCTCTTTCCAAAAGAGATGAGAATTTTTCTTCCTCATTTTTTAACGTTTCTATAATTAAATCTTTTCCAGTATTTAGTTCTGGAAAGCTTTTTGACATTTCGTTTAATAAAACATCAAATAATTTGAAAAAGATCGTCTCTTTACTTCCTAGTGTATGAGCGTGTCTCATACCTCTTCTCATAATTCTTCTAAGAACGTAACCTCTCCCTTCGTTAGAAGGTAAAACTCCTTCTGCTATAAGAAAACTACTTGCTCTAAGATGATCAGCGATAACTCTATGACTTGCGATTGTGTCATTATTAATTTTAGTTTTTGTAATTTCTGATGATGCCCTTATGATTTTTTTAAAGTGATCTATTTCATAATTATCATGAGTACCTTGTAGAACGGCTGTAATTCTCTCTAAGCCCATTCCTGTATCAACCGAAGGTTTTGGTAAATCAATTCTTTTATCTTTAGAAACCTGTTCAAATTGCATGAAAACAAGATTCCAAATTTCAATAAACCTATCTCCATCTTGATCAGAACTCCCAGGAGGGCCTCCTTTTAGTTTTTCTCCATGATCGAAGAATATTTCAGAACAAGGTCCGCAAGGTCCAGTTTCACCCATTGACCAAAAATTATCTGATGTTGAAATTTTAACTATTTTACTATCCGATAATCCAGCTACCTTTTTCCATAATTTAAAAGCTTCTTCATCCTCAGAGTAGACCGTAGCTGATAGTCTCTCTTTAGGAATTCCAAAATCCTTAGTAAGTAGTTCCCATGCGTAATAAATAGCTTTTTCCTTAAAATAATCTCCAAAAGAAAAGTTTCCAAGCATTTCAAAAAATGTGTGGTGTCTTGGAGTGTAACCAACATTCTCTAAATCATTGTGTTTTCCGCCTGCCCTTATGCATTTTTGTGAAGTCACAGCTGTTTTATATGGCCTATTTTCAACACCTGTAAATACATTCTTGAATTGTACCATTCCTGAATTTGTAAACATTAAGGTTGGATCATTGTTTGGAACAATATTGCTTGATTCTACAATTTCATGATTTTTTCTTGAATAATAATCAAGAAACTTATTTCTAATATCGCTCATTAGAATTTTGCTCATATATCTATTAAATACAGATATTTTATTTGATGTCTATATCAAGAAATCACACGAAAGGTGCGAGGGGCACCTTTCGTGTGGAGAGTATAATGAAAATGTCCTTATTTTTCCGTTTCTTTTTCTTTAGGGGTTGGATTTGCTTCAATTTTTTTTGACACTAATCCAGCTTTAGTTCTGATAGCAGTTTCAATCTCTTCCGCAACTTTTGGATTCTTTTCTAAATGAAGTTTAGCATTTTCTCGACCTTGGCCTATTTTTTCACCTTTATATGCATACCATGCACCAGATTTTTCTACTACATCTGCTTTTGCACCAAGATCAATTAGTTCACCTGATTTGGAAATACCCTTTCCATACATTAGGTCAAATTCAACCATTTTAAATGGTGGAGCCACTTTATTTTTGACAACTTTAACTCTTGTGCTGTTACCAATAATTTGATCTTTTTCTTTAATGGCACCTATTCTTCTTATATCCATTCGAACTGATGAATAAAATTTAAGTGCATTTCCTCCTGATGTAGTTTCTGGATTACCAAACATTACTCCAATCTTCATTCTTATTTGGTTAATAAAAATGACCATTGTGTTTGATTTTGATATTGACCCAGTTAGTTTTCTTAGAGCTTGACTCATCAGTCTTGATTGTAAGCCAACATGATGATCACCCATCTCACCTTCTAATTCAGCTTTTGGAGTTAGTGCTGCAACGGAGTCAACCACTAAAACTGATAATGACCCTGATTTGATTAATGTATCTGCAATTTCTAATGCCTGTTCACCAGTATCTGGTTGTGAGATTAATAGGTCATCAGTTTTAACGCCTAATTTTTTAGCATATACAGGGTCTAAAGCATGCTCTGCATCTACAAAACCACAAATTCCACCGGCTTTTTGGGCTTCAGCAACAACTTGCAAAGCTAATGTTGTTTTACCAGATGACTCTGGGCCATAAATCTCTATAACTCTTCCTTTAGGCAATCCGCCTATTCCTAATGCCAAATCCAAACTTAAAGATCCTGTTGAGATGGACTCAACATCCATTGCTTGTTGTTGACCTAAACGCATTACTGAGCCTTTGCCAAAATTATCATCGATTTGGCTTATTGCAGCATTTAGTGCCTTATTTTTTTCTTTAATTTCTTGTTCTTTCTTAGAATCAGACTTAACCACTTTTAAATTATTTTTAGTCATTTTTTTCCTTTTTTTTAATTACGAATCAATGTTTTAAATGTACACATTTTGTTCTTTTAATCAATCCTAAAATGATGTATTAATTTACCTGATATTTTCTAAAAAAAGATCGCCGATAGACGCGAGTAGACTGAACTGCGCTATTGCAAAATCTTTTTGTGCATTTGCATAGCTGGTCCTTGCTTCCAAAAGAAGTGTTCTGGATTGGATTACTTCCAGTGTTGTTCTCTGATTACCTGAGTCATATTCAAGAGTAATACCCTCGTTTGCTATCTCAGCAGCTTTTAATTGGGCTGTAGTAGCATCTAATATACTTTTAGATGAATTATAATTGGTCCAAGCATTTGCAGTATCTATACTAACTTGGTCAGATATATCGTCAAAAAGAAGTTTTTTTTCCTCTACAATAAATTTCGCTTTTTTTACTGATGATATATTTTTGCCTCCTTTGAAAATTGGCCACTTAACAGTGGCTTTGACTTCCTCTTGCTCTCTTTCATCTACTGTAGTGCTTAAATCATAGTTTTTTTTCTTTTCGTAAGTTATTGAAGCAGAAGGACTTAAATCACCTCTCGCTGCAAAGAGCTCTCTTTTTGCGATTTCTAAATCTATTTTGGCTAAATTTAGTTTAGGATTTATTTGATCAGAAATAGCTGATGCTGTTCTTAAGCTTGTGGGTGTGCTTAAATTAGGTATAAACGAAAGGTTTATTTCCTCTGGAGACTTAGATCCTATAATTTTTTGGAAGTTTTTTTTGCCAGATATAAGCTCATTTGAAGCAGTTATTAATTTTGCCTGTGCCCCAGCAAGTGATGATTCTGATTGTGCAAAATCAGTTAGGCTTATTTCTCCTCTTTCTAATCTCGATTTATCACTTTCAACTTGTCTTTCAAAAAGGTCAACGTTTAACTGATTAAATTCCAAATTTTTAAAATTGAATCCTAAATTATAATATGCTGTTGCTGCGCTTAATATGACCTCTTGTTCTAATTTAGTAAGTTCATATTTAGCATACTCTAATTCAAGCTGTGATTTTTTAAGATTATTGTAATTACTGAAACCACTAAAAATTTTTTGCTCTACCAAAACAGATCTTGTCTCAGGTGTTGAATTTAAATCTGCTAAAGACTCACCAGATTGATTGGTTCTGCCGGTATCTTCTTGACTTGATACATTTCCAGAGATAGTTACGGATGGTAAAAATTCACCTCTAGAAATATTTACCCCTTGTTTAGTTGCTTTTAAGCTTGCTCTTTCAGCGTTTAATTTTGAATTATTTTTAAAAGCCTCAGATAAAGTTTTAATTACATCTTGCGCACTAATATTTGTATAAAAAAAACAAAAAATAACAATTAGTAATATATTCTTCATAAGTTTAATTAATTATCATTTTTTTTGATCTATGATTTTTATCCAAAAATATTGTTAGATCAGATATCTTAGAGTAATTTTTCATCATATGTTTGGTTAATCTTTCATAAAACATAATAAATTCTTTTACTTGTGTTTTTGACATAGTCTTTTTACTTTTTGATGTCAATTTCATTTTTTGCTCCTGAATCCATCTCCATTTAACAATATAATTAAAATGAGGAACTTTTAAATAAACTAATTTATCAATCTTATTAAATAGATTTTTATACCTTTTTTTAATCAAATTATTAACTATTTTTCTCCATTTTAGATTTTTATCATATTTTCTTTCAATAAAGTTAATTGGTTTTTTTAATTCAATATTATTTTGGTGTGTCGTACCAACACACCAACCCTCAAAAATAATTATGTCTGGTTTAACTTTAATTTTTTGCCATTTACTTTTTTTAAATCTATCATCTTTAGATTTATCAAATTTAGGTATTAAAACTGTTCTAAAATTTTTTTGTTTAAGTTTTTTGATTGTTTGATTTAATAGTTTAACATCGTGAGTGCCAGGTACACCCCTGGTAATAAAAAGTGGATGAGTTTTTTTTGACATTTTTAGTCTATCAATTTTTGTTTTGTAAAAGTCATCTATAGAAAATACACAAAGATTTAGTCCATATTTTTTTTTTAAAATTAATTTTAATATCCCAGTGATTGTACTTTTGCCTGCACCTTGACCACCTGATAATCCTATTAATTTTGTTTTACCATCTTTGTTATAAACTGAATAAATCCAATCTGACAAAGGTAAATAAAATTTATTAATTTTTCCTAATTTGTCGACAATAGGTTTGCCAGTAACCTCTTGTTTTTTTAAATATTTATAATAGTCACTTTTTGTCATGGGGATGGTTTTCACCATCGTTAACAGGAATATTTTTCAGTTCAAATGGTTTTATGCCCTCTATGCATGCAATATTAATACCATATATTTTGGGATCAATTCTTGGTCTGTTATGTGTGTGAATGCCACAAACAGTACAAAAATAATGTTTTGCCGTTTTAGAGTGAAATTGATAAAGTTTTAGAAGATTTTCGCCTTTGGTAATTTTAAAATCATTTGGACCAGCTACAGCGATTATATAACCTTTTCTTTTACATATAGAACAATTACATCTCATAATTTTTTTAAATCCAGTCTCAGGAATTTCAACTTGGCCTTCTACTCCCCCACAGTGACAACTCAATTTTTTTTTTGGCATTAAAAACTCCTAAGTATTAATTTAACAAAAGATATCCACACAAAATATACTCTTTAGTTACAATGTTCACGTTTTGATTCACTTTTGATTCCAATACAGACTCAAAATACAACCTTTTAGTGTGTGTTAGTTTTGACATTATCAACGTTTTCATCTGATTTAACAAAATCCTCAATGTTTTCTCTGAAAGAGTTTAGATAAATCAGAGCCATAAAGACTATTAAAGATAAAATTAAATAAAAAGTAGCAGCGCCAAATAAATTTTCAAAAAGATAAATTAATATTGTTAATATAAATCCTCTTAAAAAAACTTGAGATTTAAATACAGCAATAATTGAAAAAGAATGAATTCCAAGATTTAAAAGGGACATTTTAGATGGACCAAAATATCTTAAGCCTCTAGTAGAATTAATTGTATTAAGTCTTAAAATAGATTTTTTTACTGTACCAGAGAAACTGCTCCACAAACTTTCTTGTTGGGATAAAGTAATTACATCTTTTTTTGTTAAGCAGCTATAATTTCCAAAATTTACTTGTTTACCTGTAAACAATAAGGTTATAAGTTTATGAATTTCATAAAGTATTTGAAATATAGGTCCCTCTGATCTTTTTACCCTTTTTGCAACAACCGATACTTCTTGGTCTTCCAAAGCCTGATTAACTAGATATTTTATTTCCTCTGGTCTATCTTCGCCATCACCATCCATAACAATTAAATGATCGAAATCATCTTTTTTTGAAAGATATCTTAAACCAAAAGCATTACATCTAGCATGTCCCCTATTTTGTTTCATATTGAATATCTCAATTTTTTTTATATTTTTAGGAACTGTAATGTCAGGAGGTTTGGTTGTAGATGCATCATTAACAATCATACAATCAAACTCAACACTTTTAATATCTTCGATAACTTTGTTTATTTCATCAAGAAGTTTTATTAAAGACTCCCAATCATTATAAACAGGTATTAAAATTTTAATTTTTTTCATTTATTTCCTATAATCAAAGCTGGATAAATATTTTCCAGACTCATTGCCCCACTCATCCTATCTTTTGATTTTATCAATTCATATGCCTTTTTATCATTTATCGATATCCATTTAGGTCTAGATTCAAGGTGATAGGATAAATTTCCCCCATACCATTCATCACCAACTACATATTCTATTTCACTTTTATATTTTTTATCCCAGGCACTTTGAATTTTCTCAGCCTTTTCTTTGCCAGGAAAATCAGTTCTTTTGTCTGTTTTAATAATTGAAACATATGCATATGTAAAAGGCGAAATAAAAAATAATATTACAAATACAGTAGTAAAATTTTTTAGTCTATTTAAATTAATTTGCGATTTAAAAATATAAATAATTAAAGTACCTGAAAATAAATAAAAAGGTGTCATCCACATTGTCCTTATTTTGGCTCCCATCATCATAGAGGTTAATAACATAAGAAATATCGGCACAATGGTTGTCAAGAGTAAAAATACTAAATTTTTATCTTTAAAATAAATTTTAAATTTCATTTTTTTAATAAGAAAATAACACATCAAAAGAAAAGGAGTTAATAGGCCAATCTGTTTACCTAAAAAAATTAAAGGGTAAATTAAATGGTCCAGAAAATTTCCTACACCTCCAGTTCTTTGAAGACCATAGGCAATGGTAATATAATTATTTTCTGTTAACCAAATTAAATGAGGTAATAAAATTATTAAAGTTATAGGTCCTGCAATAAAATAATGTGAAAATTTAATTTTTTTTCCTTTTCTTAAAAAGTAAATAAAAACAAGTTTTATTCCAATAATTAGATAAACAAAAAGGTATTTTGATAAAATTCCTAAACCAGCAAACAAGCCTAATAATACATAATCGGATACTTTATCGTATTTAATACATCTCCAAGTAAAATAAACAGTTAAAGCCCAAAAAGGTAATTGAGCAACGTTCACATTAAATTCTGGTGTTGTGAAGTTATAAAAAAAAATACCTTCAAGTAAAAGCACTGCTAAAAGGGCAAGTTTTTGATTATTAAAAATTTCCTCTGAAAATTTATACACTGCAAAAAAAGCGGTTATTACGAAAATTTGACTAAGCAAATAATACGCCCAATCTTGATTTCCAAAAATCTGATAAATTATTTCAACAGTAAAAGCGCTTAAAGGAGGATGTTTATTAAAACCCCAGTCTAAATTACTACCCCATGCTAAAGCTTCAATTGTGTCCAGAGGAAGGTTTTGATTAGTCAAAGAAGGGATCAGTGTCCATAACAACAAATGAACAATTAGTAACAAAAAAAATATCTTTGACGGATTTTTTGTCATAAAATTTAAGTATTTATAACTTAAATTATATTGACACCAATATAAACGTTAATATACTCCCCAAGTTTAAAATATGGTCAAAAAGACTACCAAAAAAAAGTATACTCCAAACAATAAAGAAAAATACATGTGCGCAAAGCACAAAAAGTTCTTTACTGAAAAACTGCTTGAATGGAGAAAAGAGATTATTAAATCAAACAACGAAAGCGTTGCTTTGAGTAATCTTGACGACAATAGTTCGTCGGCTGATATCGTGGATCAAGCTTCCTCTTACACAGAAAAAACTGTTGAAATGAGAGCTTCTAATAGAAGGAGAAAATTAGTGAATAAAATCGACTCAGCTTTAAGAAGATTAAAGGATAATACATACGGCTACTGTGTTGAAACTGGAGAACCTATTGGTTTAAAAAGATTAATAGCAAGGCCTATAGCAACTTTGAGTATCCAAGCTCAAGAAAAGCATGAGCAAGAAGAGAAAATTTACGTCGATAATTAAATTTTAGGTATTTTTTCATCTCTTTTCAAAAGGTCAAAGCCTTTTATTACAGCCTTTCTTTTAGAGATCTCTTCATACCATCTAGATAAATTTTTATAACTCTTCAAGCCTATATCATGCCATTCATGACGTGCTAGCCAGGGAAAAGTTGCAATATCTGCAATTGAATATTCGCCAGCTAAAAATTTACTTTTTTCAAGCCTATCATCTAAGTCTTTATAAATTGATTTAGCAATTTTAAAGTATCTTTCTTCTCCCCAATTACTTTTGCCGGAGTTATAATGATGGAATTGATGGTGCTGACCCAACATAGGTCCGACGTATGCCATTTGTCCCATTAACCATTGATTAATTAAATGTTTGTTTTTATTTGGATAAAATTTTCCACTTTTCTCGCCTAAATACATCAATATTGCCCCTGACTCGAATAAGGAAGTTCTATTTTCATGATCAATAATTACTGGTATTTTGCTGAAGGGGCTTATTGCTCTAAATTTAGGATCAAACTGTTCTTCTTTTTGAATATTTATTTTAGTAACTTTGTACTCAAACTTGATTTCTTCTAACATTATAGAGATTTTTTTGCCGTTAGGCGTATTTGCTGTTAGTAATTCTATCACTTATTTTTTACACCTAAACGTGCCTGAATCTCTTTTGAAGATGTGGTAAATTCAAATCTATATTTTTCATTAGGTCTTGCTCTTTTAAAACACTCAACTGAAGCAAGAGCGCCTTCATGAAATCCAGATAATATAAGTTTTAATTTTCCAGGATATGTACAAATATCCCCTATAGCAAAAATGCCTTTTTTATTCGTCTCAAAGTTTTCAGTATTTACTTTAATAGTTTTTTTATCCATATTTAAACCCCATTCACTTATGGGTCCAAGTTTCATAATGAGACCAAAAAAACTTAAAATATAATCTGTTTCAATTTGTGTTTCTTTACCATCATCACTCTTAATATTTATTGATTTAATTTTTTCACCTCCTTCAATTGAAGCAAGTTGGTATTTGGTTTTTATGTCTACTTTACCTATTTTTTTAAGTTCACCTAAAGTATGTGGTGCACCTCTAAATTCCTCTCTTCTATGTATTAACGTAACATTCGCAATTTTAGATAATTCTAATGCCCAATCTAAAGCTGAGTCACCACCACCAAAAATTGATATTTTCTTACCTTTAAATTTATTCTTATCAGTAACAGAATAAAAAACATTTTTGTCTTCGTATTTTTCAGCATCTTTAACAGATAGCTTTCTAGGCTCAAATGATCCTACTCCGCCAGCAATAATTATATTTGGAGAACTAAAAATTTTATTCTTACTAGTTTTTAAAATCCAATTGTTACCATCATTCTTAATCTCTTGAACTCTCTCGTTAAAATGAAAATTTGTTTTAAAAGGTTTTATTTGATCAAGTAAATTTTTAGTCAATTCTTCGCCGGTACACTCTGGAATTCCAGCGATATCATAAATAGGCTTGTCTGGATAAAGCTCAATACATTGTCCGCCTGCCTTATCTAAGTTGTCAATTACTTCTGACTTTAATCCTTTAATACCAAGTTGATGAACAGCAAATAATCCAACTGGACCAGCCCCTACAATTACTACATCTGTTTTAATCATTTTTATGTTTGTTTAGTTGGTGTTGTTACTACCATCCCATCTAATTCATCAGATACAATTAATTGACAACTTAATCTGCTATTTTTTTTTGGTTCGTATGCCATATCAATCATGTCTTGCTCACCGTCTTCAGCTTTGGGTAATTTATTAAACCATTCTTCTTTGACATAAACATGGCAAGTCGCACAAGCCATTCCCCCACCGCAATCAGCGTCTATTCCAGGAATTTTATTTTGTATAGCACCTTCCATTACAGATAATCCTTTTTGAACATCAATTGTTCTTTGTTCACCGGTTGACTCTATATAAGTGATCTTTGGCATTAGGTTAATATAGGTGCAAAAAAAAATAGGGCAAGTGGTTAAACTCGCCCTATTTTGTAAAATTTACTATCTATTACTATCTTTTAGCTAAAGATGTATTCTGCATAGCAGCAGCCCAAATTACTAGACCAAATGCTAATTTGTTTACGAAGTCAGCTAAGTTATAGATGATGTTCAACGTGTTAGAGTCAATTCCACCAGCTAAGTAACCAAATACGTAGCCTAGTGGGTAAATAGCCCAACCAATTGTAACTATCATTCTCATAGCGCCGAAACATGTAGCAACAGCTTTGTTACCACCCTTCGCAGCAGCTCTTCCAGCTTCACCTGAAAAGATTTCAAATAGAATGTATATCCAACCTGCCATTCCAATTATGAAACCGACAAATTCTTGGATATAACCGGCTTCACCTAGGTATCCACCGACTAACATTACTAATGAAGCTATTAGCAATCTCCAGAACATTGAAGTTGGAACTTTTCTAACAGCAGCCAAGATTAAATAGAATTCAACAATCTGCATTGGAACAGTGATTAACCAGTCAATATATCTATATACTGTTGGTGTTTCACCTGTCGTAACCCAGATGTCTCTCATGTATACGTAGTGAACAAATGCTACAAACTGAATTAATCCAGCTACAGTTACAGATGTTCTCCACGATGCAGCAACTGTATTTCTTTCTAAGAAGAAAAATACAGCACCTGCTAACATACCCATAGACACTAACCAAAACGTAATTCCTACGAAGTCGTTAGTAGCTAACATGGCAGTTGCAGCATTAGCAGAGCTAGTGATTCCGAAGAATGCAAGAGCAGCTAGTGCAATCATGCTTAGTTTTTTCATGAAAACCTCCCTTTCGTTTAGTTTTCTTTAGTTTAAATTTAAACATTCAAGATAAGTTATCTCCCTCACCTTGAATATCCGGAACGGTATCCAAAAAAAAAGTTAATTTGAAGCTTTTTCTTAAATAAAAAGTGTTGATTTTACTGACTTTTTAGTTTTTTTTTGGGGATAATAGTGGTTAAATCGGGTTTAGAGGGAGTATCTAATTTGTCTGGAAAATACGAAAAAATCTATGATTCGTCTATAAAGAGTAAAGAAAACTTTTGGAAAGAAGTTTCAGAAGATATTTTTTGGTACAAAAAACCATCAAAAATACTAAATTCTTCTAACCCCCCGTTTTATAGATGGTATGAAGATGGGGTAACCAACACTTGTTACAATGCATTAGATTTTCATATTGATAAAGGTAGAGGGGACAAGACTGCGATTATTTATGATAGCCCAATAACAGGTACGAAATACAAATTAACATACAAGGAATTAAGAGAAAAAGTTTCTATATTTGCAGGCGCTTTAAAAAATCAAGGAATTTCAAAAGGAGATAGAGTTATAATTTATATGCCAATGATTCCTCAGGCAGTTGTTGCTATGCTTGCTTGTGGAAGAATAGGAGCTATTCATTCTGTGGTATTTGGAGGGTTTGCTGCAAATGAATTAGCAAGTAGGATAGATGACTCAAAAGCAAAAATAATTATTTCTGCGTCTTGCGGATATGAACCTGGGCGAACTGTTCTCTATAAACCACTTTTAAATAAAGCGATTGAGATCGCAAATCATAAACCTGAAAAATGTATTATTTGGCAAAGAGAAAAGGATAAAGCAGAACTTGATCCAAAAAAAGATATTGATTGGATAGAGGCTTTAAAAGATGCAAAACCAACTGAATGTGAAAAAATGAATTCAAATGACTATGCTTATATACTTTATACTTCTGGAACCACAGGAACTCCTAAAGGAATTGTAAGAGATATTGGTGGTCATATAGTTGCTTTAAAATGGACAATGAAAAACATTTATAACATTAATCAAGATGATGTTTGGTGGTCTGCTAGTGATATTGGTTGGATAGTTGGGCACTCTTATATTGTTTATGCACCTTTATTTTACGGTTGTACTACAGTTTTATTCGAAGGAAAACCTGTAGGAACACCTGATGCTGGAGTATTTTGGAGAATAATTTCTGATTATAAAGTTAAATCATTATTTACTGCTCCAACAGCTATTAGAGCAATTAAAAAAGAGGATCCTGATGGTAAATTTTTTAAAAAATACGACCTTGCAAATTTCGATACTCTCTTCCTGGCAGGTGAAAGAGCAGATCCAGACACAATTAAATGGTTTGAAAAACTTTCAAACGCTCCTGTTATAGATCACTGGTGGCAAACAGAAACAAGTTGGGCAATAAGTTCAAATTGTGCTGGAATTGAAAAGTTTCCAATCAAATATGGTTCTGCATTCAAGCCAGTACCAGGTTATAATTTAAAAGTTCTTAACAGTGAGGGAAAAGAAAATAAGCCCGGTCAAATGGGAGATATAGTTGTAAAATTACCTTTGCCACCTGGAACCTTCCCTACTTTATGGAATGCAGATGAAAGATATAAAAAAGTTTATATGTCAACTTATAAGGGTTATTACCAAACATATGATGCGGGCCACATTGATGAAGACGGTTATGTTTGGATTATGTCTAGAACGGATGATATTATAAATGTAGCTGGTCACAGATTATCTACTGGCGCAATTGAAGAAGTTTTAGCAGAACATAAAAATGTAGCTGAGTGTGCAGTAATTGGAATTGCAGACAAATTAAAAGGACAGCTTCCAATCGGGTTAATTGCTTTAAAAGCAGGTGTTGATAGAGACAACAAAGAAATTACAAAAGAATGTGTAGCTTTAGTAAGAGAAAAAGTTGGGCCAGTGGCTGCATTTAAATTAGCTATCGTTGTAAAAAGATTGCCTAAAACCAGATCGGGAAAAGTTTTAAGGGGAACAGTAAGAAAAATTGCTGATGGAGAAACTTATAAAGTACCACCAACTATTGATGATCCAGCAATTTTAGATGAGATTAAAAAAGACCTTATGGATAATAATATTTTAAAAGGTTAAGAGGCAATAAACTTAATAAGATAATAAAGAACTCCAGTAACTGCTGTCGCGTAAATAAAGCCTAGAATAAATAGTTTCAATCTAATTTTGTCGTTTTTGAATTGCGACTTTAGATATACGTAGATCATTGTGTATATACCAACTATAGCTATACTTAACAAAATATCTGTTGGGTTCATTAATAAAAACCTAAATCTCGCTGATTTTTGCAATCATACCCACCTCATAATGTCCTGGTACATTACAGGCTGCTTCTATTTTAGCTCTATTGTTAAATTTCCAAACTAATTCTCCTTTTTCACCCGGCGAAAGTAAAATGCTATTTGAATGAGAGTGTCCCATTGCAGGATTTTTTTTAGCCATCTGTTTCATTTTTTCTTTATCAACTTTATCGGATAATAATATTTCATTTTCTACCATCATCATCATTTCTGGTTGATGCTTTATATGCATTTCTTTTGTTGCAATATTAAATTCATGAACGAGTTCTCCTACATTTAAAACAATAAATTTAATTGTTTCATCTTTATTAATATTAATTTCAGAAGGTTCAAAATAATTATCATACATCTTGATAGTGATAGTTCTTTTTACCTCGGTAGGATTACCTTTTTCACCGATCATCTTCATTGGTCCAGCAAAGACAATGCTTGGTATTAAAAATAGTATTAGTAATAATTTCCTCATAAATTAGAAAATATCAAATTTTTGAATTTAAGATAAATATCAACTTGTCGCACTTCTCTAATCATTAACTTGTCGCAGAGATTAATAAAATTTTATAATTTATATTTAGTTATGGAAATAACACTGGTTTTGCTAATTGTTTTATATTTTGTGTTTTACCTCTTGCGTCCTACATCTAAGGAAGAGCTAAAGAGATTTAACAAAAAAGATAATTGGTCAAATATGGGTTTTTGAAAGGAAAATATGAAAAAAATTATCATAATTATTGCACTTTTAAGTTTTTCAACTAGCGTGTTTGCTGGATCATGTCCAATGATGGCAAATAAAGTTGAAAAGAAAATTGAGGAAGCAAAAAAATTTCATGCTGATGGCTTAAAGGCACATCAAAATGGAGACCATAAAAAATCTGAGGAATTATTAAATAAAGCTTTAGATCTTTTTAAAAGTTAATTTTAGGGTTGAGGCGTGTTAAACAACGCGCCTTAACAAAATAAAAATTTAAAATTTATGAAAAATATATTTTTAAAATTTACATTTATTCTGATGACTTGTAGTCCAGCTTTTGGTGGAGACGAAAACATTGATATGCTAAATAGATTAGAGAAAGAGATTAATGTTTATTCAAAAAAAATTGTTAATGTAGACGTGGGTGATACTGTAAATTGGAAATCTGTAAATCCTGGGCATAATGTTGAATTTATTAAAGGCGGAATTCCTGAAGGGGTAGAAAAATTTAAATCAAAGTACAATAAAGATACTAGTTATACTTTCAAAACTCCTGGAATATACGCTTATTGGTGTACACCACACAAAAGTATGGGAATGATAGGTTTTGTAGTTGTTGGAAATGATAAATCTAACTTAGATGCTATAAAAAAAATAAAGTTCTACGGTAAATCTACTAAAATAGCTAAAGAACTAATAAACTCTTTATAATTTTTTAATTAAAATTTAATGGTTTGCCTTTGGCACGTGATGCAATCTTATTATTTTCCATCACAATTTCTCCATTTACTATTGTCGCTACAGGAAAACCTTTTACTTTAAAATTATTAAAGGGTGTCCATCCACATTTACTTTCAATCCAATTGTCCTTGATAACAACCTCTTTATTCATATCAATAACTGTCAGATCAGCATCAAAGTTTTCTTTGATGTATCCTTTATTTTCTATACCAAATAAATCACAAGGATTCTCACAAACCAATTTTATTAATTTTTCTATTTTTAGTTTACCTTTATTTACATGATCAAGCATAACAGGAAGTAAAGTTTGCACTCCTGGCATTCCAGATGGTGATAAAGGATATTTCCTATTTTTTTCTTCTTTTGTATGAGGTGCATGATCAGATCCGATTGTACTTACTAAAGACTCGTCAACTGCATTCCACAATCTATCGTAGTGATCCTTTGATCTCAAAGGTGGATTCATTTGACTAAAAGTTTTCAAATTATCGTAACAATCAGGTGCATATATAGTTAGGTGTTGAGGTGTTATTTCAAAAGTTACGTTGTCTCTTTTTTCTGTAAAAAAATCTATCTCCTGTTTGGTTGATACATGAAGTATATGAATTTTCTTTTTATATTTTTGTGCAATTCTCACTACCCTTTTTGTTGACTCTAATGCACATTCCTCATTTCTCCAAATGGGATGGGAATGAACATCCCCATCTTTGATATATTTTTTTCTTTTTAGCAAAATATTTTCATCTTCTGAATGTACTGAAATAATTTTGCTGCTATTTGAAATAACTTTCTCTATATCCTTTTCTTGACTTACTAAAAGGTTCCCTGTTGATGATCCTGCAAAAAGTTTCACACCACAGCATCCCTTTAATGTATCTACTGCAGCAAGTTCCTCCATGTTATTTGGTGTGGCCCCAAAATAAAATGCATAATTGCAGAACATTCTGTTTTTTGCAGCATCAAGTTTTTTATTAAATTCATCAAAAGTTGAAGTAGGAGGATTTGTATTTGGCATTTCAAATACAGAGGTAACTCCCCCAGCCACTGCTGCTCTGCTTCCACTTTCTAAATTTTCAGCATTGTTTGCTCCAGGCTCTCTAAAATGAACCTGGGTATCTATAACACCAGGTAAAACAATTTTATTACTAGCATCAAAAATCTTAGGGTTATTTTGGTCAATTTTTCCAATTTTTTTTATTTTGTTACCTGTAAGTGCTAAATCGATATTTTGAAATTTTCCATCAATATAACATGATCCATTTTTAATTATGAGACTGTAGTTATCAGACATTTTTTGATAAATATAATATATATAATAAACTCTTTTTATGGAAAAAGATCAAATATTTATTTTAAAAGATAGGGGTGTAGTGTTCATAAGTGGTGAGGACGTAAAGGATTTTTTACAAAATATTGTTACTAACGATATAAATAAGGTAAATAATTATTATAGTTCTTTTTCCTCGCTTCTATCTCCTCAAGGTAAGTATTTATTTGACTTTATAATTGTAAAACACAAGCAAGGATATTTTTTAGATTGTGAAGCTAATCAAATTGATGAATTAATAAATAAACTTAATATTTATAAACTAAATTCAAAAATTGAAATTTTAAATTTATCTAATGAGTTTCAAGTAGCAGTTATTAGCAACGAAAAGTTTCTTACTTTAGACAATGCAAAAAATGATGCTGGATTCACGACTACTTACAGGAATGATACATTGTTTATTGATCCTAGAAATAAAAAACTTGGAGCAAGATTAATTATTAATTTAGAAAAACTATATATGTCTATTAAAAAATTAGAATTGAAGTTGGAAGACCCTAAAAAATATTATGCCATTAGCCATAAATTAGGTATTGCACAAATTAGTACAAAAGACCTACAAGAAAAAGTTTTTGGTCTAGAATGTAATTTTGAAGAGTTTAATGGAATAGATTTTAAAAAGGGTTGTTATGTAGGTCAGGAAAATACAGCTAGAATGAAGTTAAAAAATAAAATTAGAAAAAGATTAATTCCTATTGAGGCTAAAGAAGATATGAAATCTGGTAGTGAAATTAGTTTTGAGAATGAGAATATTGGTAAAGTTCTTATTGGTGGAGAATATCCTTTTGCTTTAATTAAATTTGGAGAACATGAAAAGAATTATGTAGGAAAAGACTTAATCTGTGATGGTTTTAATATTAAATTAATTAAGCCAGTTTGGTTAGGTTAACAGAAATATGTTTTCTAATTTCTTTGAAAAAATACATATTCTACAAAATCTATACATTAAAAATAAATGTTTTCTGAAAAAGAAATCTTATTCAATGGATGGTGAGGATATAGAAATATTTAATTATTTTAAAAATAAGAAAAATGGGTTTTATGTTGATGTGGGTGCTTATCATCCAATTCAAAGAAATAATACTATGCTTTTATATCTTAATGGTTGGGAAGGAATAAATATTGATATAAGTGATTTTTCTATAAAATTATTTAATCATCTTAGGCCAAGAGATAACAATTTGAATTTAGCTATATCAAATAAAGAAGGTAATATTGAAATGTTTTATCAAAAAAAATTATCCCAGCTTTCAACTATTAAAAAAGAATATGCTAATAAAATTTTTCAGGGAAACATCAAGACAAAAGAAATTAATTCAAAAACTTTAACTTCAGTTTTAAATGATTCAAAATTCAAAGGAAAAAGAATTGATTTTCTTGATATTGATGTAGAAGGAGCGGATATTGATGTTTTAGAATCTTTGGATTTTGATAAATACTCACCAGAACTAATCTGTGTTGAGGTAATTGAAAAAAATAATGAGGAGAGCCAAATCTTTAAGTTTTTGAAAAAAAGAGGGTATCAAAAGATTTGGTCGGGAGTTTTTAGCCACGTTTTTAAGAGAACTTAACAAAGCGAAATCCTATATACATATTTAACTTTTTTAGATATAGAGGGCCGATGGCTAAAATTAAATCTGACATAGAGATTGCTAGAGCCTCTAAAATTAAACCAATATCTGACATTTTAAAAAAATATAATATTCCAGATAATCACAGTACATTTAGTCCAATGGGACGACATATTGCAAAATTAAATTTTGAATATATTGATAAGTTAAAAGAAAAAAAAAGTAATTTAATTTTGGTTACGGCTATAACACCAACACCTGCAGGGGAAGGAAAAACAACTACATCGGTTGGACTTAATGATGCTTTAAACAAAGTTGGTAAACAATCAATTGTATGTTTAAGAGAACCAAGTTTGGGCCCATCATTTGGAATGAAAGGTGGAGCTGCTGGTGGTGGTTATTCTCAAGTTATACCGATGGAACAAATTAACTTACATTTTACTGGCGACTTTCATGCAATAACAACTGCTCATAACCTTTTATCAGCACTAATAGATAATCATATTTATTGGGGTAATAAGTTAAATATAGATCCTGATAATATAGTTTGGAAACGTGTAGTTGATTTAAATGATCGAGCACTTAGGAAAATTGAAATAAATCAGGAAAAATTAAAAAATAATATACCTAGAAACGATAGTTTCGATATTACTGTTGCATCGGAGGTAATGGCTATTTTTTGTCTTTCGAATAATTTAAAAGACCTAGAAAATAAAATTGGAAATATTACTATTGCTTATACAAAAGATAAAAAGGCAATTTATGCTAAAGATTTAAATGCACATGGGCCAATGACTGTGCTTCTTAAACAGGCTATTAGACCAAATGCCGTACAGACACTTGAAAATAACTTAGCATTAATTCATGGAGGTCCATTTGCTAATATTGCACACGGATGTAATTCAATTATTGCAACAAAAACTGCATTAAAAATCTCAGATTATGTTGTGACCGAAGCTGGATTTGGCGCAGACCTTGGTGCTGAAAAATTTTTAAATATTAAATGTCGAAAAGCCAAAATCCAACCTAGCTGTGTTGTTCTTGTTGCAACAATAAGAGCAATAAAAATGCATGGTGGAGTAGAAAAAGATGATCTAAAAAAAGAAAATTTAGAGTCGCTTAAAAAAGGTTTGCCTAACCTTGAAAGACACATACAAAATATAAAACAATTTGGACTACAAATTATAGTAGCAATTAATCATTTTGTTACAGATACTGATAAAGAAGTTCAGGCTGTAAAAGAATACTGTTCTAAACTTGGGGTCAAAGCTAGTCTTTGTAAACATTGGGCTGACGGAGGAAATGGAGCAAAGGATTTAGCAAGTAATGTGATTGATTTATGTAAAAAAAATAAAAAAGAAACATTTAAAAATCTATATTCTGATGAGACACCAATATTGGAAAAAATAGAAAAGATTGCAAAAAATATTTATAAAGCGAAATCTGTTGAGGTAGATGAAAAAATTAAGGAGCAAATAAAAAGCATAGAACATGCGGGTTTTAAAAAATTTCCAGTTTGTATTGCAAAAACACAATATAGTTTTTCAACTGATCCAAAGTTAAAAGGTGCTCCATCAGATCATATTTTGCAAGTAAGAGAAATTAGGTTATCAAGTGGAGCAGAATTTGTAGTTGTTGTTTGCGGTTCAATAATGACAATGCCTGGACTTCCAAGGACACCAGCAGCGGACTCTATAAAATTAAATAACAAAGGTGAAATAGAAGGTCTTTTCTAAATATTTTATTGTCCAGACTCAGTATCTCCAGCACAATTGCCGGTACAGTCTGCCTCTGACTTAGCTTTTTGGGCATCACGATCTGACTCTGAATATGTAGCCGCTGCCTCTGCTGCTCCCATGCCCTCTCCTAAACCACCGGCTTCTATATCTGCAGCCATTTCTTGCATTGCAGCATTATGAGCTTCTGCATCAAAAAAATCACTTTTCATAGTTTCTAACGAAGGCATTATATCTTTAGTAAAACCTGAAGCCTTTGCTGCCTCTGAAACTTTTTGTGTTGACTCAGCTATTCCCAGTTTTTCTGCTTCAGCTAGTTGTTTTGCCAGTTCCTCTGGGGAAATTCCTTTTTCTGCGGATTCTATAACCTCAGACTTGATTGAAGGATTATCTACTACTGCCTTTGCAATATCTTCTATGCTTAAAGTCTTTATGCCTGAATCGTTAATATTTTTACTTACCTCAAAAAGATTGAGTCCCTCTTTGTCAACATCTGTCATATCTTTTACCAGGGAGGCTAGTTTATCTTTTTTGTTTTTTTTCATATCGGCTGAAACTTGAAAAATTTCTTCGATCTCTTTGTCTTGTAACTTGCTCATATCTATTACAGATAAATCATTAACAAATTCTTTTGGGACTGAATTATTAATATCGACTAGTGATTTGTCTACAAAATTCAAAGTTTTTTCTGTTATTTCAAGATTGTTGTTTTTGAAATTTTCTTGCGCAAACTCTATAACTGCATCCATCTGTTTAATAGCATTATCAATCACTACAACCTTAGAAGAATTATCAATAGAAAGTGAGTTTAATTTACTTCTAATATCTTTAGTTTCTTTTACAAAGTTTTTGTAACTTTTCTCAAGATCATCGTTTGCTTTAACAAAAAAAGTCGAAAAAATAGAAATTAAGAAAAAGTAAAATATAAAATTTGTTAATTTTTTATTTATTTCAAAAAATTTTTTTATCATATTATTTTTTTTCTATTTTATTATACAAATCTTCATACTGCTTATTTTTTAGTGCTGTATTAAAATTATTTACTGCTTTTTTATATTGAGATATTAATTTTTCACGTTTTTTTATATCTTTGCTAATCTTTTCTTTTTTTATTTCTCCTTTTTGTAAAAAATCTCCCATTATCCAGTATCTTTCTATTGCTTCCTCAATACCTGTATTCAAATCCATTCCCAGAGATTTTCTCATTTTTTCTCTAGATTTATTTAATTTTATTAGAGAAACTACGTCTTTCCCATTTTTATTTGTTTCCGGCCAAGATTTAATAAATTCTTTAACTTTTTTTTCTTTCAGTTTTAGTTGGTTTAAATAAAATAATTCAAACATTGCTAATGCATATAATTGCTGCCCTGGTTTTCTTTGATGATATAGTTTAGATCTTTTGAATGTTAAGCTCATTTCCTTTGTTGCCTTGTTAGCCCTACATGTGAAAGTTTTACAATTTGTTCCAAAAAATTTCAACATACCATCTGGGTATTTAATTGGCTCAGAAAAAATACCTAATAATTTAATTTCTTCTTCAACTGTCTGTGGACTAGCTGATTCACTAAATAATTTTGATGGTAACAATATCCAAAGTCCTAAAAAAATTATAAAAATTTTAATTTTCATTTTTTATTAATTTAAATTTCAGATTTACATCAGAGTAATTATAAAAAAAAGAGTTTTTTTAATAATTTCTATATATTTTATAAGCTTTTTGGTGCGGTCGGAGAGACTCGAACTCTCACGGGAAACCCACACGCCCCTCAAGCGTGCCTGTCTACCAATTTCAGCACGACCGCATTAATTTATATGCGACAATAAATGAATGACTTTTTATCTTCAAGTTGATAAATTATTTATATGTCTTCACAAGAATTAAACAGTATATATGAAAAAATTTCATCTGTAGTGCCTGAAATAGAGTGGAAATTTCACGCTCCGATCATAGAAAAAATAAATAAATTAAAAAAAGAAAAAGACGCTGTAATACTTGCTCATAATTATCAAACACCAGAAATTTATCATGGGGTAGCTGATATTTCAGCCGACTCTCTAGCTCTTGCTCTAGAGGCAGCTAAAACAGAGTCTAGAATTATAGTTTTATGTGGAGTTCATTTTATGGCTGAAACTGCAAAATTAATGAACCCAAGTAAAAAAGTTCTTATACCTGATATGCAAGCTGGTTGCTCACTTGCTGAATCAATTACAGGTCAAGATGTAAGAATGCTTAAAGAAAAATACCCAGGTGTACCGGTTGTTTCTTACGTAAATACATCTGCAGAAGTTAAAGCAGAAACAGATATATGTTGTACATCTGCAAATGCTGTAAAAGTTGTTGAGTCTTTAGGAACTGATAAAGTTATTTTTCTTCCTGATCATTATCTTGCAAATTACGTTCAAAAAAATACAAAAGTAAAAATCATTTCATGGCAAGGAACGTGCATGGTCCATGAAAAATTTACAGGTAAAGAAGTTGAAGACATTAAAAAAGAAAATCCGGGGATTGAAGTTATTGCTCACCCTGAATGTCCACCAGATGTAATAAGTGCTTCTGACTTTGCGGGATCAACATCAAGTATGGTAAAGTATGTAAAGGAAAAACAACCCAAAAAAGTTTTATTGGTAACTGAATGTACAATGAGCGATAATGTTCAAGTTGAAAATCCAAATGTTCAGTTTGTCAAACCATGTAACTTATGTCCTCATATGAAAAAAATTACTTTAAATAAAATCTATGATTGCTTAAAGAATGAAACCAATGAAATTAAAATTGGTCATAATATTGCTGAAATGGCAAGAAAATCTGTTTTGAGAATGGCCGAAATTGGTAGATAATTTCGAGTGCAAAAAATAAATAATAAATATATTAAATCAATTGTCTATCAGGCTTTAAAAGAAGATCTTGAGCCATCAGGAGATATAACATCAAAAAATATAAATGATAAAAAGGTTTTGGCTAAAATTATTGCTGGTCAAAACTGTATTATCGGTGGAATAAATTTTGCAAAGGAGACATTTAAGATTTTAGATAAAAAAATCATTTTTAAATCAAAAATAAAGGACGGAAAAGAAATAAAAAAAGGTAAAATTATTGCAATATTAAAAGGAAGTGCCAAAAGTATATTGAAAGCTGAAAGAGTTGCGTTAAATTTTATAGGACTCGTTTCTGGTGTCGCGACAATTACAAATAAATTTGTAAAAAAAATAAATGGTAAATCTTGTAAAATTTGCTGTACGAGAAAAACCTTACCGAACTTAAGATTAATACAAAAATATGCTGTTAAATTAGGAGGAGGTATTAATCATAGATTTAACTTGAGTGATGAAATTTTAATTAAAGATAATCATATTGCAGTCGATCAAAATATTAGAAATATTGTTAAAAAATTGATTAAAAATAAAAAGAGAAAGAAAATTACTGTTGAAGTAGACAACCTTGAACAATTAAAAGAAATTATTGGTTTAAAATTTGATAGAATTTTATTTGATAATATGAGTGCTAAAAATTTGAGAAAAGCAGTCAAAATGTCTAAAAGGTATTATGAAACTGAAGCCTCTGGAGGAATAACACTGAAAAATATTAAAAAAATTTCCTCGACAGGTGTCCATAGAATTTCTATTGGTCAAATTACACATAGCGCTCCTACAGTTGACTGCAAATTAGATTTTATTTCCTAAGTTCAGCTTGTGCTGCTGCTAACCTAGCAATTGGTACTCTAAAAGGAGAGCAAGAGACATAGTTTAATCCTGCTTTAGAACAAAATTCTATACTTTTGGGATCACCACCATGTTCTCCACAAATTCCTAATTTAAGTTTTCTATTATTTTTTCTTCCTCTTTCGGTCGCGATTTTAACCAACTCACCTACTCCATCTTTATCAATACTTACGAATGGATCGGTATCGAAAATTTTATGATCTAAGTAATCATTTAAAAACTTTCCAGAATCATCGCGGCTTATACCGTAAGTAGTTTGTGTTAAATCATTTGTTCCAAAACTAAAGAAGTCAGCATATTTTGATATAGGCGCTGCTCTTAGTGCTGCTCTTGGTAATTCGATCATTGTACCAACAAAGTATTCTAATTTAATTTTGTTTTCTTTCTGAACTTTCTTGGCTACCTCATCTACTAATTTTCTCATTATACCAATCTCGTCCTCAGTAGAAACAAGGGGTATCATGATTTCTGGTATTACAGATTGTATTTTTTCTTTTTTACACTCAATTAAAGCTGTAAAAATTGCTCTGCATTGCATTTCGTAAATTTCAGGAAAAGATATTCCAAGTCTACATCCTCTATGACCAAGCATAGGATTTAATTCATGAAGTTCTGCTACTCTATCCTTAATTTCTTTAACCCCTAAGTTAAGTGATCTTGCCAAATCTTCCATGTCTTTATCTGTTTTTGGAAGAAACTCATGTAGTGGTGGATCTAAAAGTCTTACGGTAACTGGTAAACCTTTCATAATTTTGAATATTTCTTTAAAATCGTTTTTTTGATAAGGTAACAATTTTTCTAAAGCTATCCTTCTTCCATCTAAATCTTTTGATACTATCATCTGTCGCACAGATAAAATTCTTTCTTCTTCAAAAAACATATGTTCAGTTCTACATAGTCCAATACCTTCTGCTCCAAAGCTTCTGGCAATTTTTGTATCCTGAGGTGTTTCTGAATTAGTTCTAATTTTTAATTTTCTAAATTCATCTGCCCATTTCATTATTGTTGAAAAATATCCTGAAATATCTGGTTTTACAGTTGGAACTACTCCTTCCATTACTTTTCCTGATCCTCCATCAATGGTTATAGTATCGCCCTCTTTGATTACTAGGTCTCCAACTTTAAATTCTTTACTTTCATAATCGATATTAATTTCCGCAGAACCTGAGACACATGGCCTTCCCATACCTCTAGCAACAACTGCGGCATGACTTGTCATTCCTCCCCTCGCAGTTAATATTCCTTTTGCAGCATGCATCCCATGAATATCTTCTGGCGATGTTTCTAATCTTACTAAAATCGTATCCTCTTTTTGATTGCTCATTTTCTCAGCCTCATCCGCTGTAAAAACTACTTTGCCACTGGCGGCTCCTGGTGATGCCGGCAAGCCTTTTGCTATTACTTTTTTTTCAACTTTATCATCTAAAGTGGGATGTAAAAGTGTATCAAGTGTATTAGCATCAATTCTTAAAATTGCTTCTTTTTTTGAAATTAATTTTTCTTTTACCATATCTACGGCTATTTTAATTGCGGCCTTAGCTGTTCGTTTTCCATTTCGAGTTTGTAACATCCATAACTTTTTGTTCTCTACGGTAAATTCAATATCTTGCATATCTTTGTAGTGATTTTCTAATTTTAAAAATATGTTTTTTAGTTCTTTAAAAACTTTTGGCATAGTTTCTTCCATCGATTTCTCTTTTGCCCCTGCTTCTTCTCTCGATTTTTTTGTAATGTATCTTGGAGTTCTACTACCTGCTACAACATCTTCCCCCTGAGCATTTATTAAATACTCTCCAAAAAATTTATTTTCTCCGGTGGAAGGGTTTCTTGTAAAAGCTACACCTGTTGCACAATCATTTCCCATATTACCAAAAACCATTGACTGAACGTTTACTGCGGTTCCCCAATCACCTGGTATATGATTTAATTTTCTATAAATTTTTGCCCTTTTACTTTCCCATGATAGGAATACAGCATTTATTGCGCCAAAAAGTTGTTCGTGGACATCTTGAGGAAAGCTTCTTTTTGTTTTTTCTTTTATTAATTTTTTAAAATTATTAATTAAGCCATCCCAATCTTCAGAGTTTAGTTCAGTGTCTTGCAGAACACCTTTGGTTAATTTGTAGTTATCAATCATTTCCTCAAAATGATGCGTTTCTACCCCCATAACTACATTAGAATACATCTGAATAAATCTTCTGTAACTATCTTTTGCAAATCTGTCATTTAAAGTTTTTTTTGAAAGAGCTGACACCGTTTTATCATTGAGTCCTAAGTTGAGAATAGTATCCATCATACCAGGCATTGAAACTCTTGATCCTGATCTGACAGATATTAATAAAGGATTTGAATTTTCACCGAACTTTTTCTTTGTTATAATTTCAATTTTTTTAAGTTCTTTTTTAATTTCAGCTTTAACTTTAGATGTTAATTTTTTATTATTTTTGTAAAAAATTTCACACATCTTAGTTGAAATTGTAAAACCTGGAGGAACTGGCAATCCTAGTCTAGCCATCTCAGCTAAATTTGCACCTTTACCACCTAATATATTTCTTGAATTTGATATTTTTTTTGTTTTTTTATCTCCAAAACTAAATATGAACTTCGACATTAACTACCTTCCAATTTTGAAAAATCTATAAAAGTATTAAATGTAGAACAGAGTCTTTGCAAGAGTTCTAGTCTATTATTTTTAATATCATTATTATCGTCATTTACCTTCACATTTTCAAAAAACTTATCAGTGGATAACTTAGTTTCTGATAAAAGTTTTAAATGATTTTCGTAATTTTCTTTCCTTTCCTTAAATGCAAAAACCTTTCTGATGTCATTTATTTTATTAAATAGTTCTTTTTCCTCGTCTTGTTTAAAAAGAACTGCATCTGGACCACTTTTTGATATATTTTTTTCTTTATCAAGAATGTTGGATGCTCTTTTATAAGTTGATACTGCATTCCTACCGAGATCTTTTGATATAAATTTATTCATAACAATGGTCTTTTTATATAGTTCAAGAAAATCGTCATTTAAATGTGAGCTTACTGATGCTTCAATAATGTCAGGTCTAATTTTTTTCTCTTTTAAAATATTTTTCATACGTTCTCTAAAAAATTTTAAAAGTTCTGAATGTGTATTTTGATTTAATTCTTTGACACCTTGTTCAGTATACATCTTTATTAAATAATCAATTAAATCTCTTATGCTTACTCTTAAATTATTCTCAATTACAGTTCTTAAAAGTCCAATAGATGATCTTCTTAAAGCAAATGGGTCTTTTGAACTTGTGGGTTTTTCATTTATCAAAAAGAAACCTACTAAAGTATCCAGTTTATCTATAATTGAAAGACCATAACTAATTGGTCTTTTTGGAACATGTGAGGAAATACTTATCGGTAAGTAATGTTCGCTTACTGCTAAAGATACATCTTCTTCAAATCCTTGATTTGAGGCAAAATATTTTCCCATTATTCCTTGAAGTTCAGGAAACTCACCAACTAACCCTGAAACTAAATCAGTTTTACTTATAGATGCAGCTATCTCAACTTTTTCTTTTTTTAAATCAAGTTGATCAGAAATAAAATAAGCCATCTTTCTGAGTCTTTGAGTTTTATCATAAATTGAGCCCAGGTTTTCATAAAACGTAATTTCTTTTAATTTATTAATTTGTTTTATCAAGTTTAAAGACTTGTCTTTCTCCCAAAAGAAACTGGCGTCAGAAAGTCTTGCATCAACTACCCTTTCGTTTCCTATTTTGATTAATTTTTTTTCATCTTTTTTATTTGCTACTACAACGAATTCATTACTTATTCTGTCTCTATGATCCACCAAAGTAAAATATCTTTGGTGTGTTTGAAGTGTAGACCTAATAACTTCTTGGGGCAATTTTAAATAATTTTTATCAAATTGAGCTATTAACACATTTGGTTTATCAACCAAATTACTTACCTCGGTAAGTAAAGTTTGGTTGATAAAAACTTTAAATGATTTTTTTTTACATATCGATAAAATTTTATCGCTTATAATTTTTTCGCGTTCTTTGTGATCAAGTATAATTGAATAACTTTTAAGAATTTTCTTATACTCGTTGAAATTATTGATTTTTTTTTGAGTAATTGTTGAATTTTCCTCTATTTGTATAAAATTCGTAGCCTCAAGGTGTTGGTAGTTAAATTTAAGCACTTTATTTCCAAAAATAGCTAAAATTGATCTTAGTGGTCTACCCCAACTCATTTCGTGGTCGGACCATTTCATAGACTTTTTCCATGATATTTCACTAAGAGATTTTAAAATACATTTAATTAATTCTTCTTCACTATTAATTTCTTTTCCCTTAATTTTAACAAAATAGAAATTTCCTTTTTCTGTTTTTTTTTCATATAGATCACTCAAACTAACAAATCTTGATTTAGCAAAATTTTCCAAAACTTTTTCTGGCACACCAACTTTAGGACCCTTTATCTCAGCTGGTAATATTTTAATTTTATCTGGTAATCCAGAAATACAGGCAGCTATTCTTGTTGGTGTAGAATATATCTCAAAATTATTATATTTTAAGTTTGCTTCAGATAGTTTGTCTATTAGAATTTTCTGAAATTGGTTTCTTGCACTTATTTGTAAACTTGGTGGTATCTCTTCACTAAAAAATTCAATAAAAAGTTCAGACATTATTTATCTTGATTTTCTAACCAACCTGATCCTGCTCCCTTTGCTAGTTCTCTAATTCTATTTATATAACCAGTTCTTTCTGCAACTGCAATTACTCCTCTCGCATCCAATAAATTGAAAATATGACTGGCTTTTAAACATTGGTCGTAAGCTGGAAGAGGAAGTTTTTGCTCTAGAAGGTTCTTACATTCCTGTTCTGCAATATCAAAATTTTTTAGCAGTGACTCGGTGTTTGCGTGATCAAAATTATAAGCAGAAAATTCTTTTTCGGATTGAAGATAAACATCTCTATATTTTACTCCATTGTCATTCCAATCGATATCAAATACGTTTTTCTTTTTTTGCACAAACATACAAATTCTTTCTAAACCGTAGGTCAACTCGACTGATATTGGCTTACATTCTAATCCTGTCATTTTTTGAAAATAAGTAAATTGAGTTATTTCCATTCCATCACACCATACTTCCCAACCTAAACCTGCAGCTCCTAAAGTTGGGCTCTCCCAATCATCTTCAACAAATCTTACATCATGATCTTTGGGATCTATTCCAATTGCAACTAAACTTTTTAAATATAGTTGTTTAATATCTTTCGGTGATGGTTTGATAATAACCTGATACTGATAATAATGTTGTAATCTATTTGGATTTTTTCCATATCTTCCATCTGTTGGTCTTCTTGATGGTTGAACATAAGCTGCTTTCCAAGGTTTTGGTCCTAGTGATCGTAAAGTAGTTGCTGGATGAAAAGTACCCGCACCAACTTCTAAGTCGTAAGGTTGCAAAATAATACATCCTTGTTTATCCCAAAATTTTTGTAAATTAAAAATTAAGTTTTGAAATGATAAGACTTTATTTTTCTCTTTAGTTTTTTTTGGCATCTATAAACCAAATTTTTGCCACAGTGCTCTTTCTTCTATAGCGCTTACTATAGTATCAACTTGATTGTCTAATGAGGAAGATAATCTTTTTGCTAAAAAACCTTTTTGTTTTTCAAACTTTTTAATCTCAATATTTTCTCCAAATTTTTCTCTCAAAATTTGTTCTGCATTTCCTATGCCATCCACAAGTCCTAATTTTAATGAGGTTGAGCCTGACCAAAATTCACCTGTAAAAGTATTATTTTTATCGGGATCTTTTAATTTTGATCCACGACTTTTTTTAACTAAATTTATAAAGTCTGAGTGCAATTCTAATTGTAATTTTTTAATTCTTTCAATATCTTCCGGTTTTTCCTCTTTAAAAGGATCTAAAGTACTTTTGTTTTTTCCAGCTGTATAAACTCTTCTTTGAACCCCTATTCTTTTAATAGCGTCCTGAAATCCAAAAGAAGCTGATATAACCCCGATTGATCCAACTATTGAACTTGAGTTTGCATATATCTCATCGCCCGCACAAGCAATAAGATATCCGCCTGAAGCTGCAACATCTTCTGCAAAAACAATAACTTTTTTTTTATTTTTTTTTGCAAGTTGTCTAATGTAATCATGAATCAAATGTGACTGGACCGGTGATCCTCCAGGTGAGTTTATTGAAATTGCTATACTTTTGGCTTTTTTAAATGAAAATGCTTTTTTTATAATTTCTTGCTGACCTGAAAAATCTATGCCCTGTCTAAATCGTCCAGCGGATCCAATAACTCCAGCTAGTCTAATATGTGGAACAACAACTTTCTTTTTAAAAAACGAAAACATATGAATAAAGGTTAATACCAATTCTTATATCAGCACATAAATTAAATTGAAATATAAATTACGCTACTCTTGGTTGAAATTTACATGCGTCACAGAGGTCTAAAATAATAATTAATATAATTTTGAAAAGTATATAATGAATTTATGGGCTCAGTAATTCCTTTAAAAAAATCCGTTAATAATGCTTATTTGGATTTAAAAAATCAACTAGACGGTAAGCTTGATTCTGTTGAAAAACTTATAAAAAATAAACTCAAAAGTGATGTCACTTTAATAAAAAAAATGAGTGATTATCACCTTAATTCAGGTGGTAAAAGAATAAGAGCTCTTCTCACAATGGGATCTGCAAAATTAGGCGGTTATACAGAAGGAGTAAGAGATGTAAACTTAGCTGCGTGTGTGGAATTAATTCACAGCGCAACTTTGCTTCACGATGATGTAATTGACCAAAGTAAAGTAAGAAGGGGTAATAAAACTCCAAATCACATATGGGGTAATCAATCCTCCATACTAGTCGGTGATTATTTACTGAGTAGATGTTTTGAAATGATGGTTGAAGATGGAAATTTAGAAATATTAAAACTTCTATCGTCGACATCAACCAAAATAGCACAAGGAGAAGTTATGCAGCTCCAATATAAAGGTGAGGCTGATCTTTTAGAGGAGAATTATATAAAAATAATTAATTTAAAAACTGCAGCCTTATTTTCTGCAGCAACCAGAGTTGGAGCATGTTTGTCAAATTTAGATCTTAAAAAGAAAGATGCTTTAGAGTCATATGGAAAAAATTTAGGTTTAGCCTTTCAAATTGCAGATGATGCTTTGGATTATTTTTCAAAAGAAAAAATTTTTGGAAAAGAGATTGGTAAAGATTTTTTTGAAGGTAAAGTAACACTACCAGTTATAATCTTATACCAAAAAGCAAACTCTATCGAGAGAACATTTTTAATTAATATATTCAAGAAAGACATAAGAAATAAAAAAGATTTTGAAGAAATTTTAAAATTAATCAAAAAGTATAAGGCATTAGAGGCTACTTTTAAAAGGGCTGAATATTTTGTTAATGTTTCTTATGATGCTCTAGGAATTTTTGATGACTCACAAGAAAAAGATGTTTTACAAAACCTAACTAGTTTTAGCTTGAATAGATCTTTTTAAGGATAAAGTATTTCCTTAACCCAATTGTTATTTTCTTTTCTATAATTTAATCTTTCGTGAATCCTATTTTTAATTTCCAGCCAAAACTCAATTCGTTCTGGCTTTAAATTCCAACCTGACCAGTGGGGAGGTCTAGGTACTTTATTTTCATCAGGATATTTTTTTTTAAATTCTTCAAACCTTTGAATTAATTCCTCTCTTTTTTTCATTACACTAGACTGTGATGATGCCCAAGCACCTATTCTACTTCTATAAGCTCTTGAATTGTAATATTTGTCAGCAACTTCATCACTAACAATATTAACTTTGCCTGAAATTCTTATTTGTCTTCTAAGACTTTTCCAGTGAAAACACATAGAAGCATTTGGATTTTTTTTGAGATCATTTCCTTTTTTACTGTTAAAATTGGTATAGAAAATAAAACCATCCTCACTGTATCCTTTTAATAAAACCATTCTCACGCTTGGAATTCCATCAGATGTTGAAGTTGCAAGCGATAATGCATTTGGATCATTAATTTCACTTTTTTCAGCTACTGAGAACCAATTTTTAAACAAATTAATAGGATTTGCCTCGTCTCCAAAACAATTATCCAGTCCTAACGAATTTTGGCCATTTTTTTGATTCATAATTATTATAAAATAATTTATACATTAATTATCGATGTCTTTTAATACTTTTGGAAAAATATTTAGATTTACGACATGGGGTGAGTCACATGGTCCCGCTATAGGCTGTATTATAGATGGATGTCCTCCAAATATAGCTATTTCAGATAAAGAAATACAGGCAGACATGGACAGGAGAAGACCTGGAAACACAAAATTTGTCTCCCAAAGAAAAGAGTCCGATAAGATAGAAATTTTATCTGGAGTATTTGAGGGAAAATCAACAGGTACTCCAATTTCAATATTGATAAGAAATGAGGACAAAAGATCGAGGGACTATGAGTCAATAAAAAATAAATTTAGACCAGGTCATGCTGATTTCACATATTTTAAAAAATATGGAATAAGAGATTTTCGAGGAGGTGGAAGACAATCAGCAAGAGAAACAGCTTCGAGAGTTGCTGCTGGTGCTATAGCAAAAATAGTATTAAAAAATTTATTAGGTAAAAAATTTAGTCTTTATGGTGCTGTTGTACAGTTGGGATTAATGGGATGTGATAGGAAAAATTGGAATAATAAAGAAATAAGAAAAAATCCATTTTTTTGCCCAGACAGAAAGTCTGTTAAACTCTGGGAAAAATATTTAATGGCAGTAAGGAAATCTGGATCATCATGTGGTGCAGTAATTGAACTCAGGGCTAATGGTATTCCTGCAGGACTTGGGGCACCAATTTACTCTAAACTTGATACTGACATAGCTGGAGCTTTGATGAGTATTAATGCTGTTAAGGGTGTAAATATAGGTGCGGGAATGGGTGCTGCATATTTATCAGGAGAGGAAAATTCTGATGAAATGAGATCTAAATCTGGAAAGGCTAAGTTTAAAAGTAATAATGCCGGAGGAATACTTGGTGGTATTTCCTCAGGACAAGAAATTATTGCTTCATTTGCAGTAAAACCAACTTCATCAATAATTAACAGTAGAGAAACAATTGATAAGAAAGGGAAAAATACAAAAATATCTGTGAGAGGCCGCCATGATCCTTGTGTTGGTATAAGAGCAGTTCCAATTGGTGAGGCTATGCTTTCGTGTGTATTACTAGACCACTTTTTAATGAATAGAGCCCAGTGTGGTTAAGATAAGTTTTTATTTTTTGCAATAACCACGTTAGAATTTAAAATATTTTCAATTTTTTCAACAATACTATTACCGTCTAATCCTGCAGTTTTATACATGTTATCAGGTGTATCTTGATCCAAAAATTTATCAGGTAAGATCATAGATCTAAATTTTAATCCACTGTCAAAAAATCCTCTTTCAGATAAAAGATTTGAAACATGAGATCCAAAACCACCTATAGAACCTTCTTCAATCGTCAAAACAGCTTCATGGTTTGAAGCTAATTCAAGAATTAGTTTTTCATCTAAAGGCTTTGCAAATCTTGCGTCAAAAATTGTCACAAAAATTCCTTTTTTATTTAAAGTCTCAGCCGCTTTTTTGCATTCATTCATCCTTGCTCCAAAATTAAGAATTGCCAAATGTTTTCCAGATGAAATAATTCTACCTTTACCAATTTCAATAGTTTCATTGATATCGGGTAATTCTACACCAAAACCACTTCCTCTAGGATATCTGAAGGCTGATGGCCTATCATTTATGTTTACTGATGTATTTATCATTCTTACTAATTCAGCCTCATCGCTTGCTGCCATTACAACAAAATTTGGCAGAGTAGAGAGGTATGTAGTATCAAATGATCCGGCATGAGTTGCTCCGTCTGAACCGACTAAGCCTGCTCTATCTATGGCAAATCTAACTGGTAAAGATTGTATTGCAACGTCATGAACAACCTGATCATAAGCTCTTTGTAAAAAAGTTGAGTAAATGGCAGCATAGGGTTTGTATCCTTCGGTAGCTAATCCAGCAGCGAAAGTTACTCCGTGTTGTTCGGCTATACCCACATCAAACATCCTATCAGGAAACTTTTTTTGAAAAAGATCTAGTCCAGTTCCAGATGGCATTGCGCCAGTAATTGCTACAATTTTTGTATCGTTCTGTGCATGTTTAATTAAAGTATTTGCAAAAACCTTTGTATAAGAGGGTCCTGCTGATTTACCTTTTGCCTGTTTACCAGTTAAAACATCAAATTTTGATACCCCATGATATTTATCTCCTGACTCTTCAGCGGGTTTGTATCCTTTACCCTTTTTGGTAATTGCATGTATTAGTATTGGGCCTTGATGATTTGAATTTTTTGCGTTCTCTAAAATTGTAACTAAATTGTTTACATCATGTCCATCAATGGGACCTATATAATAAAACCCAAGTTGGCTGAATAGTGTTCCGCCGGTCACTGCACTTCTAAGTAAATCCTCTGCTTTACCCGCGCTTTTTGAAAATCTTCTTGAAAAAGCTGAAAGTATTAATTTTATGGTTTCACGGAAACTAAAGTATATTTTTCCAGACAAAAGTCTTGCAAGATATTTGCTCATCGCACCAACCGGTGGTGCAATTGACATATCATTGTCATTAAGAACAACGATCAATTTTGATTTCATCGCTCCAGCATTATTCATTGCTTCATAGGCCATTCCTGCACTCATTGCTCCATCACCTATGACAGCAACAACGTTATTTTTATCATTAGAGAGCTTCTTAGCTGTAGCCATACCAAGAGTTGATGATATCGATGTAGAGCTATGTGCTGCTCCAAATGGATCATATTCACTTTCTGATCTTTTGGTAAATCCTGAAAGCCCACCGCCTTTTCTTAAAGTTCTTATTCTGTCTCGTCTTCCTGTAATTAATTTGTGCGGGTAGCATTGATGGCCAACATCCCAAACTAATTTATCTTTTGGAGTATTAAAAACGTAATGTAAAGCTACGGTAAGCTCTACCACACCTAGACCTGCTCCTAGATGACCTCCAGTTTCTGATACAACATTAATTAGTTCAGATCTCAGTTCTTTAGAAACTTGATCTAATTGATTTTTACTTAGTTTCCTTAAATCTGATGGATAATTAATATTATCTAATAATTTATTTTTCATTAAAAACTTCTATTTAATATAAAATCTGATACCTCAATTAACTTATTTGATTTTTGTCCATATTTTTTTAGTTTATTTATTATCGTCTTTTTTCTGTCCAAAGCAAACCCTAAAGTTTTTTTATAACCATATAATTTAATTAATGTGGATTTCCCCTTTTTTTTATCTTTTTTAACTGGTTTACCTGTGCTTTTTTTACTTCCCTTTACATCTAAAAGATCATCTGCAATTTGAAACAATAATCCTAATTCTTCACCAACTTTACTCATTTCTTTTTGTGTCTTTATATTTTTTTTTGCTACAATTGCAGGTGCCAAACAACAAAATTCAAATAATTTTCCTGTCTTTTTTCTTTGCATATTTATGACTTTTTTAAAATTAATATTCTTTTTTTCATAATTAAGATCTAAGAATTGGCCTCCTGCGATACCAACATGACCTGCACACTCAGATAATTTTTTTATTAGATTTAGTTTAATATTTGTGTCTAATTTAAATTTTTGATCTGCTATCATTTCAAAAGCTAGTGTCAACAAAGAGTTCCCAGCAAGAATCGCTGTTGACTCACCAAATTTAATATGCGTTGAAGGTTTTCCTCGCCTCAATCTATCATTGTCCATGCATGGTAAGTCATCATGAATTAAGGAGTATGAATGTATACATTCTACAGCAGCACATACATTAATAATTTGATTAAAATTAATATTAAAAATTTTTGATGTATTTAGAATAATTGTTGACCTTATTTTTTTTCCACCAAATAAAGTGCCATATTTCATTGCAGGTATAAGCTCTGAATACTTTTGCATATTGAAATAATTTTTTATAAATTTATCTACAGTATTAGCGTTTTGTTTAATATTTTTAAGCATTTAAAATTAATTAGTTATTTTTTTTTACCTATCGAATGTATTTTAGTTAGTTTTTCCTTAAAAATGTTATCTACATGGTTGTTCAAAAGTAGCAATCTTTCATAGTCTTTCTTTGAATTCTCTAAATCTGTCCCACTATCCTCTAATCTTTTTAAAATATCTGATATTTCAATTTTGGCTTCGTTTATTGATTTACTTTTAATGTCAGGTGGAATATTTTTGGTTTTCATTAAATTTATAATAATCTTAATATGAAAAATATCTATAAAAATTCTTTTTACAACCTAAATAAAGCCAAAAAAATTTTAGAAAAAAACAAAATTATAGCAGTACCAACAGAAACTGTATATGGATTAGCAGGTAATGCTTATTCTAATAAATCTGTTAAGAGAATATATAATTTAAAGAAAAGACCAAAAAAAAATCCACTTATTGTTCATTATTATAATTTAGATCTATTAAAAAAAGATGCAAAATATGACAAAAATTTTTTAAAACTTTATAAAAAATTTTCCCCAGGACCCCTTACCTATATTTTAAAAAAGAGAAAAAATTCAAAAATATCAAAATTCGCTAATGCTAAATTAAAAACTATTGCAGTTAGATTTCCTAAAAACAAAGCCATTAGGTCTTTGTTAAAAAAATTAAGTTTTCCTTTAGCAATTCCTAGTGCAAATATTTCGACCGGGGTAAGCCCAACTGAACCATTAGATGTGGTTGATGAATTCAAAAATAAAGTTAAATTTATTTTAAATGGTGGAAAATCAATAATTGGGTTAGAGTCAACTGTAATAAATTTGAGTAATAAACCTAGAATTTTAAGACCAGGAGCAATAAGCAATATTCAAATTGGAAAAATATTGAAAAAAAAAGTCTCAAATATTGCTGGTTCAAAACTTATAGTTTCACCTGGTATGCTCAAAAGACATTATTCTCCAGGAATACCTATGAAACTTAATTCAAAAAAAGCTGATTATAAGGCCGCATTCATTGTTTTTGGAAAGAAGTATAAGATGAAAAAAAATATGTTTAATTTAAGTAAAAATAGTAACCTCAAAGAAGCAGCAAAAAACTTATATAAAGTTTTAAGAAAAATTAAGAAATTAAAATATAAAAAAATCAATGTAGTTAAAATTCCAAACAAAAATATTGGTATTGCTATTAACGATAGATTAAAAAAGGCATCAAAATAAATGTCTATTCATATTAAAAATTTATCAAAAAAATTTAATCAAATTTACGCTGTAAACAATATTAACTTGTCTATAAGCACAAATAAAACCGTTGGTTTACTTGGTCCAAATGGTTGTGGAAAAACAACATCTATTGGAATGATGCTTGGTCTAATAAAACCAACAAGTGGAGATATAATTATACAAAACAAAAATATAAACACATTTGAAAGGAATGAACTTTTAAGTATTATGAATTTTGCATCACCTTATGTTGAATTACCAAAAAAGCTTAGTGTAAAACAAAACCTGGAAATCTATGGAAGACTTTATGGTGTAAAAAATTTATCTTTAAGGGTAAATGAATTAGCAGAAGATTTAAATTTAAAAGATTTTTTAAATAAAAAAACTGGTGAATTATCCTCTGGTCAAAAAAATAGAGTTTCACTTGCAAAATCATTAATAAATAAACCTGAAATTCTTCTTTTAGATGAGCCAACAGCAAGTCTTGATCCAGATATCGGTGATTATGTTAGATCTTATGTACAATCATATAAATCTAAAAATAAAGTAACAATACTTTTAGCTTCTCATAATATGGCAGAGGTAGAAAGACTGTGTGACAGTGTGATAATGATGAAAAAGGGTAAAATCATTGATCAAGGTACTAGTAAGGAAATAATAAGTAGACATGGTCGTGCAAATCTAGAAGAAACATTTCTTAAAATAGTAAGGAGCAAAGATGAGATGGCATAAAATCTATGCATTGTGTCTAAGACATATTTACTTAATAAGTAATTCTTTGCCAAGAATTATAGATTTAATATATTGGCCGACAGTCCAAATATTTTTATGGGGATTTATTTCAAAATTTTTTACTTTGAATTCTGAATATTATAGCAACACAGTTGGAATAATATTGACCGCAGCGATTTTATATGACTTTTTATTTAGGGTAAGTATTAGTTATAATATAATGTTTCTTGAAGAAATATGGAGTAGAAATTTTACTAATTTATTCATTGCACCAATAAAATTGAGTGAAATGATTGCATCACTTACTATTACAGCAGTTTTTAGATCTCTGATAGGGCTGATTCCAGCAGCACTATTAGCTATCCCTTTATTTGGAGTCTCGGTTTTTAAAATAGGAGTACCTCTACTCGCATTATTATTAAGCTTATATATTTTTGGTGTTACGCTAGGGCTTTTGGTTACTTCTGGACTTCTACGATTTGGTCCTTCATTCGAAAATATTGCGTGGGCTAGTTTATTTTTTTTAGCACCATTAGGTTGTATATATTACCCTGTAGAAATATTACCTTTGTCTTTACAAATAATCGCGAAAGGACTCCCGCTTGTGCATGTTTTTGAAGAAATGAGAAATATACTTTTAAACGGAACAGTTAACTATATTGAAATATTTATCTCAATTTTAATTTCAATTGCCTATTTTATTTTTGGTGTAATAATTTTTTATGTAGCGTATTCTGGTGCTAGAATTAGAGGAACATTAATTAACATGGGGGAATAGTAAATGGCACTATATGATTGTTTCATGTATTTTGATGAAGATATGCTTTTAGATATCAGACTTAATACTCTCAACAATATTGTAGATAAATTTATTATTGCAGAAGGAACAAGAACTCACTCTGGCGAAGAAAAAAAATTGAATTTTGACATAAAAAAATTTTCAAAATTTAAAGATAAGATAGAATATTTAATAATTGACGATATTCCATTGAATGTAAGCAAATATAAAAAAGATTGGTCTGCAAGTCATATAAGGGATCAATACCAAAGAAATTCACTAAATAGAGGTTTAAAAAATTGTGATGGGAATGATTTAATAATGATTTCAGATCTTGACGAAATACCTAATCCAAAAAAAATTAATGAGTTCGATATTAAGAAAAAGTATGCTTGTTTTATACAAAAGAATTTTCACCAAAAAATAAATTTAATTAATAAAACTATTGAGGGTTGGCCAGGAACAAAAATTTGTCAAAAAAAATATTTAAAGTCGCCTCAATGGTTGAGAGATATTAAAATTAAAGAAAGACCATTCTGGAAAATTTACAAACCTCAACAACCCCAAATAATTAAAAATGGTGGGTGGCATTTTAATGATCTTAAAAAACCTGAGGATATTTCAAAAAAGTTTAAAAGTGGTGCGCATCAAGAAGAAAATATAGATGAATACACAAATATTGAAAATATAACTAATAGAGTTAGGGAAAAGAAAGATTTACTAGGTCGAAATTATAAATACGAAGCTATAAATATTGATAAGTCTTTTCCTGATTATATTTTAAATAATAAAGATAAATACCAGGAATGGATTTTGTAGATAAATAATTATTTATTCCTTTTTTTTCTTAAATATTTTTTTTCAAAATTTTTCATATATTTATAAAATTTAAAGCTTCTTAAAAAATCTTTAAAATTTTCTTTTTTCTCGTAAACATCGTCCTTAACCCCTTCTCTATTTTTGAAGTATGTCCTATTCTTTTTGTTCTTATTAATAATCTCATGTTCTGGTCTACCAGATGAAAAATAATATAGAGCAATGGATTTTCTAGAGCATTCATTTGGACAGTTTAGTGGGTCTGGATGACCATGATTACTAAAGTCTGTGGTTGAGAATATTACCATTGTGTTAAAGGTGGGAGCTATTTTTTTTATACATTTTGTCATGTCTTTATCCCAGAGTTCCAAATGTCCGCCATACTCTTCTTTCCAATTTTTGTTGAGATAAATCAAAACATTGATTCTTCTATCTAAACTTAAATTTGGATGTCTATTAAAATCAGTATGAACTTTTAATACACCGCCTCTTTTAATTTCGTGAAGTCCTCCACCATTTAATTCGGGATCGTGTACAAGTTTTTCTTTTATTGATGTTATACTTTGTAAAAATTGTAAAAAATTTTTTGAATTTAAAAAATCAAAAAATAATTTTATATTATTTGGAAAACTTGAGTAATCATTATTACCAAATTTAACTTCATTCTTATTTTTCCATTGTTCAGAAGAATTAACTTTTGATAAATCTGGAAAAGACTTCAGAATTTCATTCAAAAAATCTTCATTGAAGAAATCTTTTATGACTATATGCGGATAAGGGTTAGCGTTTGAATAGCTATCTCTCTCTCTTGTAATGTAACTGCTCAAATCTATGAATTTATCAGATATAATTTTCGTTTCTTTCATGTCAATTTCCTGGCGGGCCGTGAAGGATTTGAACCCTCAACCTCACCGTCCGAAGCGGTGCGCTCTATCCAGTTGAAGCTAACGGCCCCTAATAATATAATACTTTTAAATTATTAAATGAATAAAACAATAACATTTTTAGCTAAGGATCTTGTAAAAAAGATGAGATTGGACAAATTTTTAACAGAAAATCTTAAAAATTTATCAAGGTCCCAAATCAAAAAAATCATAGTTTCAAAAAATATTAAAATTAATAAAAAGCAAATCATAGCTTCATCAGAAAAAATAAAAGAAAATGATTTAATTGAAGTTAATATTCCTGAAAAAAAGACAGATTATATTAAACCAAAAAAAATAAATTTAGACATTATTTATGAGGATGAAGATATAATAGTGATTAATAAAAATAGCGGATTAATCGTACATCCAGGAGCAGGAAATAAAGATGAGACTTTAGTAAATGGGTTATTGTATTTATATAAAAATAATCTTTCAAATCTAAACGGAGAATTTAGACCTGGGATAGTTCATAGAATAGATAAAGATACTAGTGGCATAATAGTAGTTGCAAAAAATAATCATACACACACACTTTTGTCTGAGCAGTTTAGTAAACATACTATCAGTAGAAAATATGTTGCTTTAGTTTGGGGAGTGATTAGACCTTTGAATGGCAAAATAAGTACTCTGATATCTAGAAGTAAAAAAAATAGACAGCTTATGTCGGTTAGTGATCGTTTAGGTAAAAAAGCCGTAACGAACTATAAAACAATAAAAACTTTTAGTTCAAAAGAAATACCAAAAATTAGTTTAGTGGAATGTATTTTAGAAACTGGAAGAACACACCAAATACGGGTTCACTTGGAATATAAAGGAAATCCATTAATCGGAGATAAAAAATATGGAAAGAAAAAAACGAAATTTAAAAAAATAAATAAAAAATTTAATGAAATGCTTTCATCTTTTTCTAGGCAAGCCTTACATGCAAAAAGTTTAGGCTTTATTCATCCAACTAAGAAAAAATTTGTAAATTTTGACTCTAAATTACCTAATGATTTTAGAAAAATGCTAGATTTTCTTGATAATTTTGCCAATTGAAGAATTTGAATTTATAAATATATATACATCGATGAGTGCAAAAACAGAAATATCAAATCTACCTAGTTTAACAAGTGAGGGTGGACTATCAGTATACCTTGCTCAGATCAAAAAATTCCCGATACTAGATGCGGAAGAGGAATATATGTTGGCAAAAAACTGGAAGGAAAGAGGTAATCTGAAATCGGCACATAAACTTGTTACAAGTCATTTGCGTTTGGTTGCAAAAATAGCAATGGGTTATCGTGGATATGGTCTTCCAGTAAACGAGTTAATATCAGAAGGTAATATTGGATTAATGCAGGCAGTAAAGAAATTTGATCCTGAAAAAGGATTTAGACTAGCAACATATGCTATGTGGTGGATTAAAGCAGCTATTCAAGAATATGTTTTGAGATCATGGAGTCTTGTAAAAATGGGAACAACATCTGCGCAAAAAAAACTTTTTTTCAATCTAAAAAAAATGAAAAAACAAATAGCCCCTTATGAGGAGGGTGATTTAAAAAAAGAACAAGTTGATCAAATATCGAAAAAACTTGGAGTAAAAACTGAAGAAGTCGTTAATATGAATAGGAGAATGATGGGTCAAGAGAAGTCTCTTAATGATCCAATTAAAGATGGCGAAAAAGGTGAATGGCAAGACTGGATAGTAAGTGATGATCTAGATCAAGAGCTTTTTGTTTCACAAAAACAAGAAATGGATGAAAAAAAATCTTTGTTACAACAATCAATTAAAATTCTTAATAATAGAGAAAGAGAAATTTTAGAAGAAAGAAAATTATCAAGTGAACCGAAAACACTAGAAGAGCTTAGTAAAAAATATAAAATAAGTAGAGAAAGAATTAGGCAGATTGAAACTAAAGCTTTTGAAAAACTTCAAAAAGCAATGTTAAACGCTACGCAGTCCAATAACCTTCTCCCAAGAAATTAAGCAAATGGGCTTTCAACTAGGATTGTATCTTCTCTTTCAGGACTTGTTGAAATACTCGAAATTTTAGCCTCTATAAAATCTTCAACAGCATAAATATATTTCTTTGCTTTATTTGGAAGATTTTCCATATTTCTTATACCTTTGGTGCTTTCTTTCCAGCCAGGAAATGTTTCATAAATAGGTTCGATTTTAAATTGGTCTTCCGCTCCTGCAGGTAAATAATCGTATTGTTTTCCATTTAATTTATAAGCAATACACATTTTAATTTCATCCAATTCATCTAGAACATCCAGCTTTGTAAGTGCTATTCCATTTACACCTGAAATTTTAATGGTTTGTCTTACTAATACACCGTCAAACCATCCACATCTTCTTTTTCTACTAGTTACTGTCCCAAATTCTTTTCCTCTACTTCCCAGTAAGTTTCCAATTTCATTTTTTTGTTCGGTTGGAAATGGCCCTTCACCTACTCGTGTTGTGTATGCTTTAGTTATGCCCAAAATATAATTTGATCCACTAGATCCAAATCCAGATCCTGTAGCAGCTGCAGATGCAACTGTATTTGATGAAGTCACAAAAGGATAAGTACCATGATCAACATCTAAAAGAATTCCCTGAGCACCTTCAAATAATATTTTTTTTCCTTTAGATTTAAACTCATTTAGTCTTTTCCAAACTGGTTGTGAAAATTTTAAAATTTCTGGAGCTATTTTCAACAAGTCTTTTTTTAATTTATCTTTTTTGAAAACTGTTTTTTTCAAACCTTTTCGTAAAGCATTATGATGGATTAAAGCAGCATCAAGTCTAGAGTCCAAATTACTTTCAGATGATAAATCCATAACCCTAATCGATCTTCTTCCAACCTTATCCTCATACGCTGGACCTATGCCCCTTCTAGTAGTACCGATTTTTGCTTTTCCTGCTGAGTCTTCTCTTATTTCGTCCATCTCTTTGTGGTAAGGCAGTATAAGATTAGCTGCTTCAGAGAGTATTAAATTATTTTCATTAATTTCAACACCTTTTGATTTCATCTCTTTTATCTCGTCAATAAGTGCCCAGGGATCAACAACTACACCGTTTCCTATTATTGATACTTTGTTTTTTCTAACTGTACCTGAGGGAAGCAATCTTAATTTATAGGTTACACCATCAATTACCAAAGTATGACCAGCATTATGTCCACCTTGAAATCTAACAACAACATCAGCTTCACTTGAAAGCCAATCAACTATTTTACCTTTACCTTCGTCTCCCCATTGTGTTCCTATAACTATAACATTTTTCATTATTTAAATTTTTTATCTATATTAATTGAGCTTAAATGATTAATTGGTCCATGGCCCTTTCCATAGTTAAGATTGGATCTTATAGATTGATTAACATATTTAATTCCAAGCTCACAAGATTTATTTATAGTTTTTCCACATGCAAAAAAAGTTGCAATTGCACTTGATAAAGTGCAGCCGGTTCCATGGGTGTTTTTAGTTTTAATTTTTTTATTTCTGAAGATTTTAATTTCTTTTTTATTTAAAAGCACATCTTCCATAACTTTAGATTTTCCATGACCACCTTTTACTAATACATTTTTAACACCAGAATTAAGCAAAATATTGGCAGCCCGAATCATATCTTCTAAATTTTTAATTTTAGTTTTAGTTAGCACCTCGGCTTCTGGAATATTTGGAGTTATAAGATATGCCTTTTTAATAAGTTTTTCTTTTAATACTTTAATTGCAGTATCATTTATGAGTTTAAAACCACCTTTGGCAACCATAACTGGATCTAAAATTATTTTTTTAGTTTTAACTTTTTGAAGAGACTTTATTACTGAGTTAATTACAACTGACGAATGTAGCATTCCAATTTTAATTGCATCTGGTTTGATATCTTTAGAAGTAAATAAAATTTGTTTTTCTATTTCTTTTGGAGGAATAGTAACAACAGACTTAACTGCGGTAGTATTTTGGGCTGTAATTGCAGTAACAGCAGTCATTGCGTAACCGCCTAATGCTGTTACTGTTTTTATATCTGCTTGAATTCCTGCACCCCCAGAAGAATCTGATCCTGCAATTATTAGAATTTTTGATTTAGGTTTCAATTTATTTAATCGAACTTTTGATTATTTTTATACATTTTAAAACTAAACTTTTATCATATGACTCGGCCATTATCCTAATTTTTGACTCTGTTCCAGATTTTCTAACTAAAATTCTACCCTTTTGACCCATAAAATTATTTGCTATCTTTATGGCATTTTTACATTTTGATTTATTAATTACATTTTTATCATTTACTTCTACGTTTTCTAATGTTTGTGGTAATGGTTTAAAAACTTTTAATAACTGACTAGCTTTTCTACCCTTTCGAAGAGAAAATAAAACCTCTAAGGCTACTAATAATCCATCCCCTGTAGTTGCAAATTTTCCCAAAATAATGTGCCCAGACTGTTCACCGCCTAAATTATAATTAAGCTTTTTCATTTTTTCTTTAACATATCTATCTCCAACTTTAGATCTCGAAAATCTTATTTTTTCATTAAGCAAAAATTTTTCCAAACCATAATTGGACATTAATGTTCCAATTACGCCACCTTTTAAAATTTTTTTAGATTTCCATCTACGAGCCAACATTGCAATAATTTGATCACCATCTATTATTTTTCCTTTTTCATCACACATAATTACTCTGTCAGCATCTCCGTCAAATGCTATTCCGATTTTAGCTTTATGTTTTTTAACAGCAGTTTTTATTTTTGAGGGATATGTTGATCCACATTTGTCATTTATATTTAATCCATTTGGTTTTACCCCTATAGAAATCACTTTTGCACCAAGTTCTTTTAATAATTTAGGAGCAGCTTTATAAGAAGCACCATTTGCACAATCTAAAACAATTTTTGTACCTTTTAGATGAAAATTGCTCGGAAAATTATTTTTTAGTATTTTAGTATATTTATCATTTCCATCTTCAAGACGCTTTACTCTTCCCAATAATTTTGGGTTTGTTAACTGTTTAGTATTTTTTGCATCTATTAGTTTTTCAATCTTTTTTTCAATTTTATCAGATAGTTTCATTCCGTCAGGACCAAATAATTTTAATCCATTATCAAAGTAGGGATTGTGTGATGCAGTAATCATTATTCCCATATTTGCCTTCATAGATTTAGTTAACATAGCTAAACCATTTGTTGGTAAAGGTCCTAAAGTGTAAACATGCATTCCACCAGATACTAAACCAGAAACTAGTGCTGGTTCTAAAGTATATCCTGATAATCTAGTATCTTTTGCAATTATAGCTATTTGTTTTGATTTTTTTTGATTTTTAAAATAAGTACCCGAAGCAAGACCAAATTTAAAAAATTTTTCTCCTGTTATATTTCCTTGATTTACTCTTCCTCTGATACCGTCTGTCCCAAAATATTTATTTTTCATTAATTTTTTCGTATACCATTATTCCTTGCTTAACTTCCCTTACATTGTGCACTCTGAAAATTTGTACACCTTGGGATAACAAGTAAAGAACTGATGCTAATGTCCCGCCTGTTCTATCTTTACTATCATACTCGCCAGATATTTGATTAATGAATCTCTTTCTTGAAGTCCCAACCAAAATAGGAAAGCCAAGGCTATGAAACAAAGATATATTGGAAATTAAAGTCAAATTATGTTTCAGAGTTTTACCAAAACCAATGCCTGGATCTATTATGATTTTTTTATTATCTGTAATATTTGAAATTTCTCTTTCAAAAAAGTCATAAATATCCAGTAAAACATTTTTATATTTTGGATTCTTTTGCATTGTTTTTGGGGTTCCTTGCATATGATGTAAAACTTTTGGAATATTAAAATTTCTTAATTTAATAAGCGCAAAGGGATCATGAGTAAAGCCTGATACATCATTGATTAGATCTGCGCCGCAAGTCACACTTTTTATCATTATATCAGATTTTCGTGTATCAACTGATAAGCAAATTTTTTTATATTTTTTTTTGAAATTATTTAAAACATGCTTAATTCTAGCCCATTCAATTTTTGGATCTATTGTTTTTGAACCTGGT